>CAYMME010000557.1:0-5478 GCA_964391465.1 uncultured Planctomycetales bacterium
CCCGTTGTTCGGATTCAGAGCCAGGGCCTCGGCCAGCGCCGCCTTGGCGTCGTCGATGTTGCCCAACGAACGATGGGCGGCACCCAGCCAGGTCTGCACCAGCGAGTTGGAAGGGTACATTTCGAGGGCCTGACTGAACTCCGCCACCGCAAGCTCGAGTTCCGCCTTGATGGTCTCGGCTTCCCGGCGTTTGGATGCCTGCTCCGCCCGAGCCAGATGCACCTGCCCGCGAAAACTACGCCCCTCGGCTCCGTCGACGTTCAGCTCCGCACACCGAGTCACGTACTTCTCCACCCGTACCCAATCGAGTTGTCGCATCGCGAGCAGAAACTGCTGATGCACAACCGGTCCCGAGTCGGGCTCGAGGTCTTCGGCCGCATCCAAATGTTGCTGCGCCTCGGCGACCTCGTCCCTTCGCAACGCATAGCGTGCCAACGAGACGGCCCGCGCGAAGGGGTCCTCGATCTCTTCGAGCAACTGCCGTTGCCGGACCACACGATCCTCTTCGCTGAGATCCGTCGCCGTGAGGATCTGGAGCTGCTTGATGCTGCGACTGTCCGGATTCTGCTGCGCAGCGGTCGCGATCACCTTCGCGGCAGCGTCCCGCCGGTCGGTCTGCAGGTAGATCGTGACGAGGCTTCGGAGGACGTCCTCATCGGCGGGCTTTCCCCGGAGCACATCCTCCAACAGCACTATGGCGGCCTCCAAGTCACCCTCAAGCAGGTGCGAGGTCAACTTGTTGCGCCAGCCTGCCACCCCCTCTGCCGCGGGCAGGTTCCGGAGAAGGGCGGCGGCCCGAGCCCTGAGATCGGCACGACGGGCCCCCGTGGCGCTCTTCGCCTGGATCTCGAGCCCCCGTGCCTTCTCGATACTCGCCTGGCGGTGGTTCGGGTGGCGTTCGAGTACCTCATTGGCAGCCCGGATGGCCAGGCCGGGCCTGTTCACACGATTCCGTACCACCGCAAGCTCCAGCCGCGCCTGCACCGTCCACTCGTCCGGAGAATCGCCCACGGGGAACCGCTGCGTGATGTCGACCAAGATCTCCTCGGCCTTGCCGAGAAGGCCCTGCTTGACATACAGGCGTGCGAGATTCGTTACATCGACCGGGCGTGGGACCCATCCCGGCCGGCCCTCGACCGCCTGCTCGAGTTCCCGAATCGCGTCCGTGTGCCGCCGACGCAGCATCGCGAGTCGGCCGCGAATCGAGTGTGTGTGCTCGTTCTCGCCGAGTTCCGCCACCATCTGCTCGAGATACCGCTCCGCCTCGGTGAGTGACGACTCGGTTGTTGCCTCGTCCTCCGCCGTGTTGGCCTGAGACATCGCGGCGACGGCGGCGGCGTCCAGAAGACGGAAGTGCGCCAAGCGGTTGGCTCCCGCCTTGAATCCGCTGCGTTTCAACGGCCCGCGGGCAATACGCTCGTTGTGTACCTTCAGTGCCTCGGCGGGCTGCTTCTCGCGCATGTATAGCGCACCGAGCTGCATATAGGCCGGATACGCGTCCGGATCGGCCGCGATCGCCTTGCGGAATGCTTCGCGCGCCTTGTCGGGATCTTTGTGCTGTATCCAGTATCGACCGAGCGTAACGAATACCTCAGGGTCGTCCGGGGCGAGCTCGACCGCTCTGTTCAGCGTAGCCAAGGCCTCCTCGTGACGCTCGTACTGATTCAGAAACATCGCGTGGAACTGGTGCGCGCGGGCACTCTCCGGCGCCGCCTTCAGCATGGCGGTGAGCACGGCTTCGGCTTCATCCGGCTTCTTCGATCGCACGTAGTACCGCGCGAGATCTCGCGCGTACGTGGGTTCCGTCGGAGCGGCCTGAATGGCGGCCTTCAGATCCGCGACCCCTTTCTGCTCATAGTCGGGATCCTCACTGGTCAGCGCAAGGTACGCCAGCCCGCGCGCGTACACGCCTTTCGAGCTGCCCTCATCGAGGGCGAGCAGCGCTTGCGCGTCGGTCAGAACCTGACGCCAATATCGAATCGGGGCACGAGGAGACTGAACGTACTCCAACGCGAGCTCCAGGAGCCGGAGCTGCGGAACCGCGTTGGTCGGATCCTGGATGGCGGCCCGCTGCCAGAGCTGCCGCGCCTGTTCGGCCGAACCCTCCTCCATATATGCGTCACCCGCTTCGATCAGGTACTTGTGTGCGTCCGGCTCACCCGCCTTGCGGGAGATGTTCCCCGCACGCAGAATTCGCCTCACGCCCTCTTCGAACTCCCCGTTGGCGATGAGGGCCCGTCCTCGCTCGGCGACGATTTCCGGATCCCGCTCCGGCATGGCCACCACCATCACCACCGCAGCCCCCGCCGTCACCATCATCGCCCCGATGGTGAGTCCAACCACCAGTCTCTTGTTCAGTCGCCTGGCCATCGCCTTCTCAATCCTTGCTCATGTATGCGGTCTCGCCGCAACGGTGCGTTCTTCCTCGATATACGTGCGCCCTAGTCCCCGCCTGCCGGCTCCTGCGTATCGCTACCCACTGCGGTGCCCTCGCGCCGCGCCCAATCCGGCCAATGCCGTTCGACGAGCAGCGGCAGGACCACACGCAGCAACGCTTCCATCGCACGAACCGTCTCCTCCACCGGCGGCTCGACCGCCTCGGCCCCCAGTGCCTCCAGCTTCCGAGGCGAGTAGAACGCGACCTCGACCTTGCTGAAGTAACCGTATCGCTCGAACGGATTGGCCATCGCCGCGCGCACCGCCGTGCGCCCCCCGCAGAATACTCCGTTCGAGTGGAATGTGTAGACCACCGGCGGTTGCCGTCGTACGCCGAGCTTTGATCTGACGAACCTCAGCAGCCGCACCGGCACCTCGCGGTTCGCCTCCCCGAGCGTCGGGATGTCCAGTTCCTTGTTGTCGATGGACTCCACCGCGTATCCCCCGCCCTGGTAGCAGACCTCGGGTACGTGCGGCACCTGGTCGGGTTTGCCCGTGTAGTAGGTGATGAAGAGGATTGCATGCTTGTGCGGATCGCCCGGCGGTTTCGTCGTGTCTTCCAGGGACCACTGGATGTACTTATCCGTTCCGAGTCCGTTCACGACCTCGTCCGGGATGCGCATCTTCCTGCGCACTTCGTAGGGCCTGAGTCGCACGCGGTTCGCGTCGAGTTCCGTGAGGGGCCGGCGCAGTGGGAGGGCACGCTTCCGGAATTGCACGCCGAGGGCGTCGACCGCCCACTCGAGGCCCAGAGCGGACCCGCCGAGCACCACGATCGCCACCACGAATGCCCGATGGCGAAACGCGTCAACGAAACCCTGCACCACCGATCCCATCGAATCGTATCCTTGCCGTGCGTGCTTCTCCGATCCGGCACTCCCGAGCTGAAGCGCAAAGCACCGATGCCCAGCCCGCACGGCAACCGGGCGGACTCAAGCGTCGGGCGCACAGCCTACCGAACCTGGCCGGTGCGCACCACCTCAAGCATCCGGTGCCGTCGGCAAACACGCTTGCACACACTGGTATCGACGTTTTGTCGCACCTCGTCCGTGAAATGCCCCCCAATCGGTTCGCATCCGAGGTCTGGACCGCATGTGTCCTCCTGTTCTTACTTGCCCGATCGGGCAAGGGTTCGTGCCGGTTTCCGCCGATAATCAACGTGGCTTCGCATGCGCGTGGCGGCAACGATGGCGAAGAGAACGGCTATGAAGTGCGTGATCATCGGGGCGGGCGGGCATGGTCGGGTCGTGCTCGAGATTCTGCTCAGCGCCGGCCGGCACGAGGTCGTCGGCTTCCTTGACTCCTCTCCGACCCTGCACGGCCGGCGCATGGATGGTCTGCCGATCCTCGGCGGCCTCGACCAGATCTCGGCCCTCCGCGAGCAGGGCGTCGAGGCCACCGTCATCGCCATCGGCGACAACGGGATCCGGTGCGATTTCGCCCGCCGCGTGCCCGATCTGGGCCTGGAACTGATCAACGCGATCCACCCGTCGGCCAACCTGGCTCGCACCGTCTCGCTCGGGCGGAACGTCGTGATTGCGGCCGGGGCCCTCGTTTGCGCCCACGGCCAGATCGGCGACTCGGTCATCCTCAACACCGGCTGCATCATCGACCACGAGTGCAAGATCGGAACCGCCGTTCACATCTGTCCCGGAGTCCGCCTGGCCGGGCATGTCGACGTGGACGCCGGAGCGCACGTGGGTATCGGCGCCACCGTCGTCCAGAACATCCGCATCGGCACCGAAGCTGTCGTCGGCGCCGGGGCGGTCGTCATCCGAGACGTGGAACCGATGACCACCGTCGTCGGAGTCCCCGCCCGGCCTACGACGGAACCCGTCGCACCCATCGACGTACCCACACGCGTGGCATTCCCCACCCGACAACCGCCGCGCCGACCGGCCTTCGCCACGACTTCGTCCTGACAGATCACCACTCGAAGCGCGAGTCACTCGGCGCCGTCCCGCCGCCAGCCGCACTCAGGACAACCGCGCACGAAGTCGTATCGCAGGTCGTAGTCGCAAACCAGACAGTGCCCGCGACGCAAGCGCAGCAGTTCCTTCAGTGCACGCATCGGTCTGAAAAGCACATACAAGATCAGCGCCAACGCGAGCGCGTAGAGGCCCGTGTTCAGCGCGAAACCGACCAAGATCGGACGATACGGGATGAAGGTCGGAGTGGCGGTGCCGGTGACCGTGGGGGCGCCGCCGCTACTGGCGTACCGCGGACCCCCTGAAGCGGTCGCGGTCCACGCCACGTCGTGTGACGCGTGCAGGGCCAGGAACGGCCAGCCGAAGGCTGCTGCGGCGCGCCTTTCCCGAGTTGTGGAGCCGGAGCGATACGCCGCCGAAGGTGCGCCGAAAGCGCACCAGTGTGGAATGAGTTCCCGGGGCGTCGTGCCGCCGGGTCTGGCCCCGCGGTGCGACCTACTGGCGTACGTACTGCTCGCCTGCACCACTATCGCCCATTGCGTGTTGCCACGCTCATCGACGAGCCCTACCGCGTCGATCTCGTTCCAACCGGGCACGGCGGGTGAATCGATGTGAAGCTTCACGCGCTTCGTCTCGAAGTTGACGTTTGCGGGAATCCGGGACACTCCGATCCCGGCGCCGACCGGCGTCGGGTCCTGCCCCTCCCAAACCACGACCTCCTTGTCCCCGGCGGTGAACACGCTGACCTTCACCAGCGCCCCGGTGTTGTGGGTCTCGTAGACGTGAATGCTCGCCGGAATGACCGGATCGGCGTAGTCCAGGACGAGCCACTCCGGCTGGCCGTCCTGCGACGCCGATGCCCAGGCCGTAACGATGTCTCCCGATTGGGGCGTGTCGGGCCCGCCGGCCGCCTGCTCCGGACCCCAGCCGCGACTCCGTTTGAGCTCGCGCACCGACTCGACGTAGGCGGAGCCCGGCCGCGTCCAGTGTGACACGAGCCAATAGCCATTCGGGCCCATAACCTCCGCGGAGTCCTGCGCTCCGGAGCGGGGATCGACGAACAGCGTGTGAGTGCTCGCGCTCTTTGAGGGGCAAGGCCGCGATTCTGCTCGCG
>CAYMME010000558.1:0-5464 GCA_964391465.1 uncultured Planctomycetales bacterium
ATACGGCCAGGAGTCTCTCACAGCGCGATTCCCAGGAACCCCGAGCTATACATGGCCACCGATGTCAACCGCGACGGGCTCATCGATCTGTTCACCGGAAATCGCAGCGGCGATCTCAATCTGCTCTACCTCAACACCGGCGGCGGCTTCAGTGACATCACCGTTGCGGCCGGCATCAATCTGGTCGGTTTCGGTATGGGCGTGCTGTCATTCGATTACGACAACGACCTCGACTTCGATCTCTACTGGACCACCTGGCCGGATGCCGGCACGGTCGATCCGGATCCCAACGGCCTGTACCGCAACGTCGACGGCATCAGCTTCGTCGAGGTCGCCGTCGCAACCGGGACCGATGATCCCGACGGCTGGGGCATTAGCTGCAACGCGGGTGACGTGGACAACGACGGCTGGGAAGACTTCTTCGTCACCAACGGCTTTTCGGCCACCACGACGCCCAACGTGCTGTTCAGGAACAACGGCGGCGTTTCGTTCAGCGACGTGACGGCCACGCTGGGCGGCGGAGACTTCGACGGCCGCGGGGCGGCCTTCGCCGATTTCGACAACGACGGCGACCTCGATCTCTGCGTGACCGCCGGCGCGAGCGCCCCCACCCGGCTCTGGCGCAACGACACCAACAACGGAAACCACTGGCTGACGGTCAAGCTCGAGGGCACGGTGAGCAACCGCAGCGGCATCGGCGCCCGCATCGAAGTCACGACCGACCTGCGCACGACGGCCAAGGAGGTCAGCGGCGGAGCAGGTCGCGGCTCGCAGAACAGCCTGCCCGTCGAGTTCGGGCTGGGCAACGCAACCGCCATCGAGCAAATCCAGATCTTCTGGCCGAGCGGAATCGTGCAGACGGTCTGCAACCCGAGCATGGACCAGGTCGTATCCCTCGTCGAGACCTCCGGCACCCTGCCGTGCGAAGCCATCGTGCCCACCCTCTCCGAGTGGGGACTCATGACCATGGCCGCAGTGCTGCTCACTGCCGGAGCCTGGGCCATCGCCCGCCGGCGAAGGACGTGCACGGCACGCTGATCGGACCCGGTTGAGGACAACAGACCAGAATAAGGTGTTAGGTTCGATTCTGGGCGACAGGTTTTGGCCTGTCCCCACCCGCGTATCATTCGGGCACGGGCGCAACAGCGCGGGTATCGGGCGACAACACGACGCCACACTCGGGGCATTGATCGTCGTTGACGCCGTGGAGGTTGTAGAAGCAATTGGCACAGTAGCGGCGCGGATAGGGTGACCCGTCGTCAGCGGGCAACCGCATTGGGTGCAGCCGCACGTAAACCGCGATGAGAAACCAGGGGCCGGCCACGATCAATTGATCTATGATCACCCACCGAAACGTTGAATCATTCAGCAAGAAGAGTCTCCAGTGCGACACCTCCTCAGACATCGGATAAGGTGACTCCATATACAACATTCGAATGCCACTGCAAACAAGCCCGGCGACCGTCCAGGCTCCTTGTACGGCAAGGACCATGACAACGACCCCCATCACCAGAGCAGCCAACCTCGCAACGGGTTTGGCCAGCAGGAGCAACACGGTCGTAGCGAACGGTCCGGCGAGCACAAGGGGGCCGGTAAGGATCGTGCCCCCATACTGTGCGAGCCACTCGTGTACGTAGTGGGCAAGACCTGATCCGAAGGCAAGATACGGGATGAAAGCCAGTGACCAGGCGCTGGCCATCAGGAGCCATGGGGGATACCTGCGCCACCATGGACGCAGCGTTGTACGCCCCAGCCATAAGCCCACGAGCAAGACGACGAAGAATGAGAGCTTCCTTAAGATAGGGAATGCAATATAGACTAAATTCTGTCCTGCGTACGGAAAGGCGTTGTAATGCAGATGCCGGGAAACCAGTTGATCCACGGACACTCCAAAAATCGCGACCGCCGTCATCATGATCCAGGAGTTCGCCCACCGGCCTTTGGTCCAGCAGCTTCTGCCACAGAAGTAGACGATGATCGACAGACCGACGTCGAGCAGGTTGTGCCAAGCAAGCTCGCGAACGCCGACTACGCCTCGAACGCCCGTCGCCCAGAAGTCCGCCCCGCCAGTAACGCAGAAGTACAAGAAGTGCAGAAAGCACAGTACGGCCAGGAAGCGGCGCCCGTCGGCCTGTGTTTGGCCTCTGAACTGCCCGGGCGCATCCTCCCAGACAACACTCGCCGTTCGTCTCCCGCGATCGCGCATGCGTCATCCGGTTGACCGGCCTCCTACCCGGAATTGTCCATTGGCCACACCTCTGCGGGCATCCTACCCCGGGTGAACCGCCTGAACCAAGCGAAGAGAGAACGACACGGGTCTGGTCCATGGAGAGCAATGGGAGTCGGGCGCTCGTCAGGATGTCGCGAAGAACGGGAAGAATGGGGATAAGTCCAATTGCAGAGAACTTGGCTTGCCGACTTCTTCAGCAGCCGCGGTTCAATACCGCAGGAAGGCCGCGATTTCGCCGGCCTCGGTGAGTGTGTCGATCGGTTCGGCGAAGTCGACTTCCGCGCTGGTGCGTTGGAGCATCTCGACGATCTCGTTGACGACGCCGACCTCGAACAGGGAGGTGGATGCACAGGCCGGGCATGACTCGATCGCTTCGAGGTGAAGGCCGTCGCAGTCCCGGCAGCGCCGGCCTTGGGGCTTGAACGTGCGGTTGACGATCATCGTCTCGACGCGCCCCTGCCGGGCCGCCGCGAGCACGTCTTCGAGGCCCACCACGCCCAGGCCGCCGCGGAGCGACTCGACGCGAATCCGCTCCCACAGATCGCGTTCGGACTGGCGTTCCTGCTCGAAGAACAGTTCGTAGATATCGTCGTTGACCACGTCTTCGCCCTTGCCCAGATGCACCGCCTTGGCCGCCACCTTGGGGCGCATGGACTGCGGCATGTCGTCCTGGACGATGCGCAGGATCTCCTTACCGCCGACCAGCACGATGCGCCGGAATGACTCGGCCTTATCGAGTTCCGACAGGGCCGCGACGATCTCGCGGGCGTAGTGGAGCAACTGCCCGTCACGTCGGCGTTCGTACCGCTGCTGGGACCATCCGCCCTTCTTGACGTGGTTCTTCACGTTGCCGTGCACGACCTCCTCGTCGCCGGCCACCGCCGACGATACGAGGAAGACGCGGGCCTTCTTGTTGTCCGCAACGACGACGGCAACGTTCTCGTACTCCTCCTGCAGCTCGGCCAGCGGCCGGATGTACGGCGAAGAGTCGATCTGGACCAGATCTTCAACAGGCGCAGCCGACGGCACGGCCTTGAGGAAGTCGATCGCCCAGCAGGCGAAGAGGCACAGCGAGCCGTCGGTGAGCGGATGGCGATCCAGGTGCTCGCGGACCATCTTGACGTTCTCGTCGAAGTGCTCGCGCTCGTCCTTCGCCGCCCCGCCGCCCTTCAGCAACCGCCGCAACTTCGGCAGCTTCTTCTCGAGCTCCGCCACGGACTGCGGCCGCCGCAAGTAGACGCTGAGAAACGCCCGCTCCTGGGCCGACACTTCCGCTAACTCTCTCAGTTCTGCGTCTGTAAGCATGATTCACCGATCCAAGAAGAAAGCACACGAGCGCCGCCACTAGCCGCCTGCGAGTCGAGCTCAGCCTGGCGGCGACGGCGATCAGGTCACGTAACCACTCTTCCCGACGCAGCCCGCGTCCTTCAGAATCGCCGCGATCCGTTCGACAACTGCTGGTGGCACCCGCGATCCATCGAAGACCATCGGCGGTTCGTGATCGCGCCAGGTGTTGGCGTGTGCGTTGACGTGGTCCACGCACCGGTTCACGTTGGCGAACGCGTTGCCGACCGGCGCGTCGGCCCCGGCCGCGAAGAGGCGATCGACGACCGTCGTGAGTTCGTCGGAAAGGGCTGCGGCCTTGGCGTGATCGCCCGCGTTGACTCGATCAAGAATCGTGCGCAACTGCGGCCCGAAGACGTTGCCGGTGCTCAGCAGCAGCCCGTCGTAGTTCCCGCCAAGCGGCTCGAGCACGCCGGCGTAGTTGCCCTCGGCCCCGCGGACGAGGACCACATCATCGAGCCCTTCGGCCGCGTTGGCGATCGTGTCCGCACCGCTCGAATCCTTGAACAGGATGATCTCCTCGTGCTCGGCCACGAGCTTCGCCATCGTCGTTGGTGCGATTTCGTTCTGCGTGACCTGCGGCAACTGATACACCGCCAGCGGCATCCGGGCCGCGTCGGCCACGGTGCGGTAATGCTCGACGATCGCCTCCTGCGTCACATCGGACCCGACGGGCGGGCAGACGGTAATGCCTACCCAGCCCTTCTCAGCCAACCGTGCGACGTTGTCATCGAGCGTGGCCGTGCGACTTGTGCCCGCGGCCGCATGCACGCGATCGATGAACGCGAGCACCTCGTCGGTCGAAGGCCGGAGAGTGCCGATCAGAATCCGCACACCGTCGCCCAGCCCGCCACCCGCGGCGAAGGCCAGCAGCGATTCGAACTGCGCCGCATCGAGGTCCCACCCGTCACCGGTCGAGCCGGCAATCATCCAAGACCGGATCGAAGGCCGGATCGCGCCCGTGTGACGCGCCATCCGGTCGGTATCCACAACGGCCGCCCCGCCCTCGCCCCAATAGTGCGTCAGCAGCGGCACCCAAAGCGGAACGGAATCGTCACTGAGCACGCGTTCGATGATCTCTGCTCGTTTCATGGATCGGTCCCATCAGTTCGCGCCTCATGCGATCAGTCCCCCACCCTTCGCGAAACTGCCGCGAAGGATGGGGCACCCAGCAAGGCACCGGACGTAAGTGTGCCCCGAAAGAACGTCGGATTCCAGCCAGCGCGGTCGCGCACCGCACTGCCCCGCGTACGTCGGTCGACTGCTGACGGCGGAAAACTGATAGCTGAGAGCTGAAAACCAAGAGCTAACCGCCAATGGCTAACCGCTTTCTTGATCGTCGGCCCGAAATCTGGTACTCATACGTGCTGCGCCCAGGCTTGTTTTCGAAAGGACATCGCTGTGCTGAACATTGCTGTACTAGGTGGCGACGGGACCGGGCCGGAAGTGGTCCGCGAGGGGCTCAAGGTACTCGAGGCCGTCAGCAAGCTCGAGAACTTCAAGTACCAGACCCAGGACTTCGACTTCGGCGGCGACCGCTACCTGGCGAGCGGCGAGATCATCGACGAGAAGGACATCGAGACGCTCCGCGGCTTCGACGCGATTTACCTCGGTGCGGTCGGCCATCCCGACGTGGCCCCCGGCATCCTCGAGAAGGGGCTGCTGCTCCGGCTGCGGTTCGACCTCGACCAGTACATCAACCTCCGGCCGGTGAAGCTCTTCCCCGGCGTCGACTGCCCGCTCAAGGACAAGACGCCGGAAGACATCGACTTCGACGTGGTCCGCGAGAACACCGAGGACCTGTACTTCGGTGGCGGCGGCTTCCTGCGCAAGGGCACGCCGCAGGAGGTGGCCACGCAGGAGATGATCGCCACCCGCTTCGGCGTCGAG
>CAYMME010000559.1:0-5458 GCA_964391465.1 uncultured Planctomycetales bacterium
TCGTCGATCGAAGCGAGCTACGCGATGCTCAAGGCGGCGAGCGTCACCCAGATCGGCTACGAGAAGGTCGGCCGGGGCATGGTCACGTCCTTCGTCAAGGGTGACGTGGCCGCGGTCAAGGCCGCCACCGACGCCGGCGCCAACGCGGCGAGCCGGGTCGGCGAGGTGGTGAGCGTGCACGTGATCCCACGTCCGCACGACGATCTGAGCAACCTGATCCCCGCGCCGGAAGCCCGCGCCAAGGGCGGGAAGTAACCTGGAGAGCAAGTCATGAATGACGCAGTTGGAATGGTTGAAACCATCGGGTACGTGGGGCTGATCGAGGCGTCCGACGCGATGTGCAAGGCGGCTAACGTCGATCTGGTCAGGCAGATTCAGATCGGGGGCGGCTACGTGACCACGATCGTTCAGGGTGACGTGGGCAGCGTCAAGGCCGCCGTCGACGCCGGGGCCGACGCGGCCAACCGTGTCGGTGAACTGGTCAGCGCGCACGTGATTCCGCGCCCGCACGAAGGCTTGGCCGGCATCTACCTCTAGTGCCGGACTCGGTCGCACTGTAGCGGCCTGCCCCCCGCAGGCCGAACGGCCGGCGAGGCGCCGGCCGCTACGACAAGTGTGCAAGGAATGAAGATCCTGGTGGCCAATCTGGGCAGTACGTCGTTCAAGTACCGCCTGTTCGACATGACCGACGAGCGCGAACTGGCGCGCGGCGGCGTCGAGCGGATCGGCAGCGGTGACGTACCGGATCACGGCGCGGCGATCGACGTTGCCCTGCGCAAGCTGGTCGACGACGGCGCGCTGAAGAGCCTGGAGGACCTGTCCGGCATCGGCTTCAAGGCGGTGCACTGCGGCGGTCGCTGGGACGCGACGGTGGTGACCAACGAGGTGATGGCCGCGATGGAGACCTTCACCGACGTGGCCCCGGCGCACAACCCGGCCTACATCGCGGCGATGAAGTCACTGCGAGAGCGGCTGCCTGAGGTTCCGCAGGTGGCCGCGTTCGAGACCGGCTTCCACACCACGATCCCCGAGGCCCGGCAGGTGTTCGGAATCCCCAGCGAGTGGACCGAGAAGCTGGGGGTCCGGCGCTACGGCTTCCACGGAGCAAGCCACCGGTACATCGCCACCCGAACGGCCGAGTTGATGAAGCGGGATGATCTTAAGCTCATCTCCTGCCATCTCGGCGGCAGCAGCTCGATCTGCGCCGTCGACGCAGGGCGCAGCGTGGCCAACAGCTTCGCAATGACGCCGCAGTCCGGTCTGCCGCACAACAACCGCGTGGGCGAGTTCGACGTCTACGCACTGCTCAAGCTGCTCGACAAGACCGGCAAGCCGGTCGACGAGCTGCTGACCATCATGGCCGCCGACGGCGGACTGAAGGGCATCAGCGGCGTGTCGAACGATCTGCGCGACATCGAAGAGGCAGCGGCAGGCGGAAACAAGCGGGCGAAACTGGCGATCGATGCGCTCGTCGAGAGCATACGGCACTACATCGGCGCCTACGTGGTCGCGCTGGGCGGGCTCGATGCGATCGTCTTCACCGGCGGCATCGGCGAAAACGCGGTCAATCTTCGGACGCTCGTGTGCCGCGACATGGCGTTTCTCGGCGTGAAGCTGGACGACAAGCGCAACGCGGTTCGTGGAGAAGAAACGACGATTTCGGCAGAGGGCTCCCGGGTGCGAGTCCTCACGGTGCCCACCAACGAGGAACTCGTGGTGGCCCGGCAAACGCAGGCAGTGTTGAAAGAGAACAAGTAACGGCCGCGACGCGGGCCACGTGGGTCGGTCGCGCCGAGACGCAGTGGAGCAAACGTGATGGCACAGCAGGCATTGGGACTGATCGAGACGCGGGGCATGGTGGCGTTGGTCGAGGCCACCGACGCGGCCCTCAAGGCCGCCAATGTGAGCTTCGTCGGCTCGAAGCAGGTCGGCTCGGGTCTGGTGACGGTGCTCGTCGAGGGCGACGTGGCGGCAGTGAAGGCCGCAACCGACGCCGGCGCCGCGGCGGCATCGAAGGTCGGCGAGGTCGTATCGGTGGACGTGATCCCACGGCCGCACAACGAACTGGCGAAGGTAATGCCGGGCAAGTAGCGGCAGGTTCGGCAGAGGATCGACATGTTCATCGGCAAAGTCAAGGGAAACGTCGTGGCCACGCGCAAGGCCGACGCGGTCGTCGGGCAGAAGCTCGCCGTCGTCGAGCCGTACGGCGTCAAGGACGACGGGAAGCCCAAGCTGTCTACGACGGGTCGGGCCCTCGTGGCCATCGACCCGCTCGGCGCCGGCGAAGGCCAGTACGTCCTCGTCACGCAGGGCAGCTCGGCTCGGCTTACCGAAAGCACGAGCAAGATGCCCATCGACGCCGTCATCATCGGCATCATCGATGCGATCACGATCCATGATGACGTGATCTATCGTGACAACGTCGGCGCCGAGGGAGCATGACGGATGATCGTGCATGGCATGCCCTCGCCGGGTGTTGCACCCGTGCGAGGCGTAGGTGGCCATTGCACTCGAAGCAACAACGCTGAAGCACAGGTGTATTGATGTCTACGGTAACGAACGAACAGCTCGTACGAGAGGTGGTCGGAGAAGTGCTTTCGCGCCTCAGCGGAACGAACGGATCTGCCATGGGCGGGCCGTCGCAGTCGGCCGGCCTGGCGGGGCGTTTCGGCGTGTTCGACCGGGTCGACGACGCGGTCGCCGCGGCCACCGACGCGCAGCGTCTGCTCATGACCAAGACGCTCGAGCAGCGAAACGAAGCCATTCAGTGCATTCGCGACATCGTCGTCTCACAGGCTGAGGAGCTCGGCCGCATCGAGTTGGAAGAGACGAAGATCGGGCGACCCGACCACAAGGTCGAGAAGCTCATCGTCGTGGGCGAGAAGGTGCCGGGCATGGAGATGCTCCGCACCGACGCCGTCAGCGGCGACCACGGGATCTGTGTGACGGAGTACGCACCATTCGGCGTCATCGGAGCCATCACGCCAGTGACGCACTCGGTGCCGACGCTGGCCTGCAATGCCATCATGATGATCGCGGGCGGCAACACGCTGGTCTGCAACCCGCATCCGTCCGGGGCTCGCTGCGCCACCGATGCCACCCGCCGTTTCAACCGCGCCATCGCCGAGAAGATCGGCATCGAGAACCTGATCTGCCTGATCGAGACGCCCACGCTCGAGTCCGCCAACGAGATCTTCACGCACCCCGGCATCAATATGCTGTGTGTCACGGGCGGCCCCGGCGTGGCCGCGGCGGCCATGGCCAGCCACAAGAAGGCGGTGGTGGCCGGGCCCGGAAACCCGCCGGCAGTCGTGGATGAGACGGCCGACATCGAGAAGGCGGCCGCCGGCATCATCTTCGGTGCGGCCTACGACAACAACCTGCTCTGCATCGGCGAGAAGGAGGTCTTCGTCGTCGACAAGGTAGCCGACTCACTGCTGTCTGCGATGTCGCGGCACGGCGGATATGCCCTGGACGCGTCACAGGTGTCGGCGCTCACTCAGGCGGCAATCCACCAGGACGCGAAGAGCGGCCACTACATCCCCGACCGCAAGTTTGTCGGCCAGGACCCGGCCGTGCTGGGCGAAGCCATTGGCGTATCGGTGCCCGTTGGAACGCAGATGCTCTACGCCGAGACCGACGAGTCCTGTCCGTTCGTCCCGTGCGAGCAAATGATGCCGTTCCTGCCCGTGATCCGATGCCGTTCGGTCAACGAGGCCATCGACAAGGCCGTGCACTACGAGCACGGCTTCGGCCACACGGCCATCATCTGGTCGCAGAGCGTCGACAACATGACACGAATGGGCAAGGCGGCGAACACCACGCTCTTCATCAAGAACGGGGCGTGCATGACGGGGCTCGGCCTCGGTGGCGAGGGCTTCGTGTCGTACAGCATCGCGACGCCGACGGGCGAGGGCCCGACAAGCCCGCTGACGTTCACGCGCGTGCGGCGCTGCGTGATGGTGGATAACTTGCGGATTCTCTGAAGTGAGAGGTGAGAAGTTAGAAGTGAGAAGTGAGAAGCAGAGGCGTCATGCTTGACTCTTGGGGATGACTCGGATGGGGGAAGGGCGCGCGGATCTGCTGGAGCGGGTCGAGTTTGCGGTGGATCGCACGATTCAGATGGCACTGGCGCTGCCGCGGAATGTCGCAGGCCAGGAGATAGGGCGGCAAGTGGTTCGGAGCGCAGGAAGTGTTGGCGCGAACCTGGAGGAATCGAAGGCGTGCCTGAGCCGCAAGGAGTACGTTTTCAAAGTCAGCATCGCATTGCGCGAGGCACGGGAAACGCTGTATTGGATTCGCCGAATCGAGCGGAACGAGTTGCTCTCAGTGGATCGATTGGCGTCTCTCAGGGACGAATGGAACGAAATCGTTGCCATGTTGACAAGCACGCAGAAGAGGTTGCGGGAGTGAAGTGCGCTTTCTCACTTCTCACTTCTCACTTCTCACCTGCCTGCCGGAGGCTGGCATGATCTTCGGCCGCGTGGTCGGCAACGCCGTTTCGACGGTCAAGCACAAGTCGCTGGAGGGTCAGCGGGTGCTGACCGTTCAGCCGATCAAGGCCGCGTCGATGGATCCCGTGCTGGTCATCGACACACTCGGAGCAGGCGTAGGAAGCCTGGTGGTCCTGTCGAACGACGGACGCTGGGCACGGGAACTGGTCGAGGACGAGACTTCGCCGGCCCGGTGGTCGGTGCTGGGAATCGTCGATGACCCGGACCGCGAGCCGGAAGTATGAGCCGCACGGTCGTAACCGCCGTTTGGTTGGAGGAACTCCGTCGCGACCGGCGTGAGATCATCGTGCCGCGCGACGCGCTGCTGACCCCGGCCGCGCGGGACTGGATCCGTGAGCAGGAGTACCCGGTCAGTTGGACGGATGAGCCCTCGGGCGGAGCGGGCGGGCAAGGCGCCAATGGCACCGGCCGCTTGGGTGTCGCGGGTGACTTGTCGCGACCGGCACTGCGGTCGCTGCGTACCGAGTTGGAACGCATCGCCGGACGGATCGAGGTCTTTGAGGGCGGAGCGGGAAGAGACTCTCGCACCGGCGGCGGCGACTTCCGCACGGGCGGATGGGGCGCGGGTGCTGGCGGGCAACTGCAACTCGAGGCGGTGCAGCGGTTGTGCAAGGCCATACAGCGCGGCGAGTTGAGCCGGGGTGTGGTACTGCTCGAGGACGGTGCCGTGAGTGCGTGTGTGGCCAACAAGTTTCGCGGCGTGCGGGCGTGTGTAGGCAACAGTGTGCCGGCCTTCGATCAGGCCGTCCGCGAGTTGGGGGTCAACGTGCTGGTGATCGAGTATCTCTCCCGCACGTTTCACGAGATGCGGCAGATGGTCCGGCGACTGGTGTCGGGCAACGGCCAGCCCACCGAAGCGGTGAGCAAGGCCATCGCCGCGGCCGAAACGAGTCAGACGTAATGCGTGTCGGGAAGATACTGGGACAGGTTACGTTGAGCCAATG
>CAYMME010000560.1:0-5445 GCA_964391465.1 uncultured Planctomycetales bacterium
TCCGTCGCAATTGTTCCTCCGGCCGTGCCGACCGCGTCAAAGGCGACCACCTCGACCGGATCGTCGAACGTGTCGTTGGCCAGTACCCCATCGACGGCCTCCACCGTGAGCACGCCACCGGTCACACTGTAGTCGTCGTCGACGGCTACGACCTCGGGAGCCGGTTGCGGCTCGGGTTCGGGTTCTGGCTCCGGCTCCGGCTCGGGCGTCATGTCCGGCGTGTCGGGCGCAGGTGTGCCTGCATCGCCGGGCGGCTCGCTGTCCATCGGCATGTCGTCTGCCGTCGGAAATTGGTAGAAGGGGCAGGATGACCCTAGCAGCAGTGGGCAGGCAAGCAGAACCAGCAGGATCGGGGTCACGCGGAACCGACGGATGGCGTAAGACACTTTTCTCATCTCCCAACAGGGCAATACATCATCGAATGGGCGGCAAAAACGGCCGAGGCAACGTAGCACCCTCGACGGGAAGCGCTTGCCCCCGAGCAACATTGCGCAAGAAGCCGGAGGCCCGAACTCGCTGCATCATGGCCGCTCGGCGCGCAGGCACCGCACGACGGCTTGGTGCCGCCTCCAGACAACCCCCCACGAGGTATCGGAACAATACGCCGCCAGCGAACGACGGGTAGGCAGGCTAGGTCGGGTCCGAGGCACTCCGGAAGGATTGCTACGCCCGCTCGCGCGGAATACGCTGGTGCGCCGGCCCGGAGCGCCGACTCCGGCTAGGCCGCAACGGTGCTTCCGTCTCGACCACTTCGCTCGCGATTCCGATGATGCTGCCGCACGTCACTCGGAGCCGGGGATCAGGTCATCCGGTCTGCCCGGTCCTTTGTAGGGCAGTGCCCCGAACTTCCGGCCCGCTCGCGGCTCGACGCTGAGAAGCTTCCGATCGGTCGTCGTGGGGGCCTCGATGAAGCCGTGGTAGCGCCCCATCCAGTAGTCCCGCAGGACCCCCGTCGGCTCCATGACCCTCCGACCGTTCGCTCCGCCGTCGTAGCGAAGGGAGTTTCGGCTCCCGCGCATCACCGAGGTCTCTCTCGGGGAGATGGCCCTGGTGCCGCCACCGTAGGCTACGTACCCGGGCTCGGTGGCCAGGTCGTCTCGGTGCGAGTTCTCGTAGCTGTGCTCGACACAGTCCAGTGTCCACTCCCGCAGATGTTGCACGGCCTCGTCCAATTCGCCGTCGTTGCCGGTGATGGCACTGTAGGCGAAGTTGAACACGGCAATGTGCTCCATGCGCTTGACCTCCCAGGTGCGCTCCAAGCTGCGCAGGTAGATCGAGCGCATGCGCGGGTCGTCTGCATAGCGCAGCAGCGTGTAGTAGCAGCGGAAGGCCAGGTTGTCGTCCCAGGGCGCGATGTCTTCGGGAGGGAAGGTGATCTTCTGCCGAACGGTGTACGTGTGGTAGTTCCAGTCAAGCAACTGCTGGAAGCCGTCCTGGTACCGCTTCTCACCGGTCAGCGCGTACGCCGTGCGCATGAAGGTTAGTGCCTCCATGCCGTTGAGGCCGCGGGCATACATGCCGTACGGTTGCAGGAGGTACTTCGGATCCCACCGGCCCCAGCGTGTGGGCTTCCCGTCCATGTCGCGCATGACCCAGTCGTTATCCATGATGTGTGACGCGATCCGGGCGAGATGCTTCTTGGCCCGCTGCTTCTCCGGTCCTTTCGCCACGAGATCGTGATAGAGCGACACGCCGTAGAAATGAGCATCGATCTCGTCGCTGGACGTGTCTCCCTTCCAGAACCAGAGCCCGTCGTCGGTCGGATACCACTTGGCCGGCAGTCCTCCGGATCCGCCCTCGCCGCGCTTGTCCAGGTCGCCGGTCGTCGACCAGATGGCCCGGGCGACGAATCCGTCCTTGGGCGTGATCTGCTCGAGCCAGACCATGGCCTTGAAGGCATCGAGAGCCGCCTGCCGGGCCTTCTCGTCCTTCGTGACCGCGTACTTGAATGACATGGCCGCCAGGTACGGTGCGGTGTGCCCGCCGTCGTTGTCGCTGACCTCGCGAATCCAACCCTTCTCGCCGCCCCAGTACAACGTGTGAATGAAACCGAGGCGTTTGTGGCCCCATTCGGCGATGTGCCGTTCGTAGTAGTCGGCCTTCTTCCGGAGCGTGTAGGGCTCGTAGCGAATGATCCCGATGCCGCGATCGGTGGCGATATAGACGGCGTTGTCGCCCACGGCGATGTCGCGCACGTTGTCGCCGGGAAGCCAGTGGTGGGCGCCGAAGTAGTGCCAGTCGTCCTCGATCATGCGGATGGCGCCCTTTGTGGTGCCGATCCAGACGTCACCCGCGAAGCCCTCGGCGAGACACGTCGTGTCTTCGTAGGGCAGCCCGTCCTCGCCCTTGAGCGTCGTGAGGGCCGCACCCCGCAGCACGGCCAGCCCGTTGTCGGTCGTAATGAAGAGGCGACTGCCCAAGGCGAGCAGGTCGCGCGTGCGGCGCGAGGGCAACATTCCCCAGTCCACGAGGTTCTCGTCTACGATGCGGCCGTCGAACAGCACCAGCTTGCCGGGGCGGAGGGCGTAGAGCGTGCCGCTGTGCGAGGCAATGTTCTGGATCGGCCCGAATCGCACCGGATGAAGCAGGAGCTGGGTGCCGTCCTCCATGACGTTGGTCTTGTCGCTGGAAAGGTAGCCGCCTTTGGGCTGAACGCTCACCAGCTTGTCGTTCTCCAACCGGTACACGTCATCGCGCGTCGCGGCGTGCAGCACGCCGGCGTGCATGCACACATCCACGTAGACGCGGCCGTCGACCTTCTGCCATGCGTCGTTGCGAAACCTGAACAGCCCCGCGTCCGCCAACGCCCACAGCGAACCGTCAGGCGTCTGCAGTGCCCGGATCCCCTTGGGCGCCGACGGCATCGGCACCAGCCGGTTACCCTCAAGCACATGGACCGTGTTGTTGACCACGGCGTAGCATTCGCCGCCGCAGGCCGCCACGGAGAGTACGGGTCGCTTGCTCGGAATCTTCCGAGCGACTTCCTGGAGGTAGACGTTGTCCGCAACCGGCTTCCACAACTGACGCTCCACCGGAAACAGTGTGTCCGCGAGCGCCGGACCGGACATGCCAATTGCGATCAATGCCATCAGGATATGAGAATGACGAGATGCGATCATGAAAGATGCTCCTTTTCATGTAGGGCCTGTATGAGCGGGGGCGCCACGGGCAGACAAGCTGCTCGTGGCACCCTACGGCGATTGCTTGTCGGTTGTCACGCACGCTCCGAACCTTGATGGAACGCGCTCCGTTCGGCCGGAAGGGGCCCCATCGCCAACATTGCCCGTTTGGCCGCCTTCAGCGAACCACTACTACCGGGACCAGCCACGCGCCTCAAGCGAAGGCGGCCGATCACGCCGTTGATGACGGCAAGCGGCAAACCGCGTTGAGGGCACGGGTGACGAGTTGAGATCGCTGCATGACGCCGGGCGCTTTCATTGAGGCTTCCCGATGGTCCTCTGGAAGAAGCCCAGCGCTGGTTCGAAGGCGAACTCGTGCTTACCCGCCGGTTGGGTGAACTCGGGCTTGGGCCCGCCCGCCGCTTGGTACAGCGGCGTGATTCGCTTCACGCACCGCTTCGCTTCCGCCGGAGTGAAGCCGTCGTCGGTGGCGTTGGAGATGTGAATCGGCCGCGGCGTGACCAGCAGGGCCAGTTCGGGCAAGTCGAACTCCGGCAACAGGCCCGGGATCGCTCCGCATCGGCAGTGGCGGTTCCGGTCGCGGATGAACGAGACACGCATGCTGCCGAAGATGCCTTGCACAGACGTAGCCGCCACACGCGCATCGAGGGCCGCGGCCGAGAGTGCCAGCAGACCGCCGGTCGAGACGCCCGCCACGCCGACGCGCTTGGCGTCGACCTGCGCGTCGGCGAAGACGTGGTCCAGCAGGATCTGCTGATGAGCGAACAGCAGGCTGTACCAGCAGTAGCCGTCCAGCCGCAACAGGCGATCCAACTCGTGATGCGTGTCGCGACTCGGCTCCATGCCCACGTTCTCCATCGCGAAGACCAGATACCCGTGCTCGGCGAACTGCGCAGCGCACGCGTGCTGGTAGCTGTCGCGCTGGTCGAGAATCTGCCGCACCTTGCCGTGGCCCATGAAGCAGACGATCGTCGCCGGCCTCTTCTGCGCCGGCGCCGCGGGCGTCAGTCGGAAAAACCGGAAGATCCGACGGCCGTCGATGCGCACTTCGAATTCCTGTTGCGCGAATCCGGCGTGATCCGCCCGCGCGCCCACGGCCACGATCTTGGGTTCCCCTTCGTAGCGAAACACCAGTCGGCGGCGGAACGCGCGGCGACGTTCTTCCTGCCAGGCGGCGAATTGCCGAGGACCTTCGAATCGGGGAGCAGCGAGCGGTGCGCTGCGGGTGGCCCACTTCTCGTACGAGAAGAACCGCTCGCGCGGGCCGGACGCATTTTTCCGGAACCCTGCTATCTTCACCGCGGCCTCGACATCCATCACCGCCAGGCACAACCACCACGGCGGCAACCCGGAGAGTTGCTGGCCGGCGTTGTACTGACAGTAGTAGATCGAAGCGTAGTGCGGGCGCCCATTCAGGTTGGCGTTGCTCGTGCCTCGATAGGCATCCTTGCCCAGCGGGCGCCAGCCGTAATCGATCGGTAAACGACCTCCGTTGAACGACCAGGCTCCCGTGTTGTTGTACTCGAACGCGGCGAAGACGACCGCCGGTCGCTTGAAGTTGAGGACGACACCGTCACCGCTGCCGCCGTCGAACATGTACCGCGGCCGGCCATGGAGCGCCTCGGGCAACGTCAGCATCTCGTAGTCGCGGTTCAGGAAGGTGGCCGCCCCCGGTCGGGAGAGCCAGGCGACCGGTTTCGTCGCGCCGACCGATTCGGCCAGTTCATCGAGCCGGGCCAATCGCTCCTTGTTCTGCTTCAGCTCGTTCAGCGTCGCTTGCAGCGCCGCCGGGTCGTCGGCCAGCAGCGAGTCGGGCTGGTGCAAGAGCAGGGGCAGCACCTCCTGCGGCTTGCCGGTCTTGCCGTTCAGATGGAGTTGGACGCGGCAGCGGCGCACGCGGGCCACGAGCGACTCATCGGCGAGCCATTGGGGCCACAAGCGGATCATCTCCACGCCCGCTTGAGCGAACGGCTCGATATGTTGGGGCCCGGAAATCAACCCGAGTTGCCGCGATCCCGGCAGCAGCTTGCGAAACCGGTGCGCTTGCTCGACGCTTCGCACGCCCAGGATCGTCCGTTTCGGATCACCCTGCGCTCGCACCTCGCGGGCCACCGCTTCGGCGTACGCCATGCCCTGCTCTTTGAGATCGAGCAGCACGTCGATCTTGCCGCGACACAACGCCAGTGCCTCGCCGAGAGTGGGGATTCGCTCACCGCGGTACTTCTGTTCGAACCATGATCCGGCGTCGAGCTCCTTCAACTCGGCCATCGTCCTTGCCGAGGCCGGGCCCTTGCCGTCCGTCGTC
>CAYMME010000561.1:0-5444 GCA_964391465.1 uncultured Planctomycetales bacterium
ATTACGCAAACGCCTGCTAGAACAACAACATGCAGCTTAGCTTAATGGCATTCCAGAGTCTACCCGTCTTCCCGGTTCGGCACGGCCCGCTCGCGGGGCGGCCGAATGCTCGCTGATAGCGGCCAGCGGTCAGCGTTCCGCGGGCGGAATACCCTCCCCCGTCAGGCTGTAAGCGTCTGCAGAATATGGTGTTGTGCTGCTCTGGGAGAGTTGCCTAGTTCTCCCTTGACACCGATATACGTAGTGCATACTATGTTACGCATAGTATAGGAGACGAGGCATGCGAGTCGAACGCGAGTTGCTGAAGGGCATCCTGCCCATTGGTGTGCTGAAGCTGCTGCAGCGCAGGGCCATGTACGGTTACGAGCTGGTCACCGAGTTGGAGAGACGCTCCGACGGGGTGCTCGAGCTGGGGCAGAGCACGCTTTATCCGTTGCTCTACAACCTCGAGGCCCAGCGGCTGGTCGAGGGCAAGTGGTCGACGGCCGACAGCGGGCGGAAGCGCAAGTACTACCGGCTGACGGACAAAGGGGAGAAGCGCCTGGCTCGCGACCTGTCGCAGTGGGAAGCACTGGTGCGCGGGATCGGGCAACTGATCACCGAGCCGGCCCAGATGCCGACGGGGGTCACTGCTTTCTGATGAAGCGCGAACCGCTCAAGCGCATACGGATGATTCCGAACCGCGCCCGTAAGGAAGCCGGCGCCTCCTTGTCGCGATGTGCCGGCCTGCCGCCGACGAGGGCACCATGGACAGCAACGACCTACCCGCAGCGCTTCGCGACCTGATCGAGCGGGTCGTCCGTGCCACATGGCTGTGGCCGTCGGAGAAGCGCGACGTGCGCGCCGAGTTGGAGAGCCATTTCCAGGAGGGCCTGGCCGAACTGACCGAGGGCGGGACGCCGCCCGAGCAGGCTGCAACTCGACTGCGCGAACGATTCGGCGACCCGAAGCTGGCGGCAAGACTCATCCGCCGCGGAAAGAGAAGGAGCCGGTCCATGATCTGGAAGCTCTTCGCTCGAACCACGTGCGCCTTTGCCATCGTCGTCGTCGCGACCGGTACGTATGCCGGTTGGCTCATCATGGGCAAGCCGAGTCCGTCGGTGGACTACGTGGCCAAGCTGAACGAGGCGACGGATGCAGTGCCCGCCGAGGACCGCGCCTGGCCGCTGTGGGAACGGATTCTCGTGGACTTCAAGCCGATGCCGGAGGCCTTGAGGACGCCTTGGAGGGAACAGTCGCTTGTGCCGGGGTGTGACGATTGGCCGCAGGTGTTGGCGTGGATCGAGGCCAACCGACGCCTGATGCCGGCCATTCGAGAGGCGGCCGCGAAGCCATCATTGGGGTTCCGATACCACGCTCCGCAGGGTGGCGATTCGATGGTCGGGCGAGATGACCCAGACAAGCAGTCCGATCCCGCCGCGCCGGGCGACAATGCGATCTTCGTAAGCCCCATGCTGTCGGTCGAGCTTCCTGATCTAGGCCCGGCGAGGAGGGAAGTCGCGCGCTTCCTGCTGCTGGACGCTCGGGCCCGCGCGGCGGATGGGGACTTCGCGGCCGCGTGGCAGTCGGCCGAGACGGCGCATCGCATGGGCCTTCAACTCTTCGGGCCCAGGATGTTGATTGAGCAGATGGTGGGTGCCGCAATCATTCACAGCGTAACGGACGTCATGCGCCGGCTCCTGTACGACGGTCGGAGCGACCTGACGCCGCCGCACTTGCAGCGACTCGGCAAGAGTTACCTGATGACCATTCGCCCCGAGCAGATTCGGCCGGACTACACGTTCGAGCGGTATTCATTCGAGGACCTTGTCCAGCACCTGTTCACGGACGACGGGAACGGCGACGGGAGGTTGATTCCTGTACAGCTTCGACGGCTCCTCGATTTCTACGATTTCGCCCAGGCGAACGCAGATCGACGGAGTCGCAAGCCGGATTCGAAGAATGATCATCGAACGCGGCAAGCGGATCGCGTCGTCCTGACGACCATCGTGACCGCGGTGCATGCGGGCCGCAAGGAGACGATGGCCAAGTTCGAAGAACTCTGGGGCGCGATCTCGCATGGTCTCGACGTGCCGCTCGGCGATCCGTCGCGGGTCCGCGCCGATGAACTGAAACCGGCGGATGATCTCGAGGGATGGCGCCATTGTGTCCTTCGCTTCTTTCCGCCGGTCAGGCATACGGACGTCACAATCCGCGAGCGGGTGATGGGGCACCAAGCTACGCAGGCGATCGTCGCTTTGCTGCGATACAAGGCGGACAACAAGCGGTTTCCTGCAACGTTGGATGCGATCGTTCCGGACTACATGAACGAAGTGCCGATCGATGTGTACACCGGCGACCGACTGCGATACTCGGTGAACGAGGCCGGAGAGATGTTGCTCTACAGCGTGAGCCGCAACCTCGAAGATGACGGCGGCTCGACCGAGGACGTGCAGAACGCGGACGTCTTCTTCGAGGGCAAGTACAGCGCCGATATCGTCTACTGGCCCCCGCCGGCAAAGGACTGAGTTCGCAAGCGCGCGCACGACTCCGCTCCGGTGGGGCGGAGGACTCTGTGCCGAGCGATTCCTCCGCCCCTCGCGGGGCGGGGCGGTCCGGGGCCGTGCCATCCAGGGGTTTCGCTTCGCTCCACCCCTGGATACGTTCTGTAGCCCCTTCGGGGCATATGAGTTGCGCGGCAGGTGTGCGGTTCCGTGCGCCGAGGTTCCGGCGTCGTTCAGCCCACGGCCAGCGCTTCGCGTGAGTCGACGAGTTGGGCGGCGCGGAGGACCTCGGCCACGCTCCAGGCTTGGGCAATGCAGCCGCGTGGCGTGTGCGGCGGGTCGCCGTCGAAGATCTCGGAGACGGTGCCGAGCCCGGCTTCCGAAAGATGATCCATGAGCGGTTTGAGGCAGCGGCGGCAGTGGTCGCGGGCCGCATCCGAGAACTCGTGCACGCGGAGATACGCCTCGACGTAGTGTCCGAGCGGCCACGCCCAGACCGTACCCTGGTGATAGGCCCCGTCGCGGGTGAAGCCGTCGCCCTCGTATCGCCCGCGATAGGCCGGGTCGGCCGGGGAGAGCGAACGCAGTCCGACGGGCGTGAGCAGGTGCCGCGTCACGCAGTTCACCACGTCCCGTTGGAGTCTGGGGCTAAGCGGCGAATGCTCGAGCGACACCGCGAAGATCTGGTTGGGCCGGATGGCCTCATCCACATGGTCGTCACGCACACAGTCGTAGAGGTACCCGCCCTCGTTGTTCCAGAAGCGCGTCACGAAGTTCGAGCGGGCGGCCGCGGCCAGGCTGTGGTAGTGCTCGGCCCGAGCCGGGTCGGTCGTTTCGCACCGTGCGGCGAGCAGACACAGGTCGTGATGCCACAGGGCGTTGATCTCGACTGGCATGCCGTACCGCGGCGTGAACACGACGTCGCCGCACTTCGCGTCCATCCACGTCAACTGCGTTGATGCGTCGCCGCAACGCAGGAGCCGGTCGCTGCCGGCCCCGATGCCGTAGCGTGTGCCGGCCAGGAACGTGTCCACGATCTTCTCGCACACCGGGCCCAGCCCATTGCACCACGTGTCGAAGTCGTCCGTGGCCCGCATGTAGGCGTCGGCGGCATGGATGAACCACAGGCTGGCGTCGACGCTGTTGTAGTCGCAGCCCTCGCCGTAGTCACAGAAGCGGTTCGGAATCAGCCCTTCGTGTTCGGCGGATGCAAACGTGAGCAGCACCTCGCGGGCGTCGGCGTGTTGCCCGGTGCCAAGCAGCAGGCCGGGCAGAGCGATCAGCGCATCACGTCCCCAGTCGCCGAACCAGTGATAGCCGGCCAGGATGGTTGCGGCCTCGCGTCCGCGCGACAGCTTGCGGCGCACGACGAATTGGTCGGCGGCCCGTCGCAACTCGGCGACGGGCTCATTGTGACTGCTTCCACCATCCTGCGGGCTGCGTCGCGGAACCGCGTGGCACTGCGTCATTCCCGCTCGGGCGTCGGCAATCGTGTCCGCACCGACGACGGCTGCCATCTCGACCACGAACGAGCCGCGACCGCCGCTACGGAACCACCCGGGTGTGAACAGGTCTTCGCCGCAATCCTGCCCTCGAGCCGCCTCCTCGCGGTACAAGAGGTTGAACCACCAGTCCGGGCACGGCTCGTAACGCACCGGTCCGGAATCTTCAGTCGGGAACAGGGCCACGCTCATTGCCGGGTCGCGCTGGTCGGCCAGCCAGACGCCGGACCCGTTCCCGCGCACCTCGATGGGCTCGTCCGCCGACTTGCGCCGTAGAGAGTGGAAGTCGCGCAGGGCGAAGTACGGCAGCAGACTGAACTGCACCTCGGTCTCCGGCGGTGCCGTCACCTCGTAGCGCAGACGGGCCGTCGGTTCCCCGTGCGTGAGGGTGAGCCGCTTGACGATCTCGATGCCGTCCAACTGGTACAGCCACTGCACCCACGGTCGGGGCGGAGTAAGGGCGTACTCGAAGTCGGCGAGTTGACGATAACCTTGTGGGTGTATGGTGTGGTTGAACTCGAGATTGGCCAGTTCGACGGCGTCGTCGCCGACCATCACACGTTCGAGCACGGATGAAAGGCACACCACCCGTTCGAGCGGCGGTCGCCGGGCCGCGATCAGCAGGCCGTGATACCGCCGAGTCGGGCAGCTCACGACCGTCCCGCTCGCATAGCCGCCCGTGCCGTTGGTCAGCAGCCACTCGCGCGAAAGCACCTCGTCCAGGGAACCCGACAGGATCGGCCCGGTCGCGCGGGGGCAAACCGGCTCGGCGTTCTGCGTTCCGGGTGCATTCACAGTAGCGGATCCCCAGCTCGCGCCCAAAAAAGTGCTCTGGGTACATATCGGTTCCGCTGCGACAACACTTTAACTGTGCAGGAAATGCCTGGCAACGGCAATTATCGCAGTGCTGCCCAGATGCTCATCGGGATCGCATTCATCGCGACATGTACCACGATCGCCGGCCAGATCGAGTGCGCGCGCAACGTCATGTAGGCGACGGCTACGCCCCCGGGATAGGAGAGTGCCATCTCCAGGAGCGCTTCCTTCGGCTTGCCGAGATGCACCATTCCGAACAGGGCGCCCGAGACGAGGATGGCTACGAGTGATACGCCCGTCAGGCCGAACCAGGCCAGCAGCCGGCTCCGCCCCGGTTCGCCGGCGGGCTGGGCCAGGCCGAGCCACCGCAGCCCTCGCCGCCAGAAACCACCCTCGACCGGGGCCAGCGGGACCGGATGGGGCAGCCTGCGCCCGGGAAGCATCAGGGCTACGTACACCCCGCAGATCAGGAAGTGCTCGGGGACCATCGTCAGCCCGGCGCATACGTGATACACGCCGAACGGAGCCTGGACCGAGGCGGGATTGGCGAGGCCGAGGCATATGCCGAACGGGATCGACAGGAGGACGCCGACGCCGATGATTCGCAGGCCGAGCACGTTGGGGCGGCCGATGCCCATGTCGG
>CAYMME010000562.1:0-5431 GCA_964391465.1 uncultured Planctomycetales bacterium
GCGAGCGCGAGCAGAATCGCGGCCTTGCCCCTCAAAGAGCGCGAGCACTCACAGAGGGACCTGGAACGCATCGAAGGAGGTGTTGGTTGGAGTAGACGGCACGGGCGTGGTCAACGTCAACGCGGGCTCTTCGTGGACCACGGACCGGCCCACAGGGTCGGGGCACGCTGCGTCCGGCCAGGGAACCGTGAACCTCGACGGCGGCACGTGGCACGCCAACGGCACCGTCTACGTCGGTGATGCCGGCACGGGCGTGGTGAACGTCAATGCGGGCTCTTCGTGGACCACGGGGTCGCGCGTGTATTTGGGGTACGAAGCCTCGGGCCAAGGGACCGTGAACATCAACGACGGGACGTGGCGCACCAACCACCAGGTCAGAGTGGGCCAAAGTGGTAACGGCGAGGTGAACGTCGGTTCGAATGGCGTGTGGACGGCTGCAGCATCGGCTTGGCTGGGTGACGATGCGGACGCCGTCGGCACCGTGAATCTCAACGGTGGATCGTGGTCGTGCCCTTACGCCTCGGTCGGCTATTCCGGCACGGGCGTGGTGAGCGTAAACGCGGGCTCTTCGTGGACCACGGACGGCCCCGCATACTTGGGGCAGGCCACCTCCGGCCAAGGAACCGCGAACGTCGACGGCGGTACGTGGGGAGCCAAAGACCAGGTCATCGTCGGGATGTCCGGCACCGGCTTGGTGAACCTCAAGGCGGGCGCTTCGTGGACCACGGACGAGATCACGTCGTTGGGGTACTTCACCTCGGGCCAAGGAACCGTGAACCTCGACGGCGGCACGTGGGACGCCGACGGCACCGTCTCCGTCGGTGATGTCGGTACGGGCGTGGTCAACGTCAACGCGGGCTCTTCGTGGACCACGAACCGATCCACATACTTGGGGTACGACGCCTCGGGCCAAGGAACCGTGAACGTCCACGGCGGCACGTGGCACGCCAACGGTACCGTCCGCGTCGGGCAATCCGGCACCGGCACCCTGAACGTTACCAACGGCGGTACGATGATCGCATCGAGATCCGTTCAGATCGGAGCCGGTGGCACCCTCGTGCTCGACGATGGCAGCGTCACGCTCAGCGACTGGATGTCCAACAACGGGACCTTCGACTTCGTCCGGGGAACGCTCACGGTCGGCGGGCAGATGTCCGGAATGGACGGTGCGTTCGGCGACGGACGCCACGTCGTTCTCGGCATCACGCCCGGCTATGCTTCCTGGGTCGCCAGTGACCTGACGTTCCTGCCCGGCTCGTCGTTGACGCTGAACGACAACGCTACGCTGGACCTCGGCAGCGGAGGCCAAGCCACCTTCCATGAACCGATTCAGTTCAACGGCGGCGGAATCTGGCTCCGCGACGACGCCCAACTCGTCCACACCAGCTTCGGCCTCGAGCTGAACGGCGGTACCATCAGGTCCTGGCTGGGAGCCGGAGAGGTCGTCGTCGGCACGGCCGGGCTCAACCTCGGCACGATGGAGAATCCCGGCGTCCTTGTCGGTTACAGCGAAACCGGGCGACTCGTGATCGACGGCGACGTGTCCGGGTCGGGCAGCCTGAGGCGCACCACCGTTCTCGGCAACGTGGACGTCGGCAGCAGTCCCGGTTTGATGACGCTGGAAGACGTCAACTTCGGCAGCATGTCGACGCTGCTCATGGAGATCGCCGGCACCGGTCTCGACGAGTTCGACCGGTTGATCCTCGGCGAGGGCGTGGACTTCGGCTCGTCCGTCATCGATGTGGTCTTCATCGACACGTTCGATCCGGACGAGAGCGACGCGTTCCAGTTGTTCACCGCAACGGGCGGCGCCGACCTGTTCACCACGCTCGACGGCGTGACGATCAACACGCCCGACGGATGGTTCCTGGACCGAAGCGCCGGCACCCTGGCCGTCCCCGAACCGGCTACAATCGCGCTGCTCTGTGCAGGCGTCGCGGCGCTGTGGCGCCGCCGCGATCGATAGAACACGGCGTAGCCGCACAGACATTGTAGGGTCCGCCGTGCGGACCGTTGCCATCCAAGCGAGAGGGTATGGTCCGCACCGCGGACCCTACGGATTCCAACACAAGCCCCGGCAGGGGCGACGACAGAAACCGCAGCCTCTGTCGCCCCTGACGGGGCTTGGTTGTATCACCGTTTTCTCTTCTCGGGGCTCACGCCCCGAGCTACTGACCGGCGCCCTTGGCAGGGCTTGCGAGCACCGAATCCGGCGCCGTCCTCGCGCTACTGGGTGATGCGCAGCGCCTTCCGCTGATCTTTCCGAATCGGGAACCGTGGGGTTACCTGACGAAGGCACGGCGGCCCCCGGTGCGTCCGGGGCCGCCATGCGCCTCCGCTGTTGTCTGACCTACCTGTGTCCGCTGCGCGCGGGTCGCGAACCGACCGACGCGCGGGCGGACGTTGTCTACACCGCGAGCTTGCGCGCCCGACGCGTGGCGACCACTCCGACCGCCAACACGAACAGGGCCATCGCGATCAGCCCCCACTGCGACACGGTCGGGACCGCAGGTGCCTCGCACATGTCGCCGACCCCGTTGCCGTTTGCGTCCATCTGATCGGCGTTCAGGTGATCCGGGCAGTTGTCACAGTCGTCCGGGACCCCGTCGCCGTCTCCATCCGGCTCGCACTCGTCGGGGATGCCGTTGGGCTGGCAATCGTCGCTGGCCCCCGACTCGATCTGGCAGTCGTCCCGAATGAAGTCGCCCTGGCAGTCACAATCCAGGGTTGGATTGGGGTCCTCGATCCCCGGATGCCAGCCCGTGCACTCCTCGCCACCGCTGGCCAGGTTCAGGTACGGGTCGAGGTCGTTCGACCACGGCGGGTTGTCCGCCTGCACGACTTGCACAGGAGGAAGGCCCGCCAACCCCGTATCCAACTCCGCCTGCGTGCCGATCGGCTGGCCGGGGCCGCCGACCTTGGTGAACGTGAACTTGGGCTGCACGTTGAGAATCGAGTCGTATGTGCCGCCGTTGCAGTGAGTCTTGGTGGCCGTGATGGTTCCCGGCGGGGCCGGAACCTCCGACAGTTCCACCTGTGCTTCCCATTGCGTCGGCTGACCGAAGACCATTACCTCAATCGGCGCCACGCTCCTGAGATTCAACGCCACGATCTCGATGTTCACCACGTGCGGGTCGGGCGACAAGTCGCATCGGTCGAACGGATCGGCATCACGCAGGATGAGCGTGTCGGCTTCGCCGTATTCGCCAAACGGTGTCGGGCCGACCGGCTCGCCCCGCAAGCAGACCTGTCCTTCGAAGGGATCCGAGCCGGGCTCGAAGAAGCCGGCGGGGAGCGGCGGTGATTCCGGGTGTAGCGGACTGAACTCGTGACACGTGTCCAGGCCTTCGGCGGAGCTCCACGAGTCGATCAACACACCGGGCATGCAACCGCCGCCGTTGCTGCACAGCTCAGCGCAGAGAGCCTCGGCCTCTAGGGCACAGTCGATGTTCCACTCCACATCGCAGCAATGCGGAAGGGCGAGGCAAACATCCGCTTCGCAGACCGGATCGTCGCAACCCGGGCCCGGGTGTTCGTCGCAGCAGTCGCTGGCGCCCGTCTCTTCGGTTTGCAGGGGTGAGATGTTGTAGCAGTTGACGGTGGGGTCGACCCAGTGGGTGACCGGCCCGCTGGCGTGTTGGGCGGTCCCCACGTTTTGGGTCGGGCAGCGCGTGCCCGCGCCCTGGAACGTGCCGCCGATCGTTGCGCAGTTCGACTGGGTCGTGTCCGTGCACACCTTCGCGCTCAAGCAGCACGCGCCGGCGCAGTCCGGGGTGTGTCCGCCGGGGCCGTAGATGCTTGTCATGAACGCGATGTCACCGGCACCGAGCGTGCGTTTCACGCCATTGTAGAAGGGAAACATGATGTCGCCCGGGACGGTAGCCACGTGGTCGAGTCCCAGGGCATGTCCAAACTCGTGAAGGGTGACGGTCTCGACGTCGAAGGGCGGCCCGGCGGCAGCTCCCGTCGTGACCCAGGTGAACGTGGTGTCGAAGTGGATGTCGCCGGCTGCGGAGACACCGTTCGGCGGCGGGTAGTAGCCGTGAGCGAGCGCGGCGCCACCGGGGATGACCCCTGCGCCGAACCGAATGTTCCCGTTCAAGCCGGCTGAGCCGGGTGCGTTCCAGGCGCCGCCTCCGTCCGTCGCCAATGTGAAGTGGATGTCCGCAGCCGCCGCCCACGTCGCGGCTGCGGCTGCCACCGCCGCGTTGCTGCCGGCGGGCATCGAGGCAAACCAGGTGCTCGGCCCCTCCGGCGGCGGGCCCGGCTCGAGAGCCAATCCATCCGCCATGAAGCTATAGGTGACGCACGTTCCCAAGTTGGTCGCATCGGGGTCGTTCTGCGGCCACCGCCGGGCGCCCGGTTCCACTGCTTCCGGGTGGCCGCCCGGCGCGAGGTCATGGACGCAATCGTATGCGGTCCAACCCTTCTCGAGTGCCTGTTCGAGCGTCCACTCCTCAGCGGGTCTCGCTGCTTCCTCCTCCGTCAGGCCTTCGACGCCCAAGGCTACTGTTCCCAAGCCGACGAGGGCCCAGGTCATCACGGCCAGAGTCACGGTTCGGCATCGTCGCATGATTCGATTTCCTTGTTCTGAAACACTTCTTTCACGCCCGGAACGCCTTCCCGTCGACCCGGCCGCGCCGCCAATGTCCTCACCTCTTCACCCTGCGGGGCCCTCGATTCCGCGGGCACACGTGGTCCGCATGCTTCACTCCGCACGCGGGCACGCATTGGGCTATTCGACGCGTACGGTAAGCCGCTACGCTCACATTCGGGGTCTCATGCCGGAGGCGCGCGCGGGGGGGTCGCCTGGGAAACCGAGACACAGATGGGAACGCGGACGTGCCGTGCGCACGCCGCCGCCGATACGGCTCGACGCGTTGCGGATCGTCCGCTCTGAGAGTGTGCATCGCACACGCCGGACCCCGCAAACGATCCACGCAACGGCGCCGTCGCAACGGCTGCGCCGCCCCCGCACGCTCCTCCACCGAGGCATTCCTGCATCAAATCCATCACCTTCCGGCCGGAATCGACCGGTGTTTACCCAACGACGTGTAGACGCGCCCTTTCCCGAGCACACACTGCGCGCACTGCGCATCCTGCACTTGAACGCAGTACGGAATCACTCTGGATCGGGGTGTGCTCCTATCTGATCCGTTCCACCGATCATTATGACGGATACCGCCCGCTGCATCAACAGGTAGCTCCGTCCGAACAACAGAACTTGGCGCACGCGGATCTGCGGTGCGGTATTTCCCGCGTGAAAACAGGACGCGGCTTGTTCTTCGTGTCGTCGGTAGTACCTTGACCGTCGATCGCTCGTGAGAAGGTCGCCGGTCGTGGCTGTGTCCCCATTATTCTTCAGTAGTTCTACCTACCTTGAGAGTACCGGGTTCCAGCCTACTTCGTACCCTTGGTTTTCGCAATCCGC
>CAYMME010000563.1:0-5401 GCA_964391465.1 uncultured Planctomycetales bacterium
CAAGCCCGTCCCTCGCCCGCTGCGCGCAGCATTCGCGTCGTCGGTTGCGCGAGCCGCACGGAAGCCGGTTTCGCCGCATGCATGCGACTTGGCGGTGTGTCTACGCTCGGCGCACGGCCAAGTGGCGGCGCCGAGCAACGCCGATGCCGATCAGTGCCAGCACCGCCGAAGCCGGCCCCGGGATGACCGCCACTGACGCGCTTCCGAGCGTACCCGTCACGTCCAGATTCGGCACGTTTCCGTCGAAGACCGTCGTAGCACGTGCGGGGCTTCCTCCTGACACAAGCATCTCGACGACAGTACCCGCAGTCACACCAAGGGTCTGGAACTGGAACGTCGTCAGCAGTGTTCCGCCCGGAGTCGCACCCACCGGGCTGCCAAGGTTGGCGAGAGCCAAGTAGAGGCCGTCGCCGTCCTGTGGAGGTACGGATTCATTGAGGCCGAATGGATCCGCACCCGGAAACGCCGACGACAGCAGGGGCGCGGCGCCGGTTGGGTCGAGACCGAGCAAGTCCAGGAAGCCCGGATCCCAACCGAAAACGAGGTCCACCGCAGAGAGCGTCTGCACGGAGGCGTCGTCGGACACCGCGTAGAGTCCGATCCCCACCGTCTGGCCGACGGCAACAGTTTGCGAGCCAGGGCGAAACTCCAGGTTGATGTTGGCGTAGAGCGAGTTCGACGAACACACCGCCAGAACCAGCAAGACTCCGACCCATCGACACTTCAGGTTCGCGTGATACATGGGAACTCACAGATCCTTTCGTTGGGCCTTGAACCGGCCCGCCCACAGACACTCATGTAGGTCACAATCCGGCCTTCGACGTATTTCTCCGTGCCACACACGCTTTGTCCCGATTCGCACCGGGAAATCGGGAGGGGACGGCATCGCCGTCCCCTCCCTGGACGCTGATCTCAACGTCACTTCGTGGCGTGTGCCCCATTCATGAATGCCGCGACATCCTTCTGATCGAGCCACCCGTCGCCATTGAAATCGGAACCCGCGAGATGGCCCAGGCCGCGACGCTCGAGCTCCCGGGTGGATATCCTCAGGACCGGACCCGCCGCTTCCGGTTGCGCAGCACGTTCGGCGACCAGGAATCCATCTTCCGGCTGGCCACAGCAGTTTGGTTCGCTTGCGGCCAGGAAGTTGATCTGAATGAACGTGAAGTCCTCCGTGAAGACCAGCCCCTCGCCACTGAGGTCGGCATGCGGAAACGCTGATCCGCAGGTCGTGCCGACGGCGCCGTAGTCGACGTTGAACTGGCCTGAGAAAACGCCGAAGTCGAGGATGTCGATAAAGAGATCGTCATTCAGATTCCCGCCGATGAGTCCCTTGCCGGGGGTGACAAAGTCTGCCACGTACTGAGTGCCCACGATGGGCAGCGGATCCAGCGTCCGGCGCAGCGTGTGGAGTTTGTCACGCGCTGTAACACACGTGTAGTTGCCACACGGGACCTCGACGATCACTCCGGTCGCTTGGCCGGCGCTGAAGGTGACATCCGCATCGACCACGGCGGCGGGTGCGGTGTCCGGACACTCCCACAATTCCAGCGTGATGCATCGCGTCAGCGGATCCACTACGCCACCGAGGAGCGCGATGTCGAGCACGACCTCGTTAACCGGGTCGACGATCACGTCGAAGGTGCACTGTGACGTGTTCCCGCAGTCGTCCGTTGCGCTGCAGGTAACGGTCGTGGTGCCGTCCGGGAACACCGAACCGCTCGGCGGCGCGCAGGTGACCGGGATCTTGCGGATCAACGCCGTGTTGTCGATCGCAAGCCTTTCGACCTCGAGGAACGTGAACCACATGTAGCGGTGGCCGCCGACCACGGTGGCGATCACGTCGCTGGAATCATTGCGGGTTTCGGTCCAGAGCAGCGTCCCCCCGGAATCCCGAAGGTTGAGATCCACAGCGAGCGAGCCGTCACCGGCGTCGCGGAAGTCCCACTCGAACGTGTACCAATCCGTGGATGTGATCACGTAGTGATTGATCGTCGCCAGATCGTTGCGCCGGGTGAAGTTGCTGTTGTTGGTGCCGCCGATCAGCACGTTGCCGGCCACATCCGAGGCGGCGTGGAAGATGAAATCACGCTGGTGGGTGCCCGCCTGGTTGTTGGCCGCCGTGGACAGATCCCAACCGTAGGTATTCGCGGCGACCGCGGAATCCGACAGGTCAATGTAGATGTCGAGGGACGTTCTGAATCCAGCATCAAACGAGGTATCGTAGCCACGCAGGCGTGTGAACGCTCCCGTGAAGTCATTGGGCGCCGGCGGCAATGTGGTCGAGTCGAGGACGCCGTGCGCAGCGCCGCTCTTGGAGGCAATGCCGTCCGCCCCGGAGAGCACCCGGGCCAGATGGCTGTTGTAGTCGTTCCAATTCACCGACGGACACACGTTGGCCGCACCAGACAGGAAGTCCGGATCCTCAAAGCCTTCGAAGTAGCACTCATCCGTCGCGGTCGGGGGGGTGTAGCTGACGGCGGCGGTGCACCCGCCGGCCTCGGCGTTCACGTTGATGTTCGCCGGACAGGAGGTGAGCACCGGTGGGACCGTGTCGACGATCGTGATGTTCTGCACACACGTGTCGACGTTCCCGGAGCAATCGGTAGCCTCCCAGGTCCGCACGATCGTCCCCGTCGCATTGCATCCGGTCAGGCCGCTGCGATCGTCGTCGAACGTGACGACCGGAGCCGCATCGCAGTTGTCTGTCGCGGTGGCCTCGCCGGTGGCCGGTGGATCGGTCGAATCACCACAGTCCACGTCGACGACGTCCGCCGGACAGGTGATCACCGGCGGCGTGCTGTCGATCGTGATGCTCGAAGCGTTCACGAGCACAAGCGGCAGGAGTTCGTTGCCGAGCTCGTCGGTCAGCCGCGAGGGCGGGACGTGAGACCTGAACGTCAGGACGGAAGACGCATCGCAGGCATCCGGCCCCAGCGCCGTGAACGTCAGGGTCGCCAGGTCCGCGTCCGCCATGCTGGGCGACTGCCCGCCGAAATTGTTGATGCCGGACGCCAGATCGATGTCCGCACCGCTGGCAGCAATCGGAGAAAGCACGGGCAGGCCGAACGGTGTGGCGGTGTATGCACCGCTGACGAAACTGAGTTTCGTCGTGTCGAACGAGAGGAAGGCCTGGAACCCGGCTGCGGGCACGTTCAATCCCGCCATCGACACCGTCGCCGTGACCGTGTCACCAACGTTGTAGCAGGACTGGTCGAACGTGAGCGCCAGCACGCTCGGCGTGCAGGTCGACGGCGCCCCCAGCCAGGGATCAAAGTCGATGTTGGCACTGCTGACCGTGTCCCCGGATCCTGGGCCGACCGGCCCGGGCCCGCTCGCATCGCCCCACCAGTTGTCCTCCGCGTCGATGGTTTCCGAACCGGAGTAGCTGGCGCCGGCGTTGTTCCCGGCGATATCGTTGTCCTCAAGCACGTTCGTGGAAATGGTCCCGGGCGCCTGACCGGAACTCAAGAAGACCGCGCCGCCGGTGTGCACGAACCCGTTGCCCTCGAACCGATTGCAGGAGACCGTACAGCCCTGCGCCCCTTTGTCCGGGTTAGTGCTACCGAAGCTCGTGAATATCAGGCCGTAGCGGCCGTTGTCGAGGAACACATTCTCCGTGATCAGGGTATCCTTCGGGCCGCCCAGGAACCCATCATAACTGTTGCCTTCGAACTGGTTTTCACTGATCTCGGCGTTCTCCAGCGCGCGCGAACCGACGTTCATGCTTTGTTCATTGTTCTGGAAGAGGTTGTCGTGAAACAGGGGGTCGCGGGATGCGCTGGAGCCGACATTGCGATTGCCGTCGACGAAAAAGCCGAAACCGTTGGCCTGATTCACGGCACAGTTCGAGGTGAAGTGAAACCCGTCGAACGTGTCCGTATCCAAGTGGACCAGTCCACCGCTGCCCATGCTGGAGCCGTCCAGGCTGTTCTGGTGCATGGTGACGTCGTTGCCACTATTATTGAGGAACACCGCCGAGCTCGACGTGCCCTCCATGTGGTTGTTCTGAATGACGATGTCATCAAGCGGACCGCCGTTTGACCGGATGGCGTTGTCTGCACCCACGAACGCGAATCCGTCGATGGTGCTTCCCGCCGAGCCGTTGAGCAATTCACACAGGATCCCGCTGCCAGCCGTGATCACGGACTCGACGGCAGGGTTCGGCGTAGCGACGACACGCCCGCACGCATCGACCCCGGCCTGGGCGCCGAGCAGGTCAACACTCGTGTTGACTACAAACGGACCGTAGGTTCCGGGACCGACGTTCACCGTGCTGCCGGCCACGGCGTCAATGCCGTCCTGGATGTTGTCGAAATGGGTAACGCCCCAGCCCGGGGTGGAGCTGTCGAAGTCGTCGTCGACCGAGACCACCGTCGGGGCGGCGGGGGTCAGCGTCACATCGTACACACCGCCGCCGAGATCCGTCACCACGACGTCGAAGCCAGGAAGCTCCAGGGGGATGACCTCCACCCCCCAGCCGTTGTCCCAGTCCCACGCCCCGGGGCCGCCGCCCTGAGCGGCGCTGCCGCCGTGACCACCATGAAGCGCAGACGCCGGGTTGCCGTCGGAGCGCGTTTGGGGCCGATCCTGCGTACCCAGGTCCGACTCCGCCGCGTACCCATTGGCCCAATCCATTGCACCGGACATGGGTGATTCCCACGTCGCCTTGTATCGCAAGTACCAGTGGCCGGCAGTCAACTCCAGGGAGTACTGGTTCCAGTCGCCGACATCGGGGTCGTACCAACTACCCCATGGCCCTCCGGGGTCCGGGTACGCGTCGTGGTCTGAGCCCACGAGGTAGGTGTCGGTTCCGGCGCAGTTCCACGCCCCCGCTCCGTAGTACCCCTGGACATAAGCGCAGCCACCGTCTTCAGCGTAGACGTCGACACCGCCGGCAGTGGATATCCCCGCACCGGCGCCCCCGGGCACGTAGTGGTCGCCCGCAGTCATGTCGATGATGCCGGCATACGCCCCGCCGCCCGCGTCGGTCAGGGATCCCTGGAAACGCATCGTCGAGGATGCGATGTCATTCGTCGGTGCCGCCGGGGTCAGCGTCACGTCATACAAGCCACCACCAAGGTCCGTCACCATGACATCGAAGCCGGGCAATTCCAGTGGAACTACCTCGCTGCCCCAGCTCCAGTCCATATCCCAGGCTCCGGGGCCTCCGCCCTGGCCGGCCGCCCCACCCGGAATCTCAGGGGTCCCGGTTGCGGGTAGATAGGCTCCGGTATCGATCTCGGCGGCGTACATCGTCGCCCAGTTCATGAGACCGGACATGGGAACGCCTGCGGGAGGTTTCTCTGCCCCCCAGAAGGTCACGTCGTGCCACGGGTTGGCGGCCGTGGCCCCGGGGTGGTTCCGGACCGCCCATTTCTGCTCGCCGCCGTCGACGTAC
>CAYMME010000564.1:0-5393 GCA_964391465.1 uncultured Planctomycetales bacterium
CGCCAGTGGCACCCATCACGTGTGGTGGTGCCACGATTCATGAGATGCACCCGCGATCGCTCCGGATTTCGCTTGATCCTTCCCTCCGTGTTGCGGTAAAGGTATGTAGTTGGGTTTGTGGCCCACAGGACCGCCAAGTCTGCGCAGGGAGGCAGTCATGTCACGAAACGCTCGACGGAAGGAACGACATCGCCAGAAGCGAACCCGGCGGCAACGCGATCTCCATCGTGCCCGATCCGGGAGTCCCTACCGGCGGATCGGGAATGCCGGCGGTGAGATCGCGTGCTACATCAATCGCGACTGGCTCGAGCAAGGTCAGGCCGTGATCCACTGCCTGCGCCGGGTCCCGAGCGGCGGGCACGCCATGGCCGCGTTTCTTGTCGATCTCTGGTGCGTGGGTCTCAAGGACGCCTGGGGCCTGCTGGACATCAGTGCGGACTTGTTTCGCGAACGTGTGCTCGATGCATCCCGCCCCGTTGACCTCATACGCGTCGATCTCGACGTGGTGAAGCGGCTTGTCGCCGGAAGCATCCGGTTCTCGCGCGAGAACGGGTTCCGACTGCCGAAGCGGCACGAGCGGTGGGTGGCTCTGCTCGGCGACGTGGGCGACATCGACAAGGCCGACCTCACGGATTTCGGCGTCGACGGCGGCTTGCGGTACGTGGGCGATGCCGAGGACCTCAAGAAGCGACTCGTCGACGGCGAACCATCGGCTTTCCTGGCTCGCGAGGGTGTTGACTACGTCATGGAAGCGCCCGACCCGGAGTTCCTCGACGATTCCGAACTGGCCGTCGACGATTCCGAGTCGGCCGTCGACGAAGCGTTCGACACGATCAAGGAGCACGGCCTGAGCGCCGTGCGTCAGTGGTGCTTCGCCAACGGGGAGCGGCCGCATCCGCGGTTGCCTGAAGCCTGGGACATCATGTTCGAAGCCATGATGCAGGTCGAACCGGCATCGGACGACGCGGAGATGACGGACGAGGAGTGCGACGTCGCGAGCGGCAACATCCAGCGCTTCCTCGACATCGAGCCCCCAAACGAAGCGGCGGGCCTCGCCGAAGCCCTGTCGCAGGTGCGCGAGTTCGTGCAGCAGTTCGACAGCCCCGAGGCCCTGGCTGAAAGCCTGGGCTGCGACTTCGACCTCCCCGACGACGAGGTCTAGCTCGCGTGGGCGAAATCCGAGAGCCCGGACCGGTCAGCCGGACCTGATGATGTCGCCGGCGGGCGATCCCGGCCCGTGGTCTACAGACAGGCCCCACGGCCGGCACCGACCGGCTCGGCCACCAGTTCGAGCGGCGTTTGGCTGATCTCGTGATAGTACCCCGCGCGATCCCGCTCCAGTACGACCCGGTACCGAATGCCATCAATGACCTCGGTCGCGGTGAGGCGGTCTACGTCGCGTGGTGGAAATGTGACACTGGCCGTGAACGGACGCCTTGACAGGGTCACGGGCAATCTCCTCCCGGACAGGATGCGGACAGGACCCCATCCGCACGAACGCGACGGCAACGCGCGCCCGTCACGCCGTACGGCTTCTTCCTAGGATCGAACGCCTGAGGCGCAGCCAGTTGCCGTCCGCCATCGGTGCGTCTGCTCGATCTCTGCTGCTCAGTTCATGAGCAACGTTGAGAGAGCACGCGCCGGACTGCCGCCGGCGGCAGCACCTACGCCCCACCGATCGTGCGCCGCGCCGGACGTGAGCCCGATTCGTATAGCACGCAACGGTCGGAGGTTACTACTGTTTCATCGACCGTTTTGCGGTCGGTGCTTGAGCGCAGCCGCGCGTCGGTCTGCCCGCCGGTCCGTTCGTTCGTGATGCCCGGAAGGAAGTAGGGTCACTCCGCCTGGGCGGGCATCATTCTCAGTCGCTCACTCAGCCGAATCGTTCGGAGGGTGGCGGCGCTGTAGCGAAGCAGACTCTCCGTGATGTTGGAATCGCGGGCGGAGAACGGCGTCTGCTCGTTCGAGCGGAACAGGGTGACGAAGCATCGTTCGCTCCCGTCGCTGATGATGGGTCCGCTCATTACGCTGGAGAACCGATCGCCAAGCTGCTCGTCCAGCGCGGTCAGATCCTGTGATGAGAGCACCTCGACCCGTTCCGGCGTGCGCCGCGCCTGAAGGAGCCGGACCAGGGTCGTGCGAGACAGACCTGCTCCGTCGCCGTCTTCCGAGTCGGAGAACTCGAACGTCCAGGGATTGCCCGTGGCGATGCAGCATGTTCCGGCCTGCAGATGCTCCTGGAGCGAGCGGGCGACGACCTCGTAGACGTCGGGCACGGTCGAGATCTCACTTAGGGACTGGCTCATGGCAAACACCGCGTGGAGGTGCTCATAGCACTGGAGCACCTCGTCGACCATCCCGCGTTGCTCCTGGCACAGGCGCAGTACGCCGGCGGCCACATCGGCACTGGCTTCCTCGTTCGGCAGGGACGGCGCCGGGAAGTCCGTCGCGTGGGATCGAGTGGGTCGGGACAGGATCAGCAGGTCGTACGCGCTTCCGGTATGGGGTAGCGCCGTACTCTGAGCGTGAAAGCCTTTCGGGCAGACTGCCGCTCCGGGCGTGTCGGCCTGCTCCCCATCCAGCGTGCTCAGCAGCCAACTGCACCCACCGCGAACGGCGTCGTCGGACTCGCCGTGGACGCACAACTGAAGACACGGCTGCGGGAGCAACGGCGGCTTGGATCCGTTGGCCGGCGCTACGCCGAGATAGCAGCCGGTAGCCTTCCCCAGCAATTCGAGTAGCGATTGCTCGAGCTGAGGTTCTGCTGTGGTCGTTGACATTGCGTCGTTTCCCCGTGCCGTGGATACTAGACCGACCCCCGTTTGCGCTCCGACCGATCCGTCAGCCGGGTGTGGACGCGGGTTCCTGTGCGAGCAGGTCCTCGACAAGCTTCACGATTTGCTTTGGACTGAACGGCTTGGCGAGAAAACGGGTGCGTCGCTGGTCGCATTGCGCCGCGAGCTGTTCGTAGTCGGCTCGGGCGGTGAGCACAATCACGCCGCGCGGCTGCTCAGTCCCCTCCAGCGCGCTGACCAGGGCCAGGCCATCCATTTGCGGCATCGTGATGTCGGTCACCAGGATGTCGAAGGTGCTCTCATGCAGAAGTTCCAGGGCCGCTCGGCCGTCGTACGCGCGGACGACCTCGTGACCGTTCCGCTCCAGCCACATGCCCATGATCTGCGTCAGGTGCGGTTCGTCGTCGACAACCAGAATGCGTGACATTGTGCCCCCGCCAATCTTATGGGCCACGACGGCTCATCGCAGTCGTCGTAGCGCATCCCCCTGTGACGCGGTTGGATCGCGTCCCGTTACCTCCGGACGGCCGGCAGTGCAGCCGGGTCCGTACCTGGCCCCTCCGTCTTGGCTGATCGCAGGCGGTGCCTCCGGGCCCCGGGTAAAACCCTGAACGAGAATGGCGTACTCCCTGTCGCCACGGCCATCCCGCCTCGATTCCCCGTCCCTGGGCTGTACTCCCATCGGTCGCAGCTAAAGGGCGCTTGAGTAGGGGACGATACCCAATGCTGTCCTGTACTCCGCACGCCGCCGCCGCGTGCTCAAAGCACCGGTGCGGCACGCGAGCTACAGCCGAGGAGGGTGATGGGAAGCCTGGAAGACGCATTCCGCGAACTGAGTCGTTCCGGCTCGGTGGAGTCTGCTCTCCATTCGATCCTGAGAGATCTCTGCGAGACGGCGGACAGCTCCGCAGGTCTGGTGACGGGTGAAGGCTGGACCTCGCCCGCCGCTCCGCGCGTGAGTTATGGGTCTGCCGACGAGATCGAAAGGCTGAGCAGGGCCTGTGCGCGCGGCGGCCCGGATGCGGAGCCGACCGCTCTTGACCGGGCTGTGCCCCTGCTTCTCTGCGGTCGTCGATTGGGCACTCTCTGGCTGGCCGAAGGTAGTGGGGCGGAGTGGTCGCCCGACCTGCATGCCGAAATCGAAGTCCGGACGACCGCCTTGGCCACGCTGATGGCAGCGGCGGATTGCGTCACGACCGACCCAACGCAGAACGTGCTCGGCAGCTCACACTTCCGAGTGCAGTTGGCCCGCGAAACCGCGCGATCCGGAAGGCACCGCCTCGAGTTCTCCCTCGTGCTCGCGGGCGCAGCAGGTCCGACTCGACGCTCCGGCGATCCCGAAGTCCTCCCGTCGTGCTCGCCTTTGCCTGCCTTGGGCGCGTGGTTGGCCCGGCGACTTCGCGGCAACGACGTGGTCGGCCTGATCTCGCCGCAGCTCTTGGGGATCCTCCTGCCGGAGACCGGACGCGCCGGGGCCAGGATTGCCGTTCACCGCATCGAGCAGCTTCTGCCCGACTTCGCCGCGCAGACCGAGTACGCCTCGTTCTCTCCGCAGCGGTGCCGACTGGTTTCCCGCTGCTATCCGCGTGACGCGGAGGACGCGGACGCGCTCCTGGCAATGGCGTTGGATGCCTTGAGCGAGGATGACGACGCACGGCACGCCACACCTTCTGAGCAACCCGTGGCCGTCGGTGGGGAGGGATGAGCGTCATGGCTACCGCAACGACGCTGGAGATGATCGATTCGCCGCAAGACCTCGAGGAGATGTCGGTCTCCGAGCTGACGGCGCTCGCCGCGAGTCTTCGCGCGAGAATCGTCGAGGTCGTGGCTCGAAACGGCGGTCACCTCGCGACCAACCTGGGAAACGTCGAGCTCACGCTTGCCCTGCACCGCGTCTTCGACAGCCCGCGCGACAAGCTGATCTGGGACGTCGGCAATCAGTGCTACACGCACAAGATGATCACGGGCCGGAGAGACCGATTCCCCACGATTCGCAAGTTAGGCGGGCTGAGCGGCTTCCTCAATCACACGGAAAGCGCACACGATCCGGTGACCACCGGCCACGCCGGGACCGCGTTGTCGGCCGCCCTCGGCCTGGCGACGGCCCGGGATCGGCTCGGCGACGACTACTCGGTGGTGGCGAGCATCGGCGACGGGGGCCTGACCGTGGGGCTGGCGTACGAGGCGCTGAACAACATTCAAGCGCTTCATTCGCAGCTCCTGGTCATCGTGAACGACAACGAGTATTCGATCTCGCCGAGCTGCGGCGCGCTGCCGGCGGCGCTGAGTCGCTGCAAGTCGCGCATCTTGGGCGGCGGCATCTTCGACGAGCTGGGCATCAACTACCTCGGCCCCGTGGACGGACACGACATCGAACTTCTGATCGACGTGCTGGGCGAGGCCAAGGAACAGAATGCGCCGGTCGTGATCCATGCGATTACGAAGAAGGGCAAGGGGTACGGGCCGGCCGAGCGGGACCCCGACAAATATCACGGCGTCGGTCCGTTCGACGTCACTACCGGGCAGTTGATCAAAGGGGCATCGGCCGAATGCCATTAAGTCAAGCAAGGCACGCCCGTAAGTCTTTTTACTGCAACA
>CAYMME010000565.1:0-5390 GCA_964391465.1 uncultured Planctomycetales bacterium
ACATGCCCGTCCAATATGTCCTTGTTAAGAACGGGAGCGGCGCTGACCTCGACCGCTTTGGCGTCCTGGGCATCGACGCTCCGGTGATCCTGCCCACCGACAACCTGGACGAGTTCAAGAGTCGTGTCGTCCTGTCTGGCGTCACGCCTGCCGCCAAGCATGCTGGCCGGTTCGTCGTTCTGCATGAGCCGTTAGCGAACGGGTCGATCGGACGCGCCTGCATCAGCGGCGCCTGCCTGGTCAAGGTCAACGTCATACGCGAGGGCCACTCGTTCGCCGACGTGGAGCCTGCCCAAGCTGGCCGCCTTAAGAGCGTGGCGTCTGGTTCCGCGTCCATCCTATGGTCCGAGTCTGGCACCGGCGAGAAGTGGGCGGTCGTCAAGCTCGGAACGCCCGGCCCCATTTACGTCGTCAAGTTCGTACACCAGTGGGCCACGCTCTTCCCTGTACTGTCCGTGATGAGAACGCCGACTCTGTACTACCAGGCCTCAGCGTCGACTATAGGAGGCACGGTTGTTGGCGTTCGTGCAACAAGGAGCTCTGGCGATCCGAACGTCGCCATCTTCCTGAAACGCGGGCAACTGATGTACTATCCTGTCACGGGCACCATATATCCCTACAGCGGGTCGCCACCCTACACCTTCGTCAACGGCCGAACGCAGGAGCCTGTGATCAACTGGATAGCAGATACCGGCAGGACTATCACCGTGTCCGGGGCCAGCGACGAAACGGTCGAGACCGACTGGAGCTGGCCGCTCGAGTTCGGCGACCGACTCGGTGCGACCCTCCTCGCGGACAGAGCAACTTCCACCACGAACATAACGCTGGAGATAGATGTGCGCATTTCGAGTTAGCCCGAGGTGGATCATGTCGGACGTACCGGAACAGATCGCCGAACGTAGAGAGAAGATCGAGGACATGGAACTCGAGAAGATCGATCTCGTCAGGCGGCTGTGTGATTGTAAGGATCGCGGGGAGCACATCCGCCTCTCGGCCGAATGGATGGAGCGGGAGAGAGCTTTGACAGACTCGTACTTGGACCTGCGAGCAGCCGAAGCGGAACTGGGTCTGCCCGGTGAAGACTGGATATCGGGCGACAACCCGCTCGTGGCCGCGATTGCGAGGCGTGACGAACGGCTGGCGGCGGATGCATGGCACTCCGCCTAGCCAAGCTCAGTGATGAGTTGATGGTATAGGCTGAGCGGATGGTCCCGTTGAAATCGCAGCCGACAGGCGGCGCATAGCCGGCTCAGGAGAGAGCCGTGAGCGACGCTCACACATCCTGTTGATCCCAGAAATTATCGTCGCTTTCTCACGGAGAAATCCGCTCTTGACGCCCCAGATGCGTCATGATAGTCTTACCGTCGCCGTCCAGCCAACCTTCCTATCACACTGACGGGGCGCTGGCAAGAACGGCCAAGCGATTCCACACTTCAATCCGTCAGGAGGACAAACGTGGGGGTCCTGAAAGGGTGCAAGCCTCGCTCAGAGGTGCTCAAGGGCGATCTGGAAGACGCAATCTTCGCTGCTGACTTCGGCGACCTGGTCGCTGGTAACGCTCCCAAGGTTTATGGGAATGCGAAGACGTTCTTCCAGAACACCTACCCGACCAGCCAGCTCTGTAAGGTCTGCGAGATCGTGTTCGACCGCCTGGCCAAGCCCAAGGAAGGCGGCGCAACGGTCCGCCTCAGCACTGGCTTTGGCGGCGGCAAGACGCATACGCTCATGGCCCTCTGGCATCTGGCCAAGCACATCGCCGACGCCTCGATGGGCACAGAACTGCTTCCCGCAGCCGGGCGTCCGGGCAGCCTCACCGTTGTCGGCGTCGATGCTGGGAAGGCCGGTGTACCCAACTTCGCCAAACACGGCAATACGAAGGTTCACAGCCTTCACGGCGAGATCTTCTATCAGCTCGGCGGCGCCAAGGCGCTGAAGTCGCTCGGCAGCGCGGACGATCCAGAGAAGTCTCCCGGCGACGCTGACATCAAAGCGGTGTTCCCGAAAGGCCCCGTCCTAGTCCTTCTCGACGAACTCGTCATCTACATGGGCAAGCTCTCAGAGCGCGGCCAGGGCAACCTGATGGGCTTCCTCAACTCCCTCACCTCGGTCGTTAGCAAGGAGAACGCGGTTCTCATCGTGACTGACCCGGCACGGCAGGTCGCCTACGCCTCACAGTCGGCCCAGCTCGCCGCGACGCTCAAGGACGCCGCCGGAAAGCTCGACGACATGTTCGACCGCAAGGTCTCGGACTTCGACCCGATCGGCGACGAGGCGCCCCGCGTGATCGTCCGGCGTCTCTTCGAGCAGGTGAAAGAGCCTGCTGCCGAGGCCGCATCCGCCGCGTACCATCAGCTCTACACCCGTGTCCTCGAGGAGCAGCCCGGGCTGCTGCCCGCGAGCGCCGCCAACGCCGACTACGCGAAGCGAATCGTCGAATGCTACCCCTTCCACCCGCGTCTTCTCGACACGGCGCAGAACCGCCTCGGCGCGATGGACGACTTCCAGAAGAGCCGCGGCGTGCTTCGTCTCTTCGCTCGCATCCTCCGCGACGTGTGGGAGGCAAAGGAGGACATCGCGCTGATTACGGGCGGCGATATCAACTGGTCGAGCCCTCGCATCCAGGCGGACCTCCTCCAACGCCTCAACCGCAACCGGTTCAAGGCTGCAGTGTCGGCCGACGTTGACAGCCACGCCGGCGAGTTGGACGGTGGCGCTGAACGTGGCGTCCACCGTCGGGCGGCATCCGCGCTCCTGCTGGAGAGCATCCCGCTCCAAAGCAACGCCGGTCTCGAACCGTCGGACCTCGCCTTGGCGATGCTGCGGCCTGAAGACGCCGGCCCCGAGCCGTCCGAGGCGCTCGACCGCCTGCTTGGCGTCTGCTGGCACACCTACCCAATGGCGGGCGGACGCGGCTACCAGTTCCGCTACGAGCCCAACGTCATCAAGCAGCTCGAAGAGCACATGTCCCAGGTCCCGCGCGAGGACGCCGCCAGCCGCGTTCGGGCCGAGGTCCAAAGCTACTTCTCCGGCTTCAAGCTCGCTTCGTGGCCGGACTCCGCCAAGGACGTCCCGGAGTCCATCTCGCTCCAGCTTGTCCTTTGCGAGGACGAAGCCAAGGCCAAGTCGGTCTGTGCCAACGCCGACGACACCGACCCAGGGGCGCCGATGCCACGTCGATTCCAGAACGCGATCCTCGCTGTCACGGCAACGCAGTCGACGCTGAACGAGGCCATCACGCAGGCCCAGCGGCTTATCGCCGGTGACCGGCTCGAGAAGGAGCACGGCAAGGGCGAGTCAGGCAAGCTCGTCCGCGAACAGCTCAAGAACATCAAGCCAGAACTCATCAAGCAGTTCCGGCTCCGCGCCTGTCGCGCGTTCGACCGCGTTCTCTTCGCCGGCGGCGTCGTCCACCGTCTCGACGAGCAGTACCAGGTGCCTGACGAGCAGATTCTCCAGCGGCCCCAGGGTCAAGCCTGCCTGCGCAAGTTCCTCGACGCCAACGACCTTATCTACCAGCCCGGCGAGGCGCTGGACACGAATCGCTTCGTCAAGAACGTCCTGCCGGGTACAACACCGCTGGCCGACAACCCCGACGCCTACACGGCGAAGGCCGTCTATGAGCGATTCTTGTCCGCCCCGGACCTCCGGCTTGTCCCGGATGGGGGCGTTGTGCGACAGACGATCATCCGCGCCGTCGAGAAGGGCAAGCTTGCCGTCCGAACCGCCGACGGTCAGGCCTACGATAAGGATGGCTGTGTCCGTGGGCAGCCGGGCTCCCGGCAACGTGTCGCTGGCGAGACCTTAACCAGCTTCGCTCTGGACGAATCCGTGCTGGTGACACTGGCGGATTCGAATACGGCGAAGGAATGGCTGAAGGAAGACGAGATCAAGAAACCGGGGAAGAAGGGAGAAACCACGCCAACGGTAATTACCCCTCCGGAATTGCCGCAGATTACGGCCACGTCGTGGGAAACGATTCTCGAACACGCGCCGAAACGGCCACTACGCGAGCTGAAGCTCACCGCCATCAAGCCCTCCGACGCTACAATGCTGGCTAATCTCGCTCAACCTTTCGGGGCCGACAGTCTCAACCTGTCGGTCGCGGTCGGCGGCCAATTCAAGAAGGCGGGCTCCGCGAACTTCGCCGCCAACGACGTGGACCTGAACCACCCTACGAAGCCGCTTCACATGGCTCAGACACTCTTCAACGCCATGCAGGACGGCTCGATGTACGAGGCCACCCTGGCATTGGATTTCGGCGCTGAAGGTCGAAAGGACGTGATCGACCGACTCAAGCAGCTCTCAGAAGACGCTCCCGAAGAACTCCGGCCCGAGGCAACGTTCGGCAAGCCCATCGGAGGTACATCTTGAGGGAAATCCGCCAAGCTTCGTTCGCACTCCGTGTTGTACGACGTCGCGCTGGCGACGCCGCGATCATCTACCGTCGTCGGCTGACGCCCAAAGGCGACGAGCGTCTCGACCGCATCGCCGCGATCTCGCCGCTCGCGTTCTCGGCCGGCGCTGGCCTGCTCCGCGCTTCGGTGCGTGCGACGGCCGGGGTTGCTGCGAAGCTCTCAACCGGGCCGTTCCACCCGCTTGATCCCGATTGGGGCGCGCGGGTGGCCTGCTACGCGCTCGTTGCCCGCGGGCTCCGGAACCCGGAGCGCATGCACCGCGCCGCCGAGAACATGCGTCACGCCGACGGTGCAGAGGCCGCGTGGTGGTTTGGACTGATGACCAACTCACACGGTAAACGAGCCGTGCGGGCGCTGCGCATTCTCGTGGAGGCAGTCAAGTGAGTGAACCGGGGGGCAGGCGGAGTGAAGTGAACACGCAGCCAGATCTCTTCGGCGGGTTCCGGAAGGACGATGCGGAGCGTCCGCCGGCGAACCCTGCCGAGGAATGGGATCGCAAAGCGACTAAGCGGGCCCTGGACGAACTTTTCTGTCTGACGCATCAGTACCGGGCCAGCAAGACCTACAAGGAGCTTCTGGACTTCGTCGCGCGGTTTCGTTTTTACGCGCCGTTCAACGCCATGCTGGTGCACATCCAGATGCCGGGCGCTAAGTTCGCTCTGTCCCCCCGCCGATGGCACGACGACTATAGCCGACATATCAAGCCGGGGGCCCGCCCGCTCGTGATCCTTCAGACGATGGGCCCCGTCATGTTCATCTTCGACGTATCCGATACTGAAGGAAGACCTCTGCCGCCCCAAGTGGAAGACCCTTTCGAAGTTCAAGATGGTCGTGTTGGCGACCAGTTTGAGAGAACCATCGAGAACGCCAAGCGGGACGGTGTCGCGGTTCACACCCGTGACCTCGGCTCCCAGCAGGGCGGCTCGATCGGTCTGAGACCTGTGCGCAGTGGCCGGCAGCAGGATTTCCGGGATG
>CAYMME010000566.1:0-5387 GCA_964391465.1 uncultured Planctomycetales bacterium
TCGACTGCACCGCCACCGACCCATCCCCCGACGGCTCGACCTGGCCCAAGGCGTACCCACACCTCCAGGACGCCCTCACCGCCGCGGTCGGCATCGCCGCCCCCGGCAACCCCGTCCAGATCTGGGTGGCCCAATGCACGTACATGCCCGACGGAGGGCGGATCCGCCCTGACGGCGAGTACACGCCCGGCTCCGGTGATCGAGACGTCGAGTTTTGGCTTCTCGACAATGTGGGGATCTACGGCGGCTTCCCCACCGGTGGGGGCGACGGAACGTTCGGCGCCCGCGACCCGGGACCTGAAACTAACGGCACGGTCCTCAGCGGGGACTTAGGCGGGAACGACGGGCCTGGCTTCGCAGGTTACTCCGAGAACAGCTACCAAGTAGTCAGCGCCGTTTCCGTCGATGACACGGCAACGCTTGACGCGTTCGTAGTCACTGCGGCCTATCGTGGGCAAGGGCTCGCCAATAGCAGAAGCAGCCCTACTCTTACGCGGTGTCATTTCGTCAGAAACCTCAGTACTTCCTACGGTGGAGGCATGGCGAATTACAAGGCCAGCCCGACGCTCACAGATTGCCTTTTCACCGGCAACCACGCGGACCAAAACGGTGGCGGGATGCGCAGCACTTCCGACAGCACCCCACACTTGGTCAACTGCGTATTCAGCGGCAACGTGGCGGACAACGTGGGCGGCGCCGTGAGCAACAGCAGCGACAGCTACGCAACGTTTACGAACTGTACGTTCGCTGGGAATGTTGCGGAGCTGGGGGGCGCCATATCCTCGTCCTCCACCAGTAGTGCTACGTTGACGAACTGCATTCTCTGGGGCAACCACGACGACAGCAGCACGGGTGATACGTCCCAGGTTCTCGGCGACAACGTGACGATCAACTACAGTTGCGTCCAAGGCGGCTGGACCGGGCAAGGTGGGACCGGCAACATCGACACCGACCCGATGTTCGTGCGATGTCCTGACGACGGTGGTGACGGTTGGTGGGGACGAAATGATGATTTCGGTGTGCTGGGCCTGCGCTGCGGTTCTCCGTGTCTGGACACGGGCACGAACGCCACCGCCGTGCCATTGCCACCGACAGATATCGACGGTAATCCTCGCATCGTCGACGGCACCGTCGATATGGGTGCTTACGAGGGGCCCAAACAGGTTCTTGTCGTCCATGCGGATGAGCCGATCGTCGTTCCGGAAGGCGGAGTCGCGGAGTTTGCGGTCTCGTTGCTGTGCAGTCCGGACGACAGCGTGGAGGTTTCCGTTGCTCATGTCGGCGGAGATCCCGACATCGCTGTGCAGTCCGGTGCCGTCTTGACGTTCGATGCGACCGACTTTGCGGTTCCGCAAACGGTCACGCTGAGTGCGGCTGAGGACGATGACATGTTCCGCGACGTGGCCTCGATCATCGTCGAGTCGTCGGAAGCTCCGTCCGTGCTGCTCTCCGCTATCGAACTCGAGAACGATTTCCCGGGGCCACGATTGTACGTTGATGCCAGCGCCGAGGGCGCGAACACCGGCGCCAGTTGGAGTGATGCGTTCGTTGAACTCCACGATGCGCTGCGCGTGGCGGCCGACTCCGGTGGTATCGTGGAGGAGGTGTGGGTTGCTGCCGGAGTGTACGCGCCTGATCCGACCGGGCTGGATGATCCGGCGACCGCGACGTTTCAGCTCGTGCAGGCGGTCGCCGTGTACGGTGGCTTTCCCCCCGGCGGGGGCGATGGGAGCTTCGACGCACGAGACCCGAATCCCGACACCAACAACACAGTCCTCAGCGGTGTCCTCGATGGTGGTGATCAGGTCGGGAGCGTGGTGACTGCGAGCAACACGGATGCCACAACCATACTCGACGGGTTCACGCTGACGGCGTCGGCAATGCATTGCACGAATAGCAGCGCTGTGGTGAGACGCTGCCGCTTCTTCGGGACCTGGACTGGGGTATGGAACGAGGGGGGCGCGCCAAGCTTCGAGCACTGTGTCTTGCGGGGCCACGGTGGGCCCGGAATGCAGAACGACGGTAGCGATCCGGTCGTGACCGACTGTGAGTTTGCCGACAACGGCCGAGAAGGCGTGCGCAACGAGGATAGCAGCGCGACATTCAACGGCTGCACGTTTGCGCGAAATGGTGGCGGCATGTACAACGACGGAAGCAGCCCCATCCTGAGCGACTGCCTGTTCCTGGAAAACGAGGCCGGCAGCGGCGGCGGCATGGACAACAAGTACGGCAGCAGCCCCACTCTGACAAGGTGCGACTTCATTCGAAATGTCGCCCTCAGCAACGGCGGTGCGATGGTCAACGAAGGCGGTTGTAGCCCGACGCTGATCGACTGCACGATCGCCGGCAATGCAGCCGGAAACTGGGGTGGTGGCCTGGTCGACGTTGGCGGCAGCGCGCCCACGCTGATCAACTGCGCGGTGGTCGGTAACTACGCGATGGACTCCGGCGGCGGCATTCTGCACGGAGGCGACGGTCTGACGCTGATCAACTCGACGATTGCTGCCAACCGTGTGGACGACACCGGCGGCGGCCTCTACCTCAGTGGCACGGCCACGATCACGAATTGTGTATTCTGGCTGAACCGCCGCGCCTACATCATCAGGGGTAGGCTCCATCTTGCCGTCGATACGATCGTCGGCGGGTCGCCGGTAATCACCTATAGCTGCGTCGAAGGTCTCACCGATCCGACGAATGGAAACATCGCCGACGATCCGATGTTCGTGCGGCACCCTGACGTCGGGCCGGACGGAGTCATCGCTACGGCGGACGACGACTTCGGTGACCTGCGCCTCAGGTGCGATTCCCCTTGTCTCGATGCGGGTTTCAACGATGCGGATACGGACCCGGACACGCCCGGCATCCAGCCGATTCCCGACACGGACTTGGACGGAAACGCTCGCATCATCGACGGGACGGTCGACATGGGGGCTTACGAGGGCCCACGCCAGGCGTTGCTCGTCGTTGGCGACCCGGTGTCTGTGCCTGAAGGAGGAACGGCCGCGTTCACGGTTACCCTGGCGTGCGATCCGGGAGCAACGGTGGACGTGGAGGTCGCCGTCCAGTCCGGCGATCCCGATCTCAGCGTGCAGGCAGGGGCGATTCTGACCTTCGACGCCTCGAACTTCTCGGTACCGAAACCCGTGACGTTGGCTGCGGCCGAAGACGCGGATCAGCTTGCCGGTGAGGCCACAGTTCGACTGAGTATCCCCGGCACGGCCGAAGCCACGGTGACCGCTCGCGAGAGTGACAACGACGAGCCGCCCGTGCGGCTGTACGTCGATGCGGACGCGACCGGCGCAAACAACGGAACGAGCTGGGCCGACGCGTACGTCGAGCTTCGAGACGCACTCACCGTGGCCGGCGACTTCCGCGCGATCGTCCGAGAGGTCTGGGTCGCTGCGGGTACGTATGCACCCGCGGGTCCCGACGGAGACCGCCTCGCTACGTTCGCCTTGCATGATGATCTCGCGGTCTACGGGGGGTTCGCCGGAACCGAAGCAACGCTTGACGAGCGCGACCCCGATGCCCTCGAGAACGAAACGATTCTGACCGGCGACCTCAACGGTGATGACGACTCCGGCGGCGACAACGCAGAGAACAGCCAGCACGTGGTTACCGGAAGCGGTACGAACGCCTCGGCGATTCTGGACGGATTCACGGTCACTGCCGGGAACGCCGTGGGGCGTTTTGTGGTTCTTGGTGGGGCCGGCATGACCAACGATGGAGGAAGTCCGACCGTAACGAACTGCCGATTCGTAGCGAACGTGACAGCCAGCTTCGGGGGGACCAGCCAGGGGGCGGGGATGGAGAATCTCCATGGGAGCAATCCGACGATCACGAACTGCTTGTTCCTCGCGAATCGGGGCGACGATGGGGGAGGCATGCTGAACTACGAGAGCAACCCGACCCTCATCAACTGTGCTTTCATGGGGAACAGGACGTCGGATCAAGCGTCTGCACGAGGTGGTGGCGTCTACAACTGGACGAGCAGCCCCACGTTCGTTCACTGCACGTTCACCGGCAACTACGCTCGCGATGACGGCGGCGGCATGTACAACCGTGACGGCAGCTATCCAACGCTGATCGGTTGCACGTTCGTCGGGAACGAGGCGGAGCGCGACAACGGCGGCGCGATCGAGGGTCCCGTCGGGACCATGGTCAACTGCGTGGTTGCCGGGAACGTGGCCGGCGAACGCACCGGAGGCCTGAGAGGCAGTGGGACGGTGGCCAATTGCATCTTCTGGGCCAATCGTGATTCGGAAGGCATGGGCGAGGACGCCCAACTGAGGACCTTCGCAAGCACGACCAGTTACTCTTGCATTCAAGGACTCAGTTCGTATCAAGGCAACGGCAACATCGGTGAAGATCCGCTGTTCGTGCGAGACCCCGACCCTGGCCCCGACGGCGAGTGGGACGGCGTGGATGATGACTACGGCGATCTGCGGCTCCTCTCGGGCTCACCCTGCATCGATGCCGGCGACAACACGGCCGTGCCCCCCGACACGTTCGACCTCGACGACGACAGCGACACGGCAGAGCCGCTGCCGTTCGATCTGGCGGGCGAGGCGCGCATCCAGGGTGATCCCGACACGCTCGACACCGGCAACCCCGGTGCGTCGGGACCGCCCATCGTCGACATGGGTGCCTACGAGTTCCCCGGTGCGCCAACGCTCCGCCGCATCGTGGGTGGCTCCGATGCGGTGGACGACTCCGCGTCGCTGGTCTGGCCGAAGGCCGAGGAGGTCGGGCTCTCCGAGTTCGACATCCTGGTCGACCAACCCGTCACGCTGGCCGGTGGTGGCGGCGAGGCGGCCGGGAGCGTCGAGGTTCTCGACCTCGCGCACACCGGCGGTGGCGTCCACCGCGTGCTGCTCGACCAGGCCATTCCGCTCGCGCAGTGGACGACGATCGCGCTCACGGTGGCCGGGCCCACCGGTGGCGAATCGACGTTCGAGTTGTGCCTCGCACACCTGCCCGCCGACATCAACGGCGACGGTCAGGTCAACATGAACGACGCAACGGCGTTCGGCGCTTACTTCGCCCCCGACGCGAGCGCAGCGGATCTCGTGCGCGTCGACCTGAACGGCGACGGACAGACCAACCTCAACGACGCGACGCTCATGGGCCAGCTATGGTACGGCAGGAGCGGACACGGCGCGTGGCAGAACGAGTCGCTGCCGCCCAAGCCGTAGAGGCGAGGGACGAAGGGACCAAGGGACTGAGGCACGAAGGGATGGTACGTTGGGCGTGCCACCAATCCCTCATCGCCTCCGGCTGATCGCTGAGAGCTGATAGCTATCAGCTAACAGCTTGCACTCCGCGATGTAGCGACCCTGCTTGATACATCTGGAGAATCTGTGTTGCATTTCCTGGACCATCATGGG
>CAYMME010000567.1:0-5370 GCA_964391465.1 uncultured Planctomycetales bacterium
GGAATCCGCCTTGTTGCCTGACTGCTTGGCCCTCACAAGCTGGTACTCGCAAGCTTGTCTCGTGAGGCGTCATCACGCGTTGACGGCATCGCGGCGGGTGAACTACTCCGGCGAAGCTCGCGATTCAGGGCCGCTTTCTCGCGTCTCTTGCGCCCGCGTTCACATTTGTCGAATCCGCGTTCTCGGGCGTGGTGGGGCGGCCCTTTTCTTTCCGCCATGGATCCTCTCTTGCGCTCGTTCGAGCCCCGCCTCTCCCTCTGCTGTTCGCCGCCACCGCCCGGAGGGATGCCATGAGCGTCGCGTGGGTCAGGTCCTTCCGGTCGTTGTAGTCCTGCAGCGCGGCCATCGATCGCAGCTCCGACGTCCCGGGGAAGATCGGTTCCGGGTTTCGTCCGTGGATGTGTCGATCCAGTTGCCGGAAGAGTGCGCAAGCGCGCTTCCAGCCAAAGAGATGACACAGCGCACCGGTGATGTCCCAAGCGACGGCGGTGGCGTCGTCGTAGCGTACGGGGCTGCCGTCCTTGTCGCGTGCCTCGGCCTCCTGACACCAGCGTTCTTCACTCTCGAGCAACGCCAGCAGCATGTCTTTCTCATTCGGCATCATGGCCAATATCCGCCCACAGCATTGAGGATCTGACGCACGGCGCACCGGCCGGGCCGGCGCTACGGCTTGCCCATTCCGCGGCGAAAGGTCAGCGTCGGTCCGTCGGCATCGAGGGTCTCGTCGGCAAGCAATGCCGAGATCGGTTCGTCGAGCAGCAGTACCGTCCGACCGCCGTGCTCGAAAGTCGTGTCACCCGGGCGTTCGCTGTCCGGACGGATCGTGAAGCCGCTGCCCTCGTAGGCAAAGCGAATCGCGACGTCTACGGGCAGACCCCGCTGCCTTACCATATGGGCGAGACGAATGCCGGCAGCATCCGTGAGCGTGAGCATGGCCTGGTCTCCTCATGCGGCGCCGGACGATGAGACGAGCGTTCGTCGTCGGCGTCTCACCACGCCTCGCGCCGGCCGCCACCACCGGCCGGCCGCGGCTTGGCCTCGTCAACCTTGATCGCCCGGCCGCCGACATCCGTCCCGTTGAGCGCGGCCACAGCCGCCTGAGCCTCCTGGCTCGAACCCATCTCGACGAAACCAAAGCCCTTGCTCTGGCCGGTGCTCCGGTCGGTGATCACGTTCGCGCTGCCCACGGTACCGTGGGGGGCGAACAACTCTTCGAGGTCAGCATTGCTGACGTCAAAGCCCAGGTTTCCAACGTACAGTTTCTGTCCCATCATCGGTCTCCAAAACGCTCGATTCGCCGGCACGGGCCAAATCCTCGAACACTTCCGGCAGGTCGGATAGACGGCGCCGAACCGTCAGCCGCAGCCCCGACACCTCGCTCCACAAAGACGCGCGAATCCGAGACGGAATCATGTCGTCCGTTTGGAGGCACTGGCCGGAGACGCGTTCGGTATTGAGGCAGGCAGGGCTGGTTCTCTCGAGTTCTAAACGATTTCCGGTGACTCTGGTCGCCACTCCGTCATCTAAGGCGCGGGCATCGCACACGGTACGACCGAGCGATCCCGGCGTGTTGCACAGTCAATTGGGCCTCGGTGACCAATCCGGTTCGGGAGAGCGGCCCGCCTAAGACGGGCAAGTCTTCAGGAAGAGGAGCGATCAAAGAAGATCAGTAACACTCGCACCATATCGGCAACCATGCGGTCCGTCAACTACCGGCCCCGTCCTGTGTTGGCGCCTCCGCCCGCCCGAGTCGGGGCAGACCCCTTGCGCGTCCTTCGACATCACGTCTTGGACATCCGGACTGCTTCCTTCCAGCGCGCAGCATACAGCTCGTTCGCCAGGCGTTCCGCTTGCCTGGAGGCGTCGGATCAATCGGTCGATCTCGTGGCCATCGAGGCTTCCGGCCTCGATGGGGTCCGAGTTCCACGACCGGGCGCATGACTCCCAAGAGATCGGCGCCCGCAGGCGCGCCGTTCCGTCCGCCAGAGCAACCGATGCTTACGTTGCGGCCCAGGGGAGTTGCCCTCGGCAACACCACCAAGCGCATGCTACTTGACACAAAGCTTTTTGTCAAGTAGCTTACCATCAAGATTTCTTGGCCCGGAGGAATGCATAATGCAGAGAGATATCGTCGACGAGTTCACCGATCATTGGGCGCAGGTTCGCCCGGGACTGGACTCTTTCGCCATGGCCGCGGCGGCGCGCATCATGTTGTTCGGCAAGTACTTGGGGCGCGCTGAAGACGACACACTCTCGCGCTACGGGGTGAGCCTCTGGCAGTTCGATGTCCTTGCAACGCTGCGCGGGGCGGGCCCGCCGCACTCGCTCACGCCCTCGCAGATCATGCAAACCGTGATGCTCTCGTCGGGCGGGATGACGAACCGCCTCGACCGTCTGGAGGCGGACGGCTACGTCGAGCGGAAGCCGAGCCCGAAGGACCGACGCTCGATCCAGATCAAACTGACCGCCAAGGGAAAGAAGACCGTTGACGAAGCGGTGGACGCGCGGTTCGAGGTGGCCCGTCAGGCGCTGGCTCCGCTGAACAAGGCCGAGATCAAGAAGCTCAACGACGTCCTTCGGAGGTTGGTGCGGACGACCGACACCCGCCGGTTGCGCTGAAGTCCGCGCGGCGGGTCCCAGGCGTCGTCTTGCGGGCGTGGGTCGTCGTCCCGGTCGGGCGGGTGGCCGTAGCCAACCATGAAGGTCTGATGCGCAATGGTTCGCCCGTGAACTTCAAGGTCCTGGACACATACGATGCGACCCGACTCCTACTCGTTCCCTCTTGCCTCCAGCCGGGCGAAGAGGTCGCCGCGGTTATTCCAGATCGCGACACGCTCTGCGTAACGCGCGTGCCTGAGGATGGAGACTGGTCGCCCCTGGTGGAGCTTGCGCGGATCCCATCGAGCGATCGCCTGCTGCTGGATCGACCGGCGCGTGTCACGAGCGAGGGATTCGAGCTGAAGTAGGTCGGTCGGCGCCGGGCTCGGGTGCGGAATTCGATACAGCGTCGGCGATGGTTCGCGTGCGGCTAGACTCGGATTCCGCAATCCGCGATCCGCGATCCACAATCCGCATTCCGCAATTCTGCCTTCACTGATCCCAGGACAGTTTGTCGGGGTCGGTTCGGGCGAGGACGGCGGCGCGGATGGTTTTGGCTCCGGCGGCGCGGAGGGTGTTGGCGGCCTCGTGGAGGGTGGCGCCGGTGGTGGCGATGTCGTCGATGAGGCAGAGGGTTGTGCCCTCGGGGCGGGCGCCGCGGGCGAGTTGGAATGCTCCGCGGATGTTCTCCCAACGGGCGGTGGCGGACAGGCCTCGTTGGGGGCGGACGTTTCGCCGCTTGGTCAGCAGCGGCAAGGCCGGGCGGTCGAGCATGCTCGCGACCTGCGATGCAAGCTGAGTGACGGGCCGATGCGGCCGGCCGTGGCGACCGTGCGAGCGGCTGGGGATGGGCACGAACGCGTCGACGTCGCCGGCGCCGCCCCGGCCGATGAGGGCGTCGGAGAGGAGGCGGGCCATGGCACGGTCGAGCCAGGTGCGGCGGCCGAACTTGTAGCCGATGATCAGGTCGCGGAGCAGGCCTTCGTACGGGCCCACGCGTACGAATCGCTCGTAGTGCAGCTTGGTATCGCGGCAGCGGAAGCAGCGGTCGTCCGACGTCGTGTAGGGACCGACGTCGACGCCGCATGCGGGGCAATAGGCCCGGCCTACGGCCTCGGAGAGTTCCAGGGCACATTCGTAGCACCAGATGTCCTCGTCGAGGGCGGCAACCTCGTCGCAGCCGGGGCAGGTTCGCGGGAAGATCGTATCGAGCACGGCTCGGCAGACTGTGCGGAGGCGGTTGTCGTGCGGGAACGACCGTCTCGGTTGCGCCGATGACGCTGCTCGGTCCGATTCGGCTTGAGTCTGTGTCTCGCTCACCGTTGCCATGGTCTTGCGTTCAGCGGCAGACTGATCGTTCGGTCGTCGCGTCGTGCGGTCTCACCTCCGCAGTACGCCGTCGATGAATGCGTACGCCTGCTGGCGGATGTCAGGCGGGAAGTCGTGTTCGGCGTCGGGGTAGACGGCCTTCAGATTCTTGTTTGCGCCGAGCAGTCCGTAGACCGGGGTTGCGGCCTGGATGCAGTCGCGGACGCCGGAGACCTCGAAGTTGTTGTCGTGCAGCGGGGCGTTGACGAACACGGCGCGGGGGGCGACGGCGGCGAGGACTTGGGGGAAGTCGAACGGCATCTTGGCGGGGTCCGCGTCGTACAGTTCGGCGATGCGGGGCATGTAGCCCTTGTGGCTCCAGCCGGTGAGGTCGCCTCCGTAGTACTTGTGGAACGAGTTGAAGCCACAGCTCGTGACGGCCACCTTGATCCGCGAGTCGAAGGCGGTGACGAAGAGCGTGTTGTGGCCGCCGAGCGAGTGGCCAATGCAGCCGATGCGGTCGGGGTCGACGCCGGGTAGGGATTGCAGCAGGTCCACCGCTCGCATGTGGTTGACGATGCCCTTCATGGTGGCGCTTGCGTAGCCGTGGGCGTACGGGTCGAAGCGATAGTCGCCGAAGTTGGGGTAGTCGGGGGCGAGCGTTACGTAGCCGCGCTCGGCGAGTTCGCGGGCGTAGTGGAGGTTGGGCTTGCCGCCGACGCCGGCCGGCTCGCCTTTGCCGATCTTGGTCGTCTGGTGGAGGCAGAGGATGCCGGGGACCTTGCCCTTTCGTTCGTTCGGGTGAATCAGGTAAGCGGGTACTCGGTCGCCCTTCTCGGCGGCGAAGGTGATCTTCTTGCGGGTGCCCTGATCGAGGCGGACCTCTTCGACGACCTCCACATCGAGCGGGACTTTCGGGGCGGGCTTGGGTAGAGAGCCCATCACGCGTTGCATGTTGGCGAGGAAGCGCTCTCGCTGCGGTTTCCACTGGGCCGGTGTGGTGATGCGCTGTTGGTTGCCCTGGGCGTCGGTGTGGCTGAGGAGGTCGAGCCTTGCGTTGCTTGCGGGCTGCGCTTGGGCCGGGATTGCTGACAGCGCCATGCACAGTGCGAGGCACAGGCTCGCTCCTCTGAAGAGATGCGCGGGTGCCCCACCCTTCGCGGCTGTCTGCGAAGGGTGGGGGACGGACGGCGCGCCGCTCGCATCAGTCCCCCACCCTAGGCCCGCGTTGGGCGAGACGAAGATCGGACACGCGGCGCACGACGAAGTCGAATTCGTGTCGCGACGACCAACTGTCACGGTGTCTGCTCTCCGCATTGCGGGCACTTCTCCTCGGTGGAATCTTGGATTGGAACACCGCAATTTCGGCAAAGACCGCTGGCCATTAGCCTGACGACAGGATCGGGGAAGATTGCTATTCCAAGGTTGATTCCGCCGTAACAACTCGGAATAGCAATCTTCCCC
>CAYMME010000568.1:0-5360 GCA_964391465.1 uncultured Planctomycetales bacterium
ACTACGCGGGTCCGCAGATGATCGAGCAGCGGGACGGCTCCGAGAACGTCGAGCGCCAGTTCGTCTTCGGCACGCTGTACGTCGACGAGCCGGTGGCCATGATCGACGACCCCGGCGGCACGCCGGCATGGTACTTCCACCACCAGGACGCCAACTACAACGTGGTGGCCCTCACGGACTCGAGCGGCGACGTGCACGAGGAGTATCAGTACACGCCCTACGGCCAGCTCGCCGTCTTCGACGAGGACTTCCACCCGCTGGCCGAGCCGGCGGTCGGCAACCCGTTCACCTACACCGGGCGGTTCCACGATGGCGAGACCGGGCTGTACTACTACCGGGCGCGACATCACCACGCGAGCTTGGGGCGGTTCGTGCAACGGGATCCACTGGGACGTATAGACGGTATGAATCTCTTCCAATACGTGGGTGACAATCCCGTGAGACGAGCAGATCCATTTGGCACGTCACAGTGCGACATGTGCAAAACAGGTGAGAGCGCCCGGACGGTCTGTTGTGTATATGAGGAAACATACTATTATAACCCCATAGACCTTGAAGGTGATTTCTTCTGCGGAAGCAAGCGACGATGGCAGAGTGAGATCTCATGCAATCGTGCCTATAGCCCGTCCGCCTGCTGCAAGTGCGCCCAGTCGTTGTCCGGCCCGGGCGATGGTGGCGGCGGCGCTCCACCTACCGAACTCCCGCCGGGCGTCAAGCCAGGAGAAAACTTTACGATAACCTCTCTAGTCAGCGCAGAGGAGGGACAATGCTGCACATGCCGAGTAGAAGTGAGGCGCGACGGTCCGTACCCGAGTCACCCAGTTATCGTGGTCAAATGCTCAGATGGCACATCTTGGTGGACGGATTACCCGGGTGGTGGGGTCTCCCGGAACCTTGGTAGCATACTTGAACAGTACCCGGATGTGGTGGATACCTATTGCATCTCATGCGACAGAGCAACGGACCTTGAGGACCGTGCAAACAAGCTCGAAGATTATCCGTATCAAAATTACGGATGGAGAGACTGTTACTGGGGCAAGCGGTTCGTCCTTGACGGTCTATCCAGAGACTCATGCGGTGAGCGATGAAGGAAAGTACGGCAAGGCTCCGACGCTGGCGGGTGGGCGTTATCGCGGTGTTGGTTGCGGCTGTAGCAGGGCACCTGTACTTGCAGCTTCCGAGGTACCAAGTTGCCGACAGGACGATCGGTTTGCTCGGTCACACGATTCAACTGTTTGTTGAAGAAAAGGGGCGCATGCCATCGGGGTTCACAGAGCTTGAGCAAACGGGATATATCACAAGAAATGATAGTAGTTATTGGCCCTCGCATCCGCAAATAGCGATCGCGCGGCCGCTACTCCAGCTAGAAGATATCGTAGTCGATTGGCAGGTTGATGCGGCCAACCTGATGGTGAGAAGCGATGAGCTCGTGAGCCGGGACAACGGCGCACGGGTCTATATCGTGAGACTAGGAAACGCGTTTCTGTTGGCATGGTTCTTGGAACCCAACAGCAGCATGCGTTGGTCAAAGCATATCTACAAGGCGATGTCCATCGCGGCTGAAGATGAAGCTCCATGAGTGACTCTGCGGTGGATCGGGCCACGGTGTTGCAGGTCATGCCACCGCTCGTGTCGAAGTGGCGGATGGTACGGCCAATGCGACAACGCCGCTAGCCGTGGGCCCGAGCGATCGCTCCTCCAAGGAAGGTGCGCACCGCGAGCGACTGGGGCGTAAGCGCCCGACGAACCGCACCTTGCGGGTTTTCTTCGACGTAGCATGATGGCGGCGGAGGTGCCACATGTCGGATCGGGCGAAGTACTGGCAGGGGTTGATCGCCGCTTGGGAGCGGAGCGGGCTGACACAGGCGGAATTCTGTCGGCGTCGAGGGGTGAAGCCCGTTTCCTTCGCGTGGTGGAAGCGGAAGCTCGGCGGAACGAAGGGTCGTGCCGCCAAGCCCGCCCGTCGCCGTTCAGTATCGGAGGGCAACGGCAGAGTAAGCGCTCCACGGACCACATGTCTCAGACGCCGCGCTCGGGCACAGGGCTTGCTGGGATGGTGGAGCTGAAGCCGGGCCGTTGCTCGTGAAGATCTCAGATCGGCTACGCGGCGGGCTGAGCCTGGCACGGTTCGGGTGAGCCGAAGCGGGTTTTCCACTCGCGCGGGATGAGTTCGTGCACGCGGCTGGACGGGTGAGTGCTGATGCGGGTCAGCACGTCCTGCAGGTAGGCGAACGGATCGACGTCGGCGAGCTTGCACGAGACGATCACACTGAACAGGATGGCCGCGTTCTCGGCCCCGCCTTCGCTGCCAGCAAAGAGCCAATTCTTCCGGCCGATGACCATCTGCTTGATCTGTCGCTCGGAGTGGTTGTTGTCGATCGACAGGAACGGCGCGTCGGTGTACCGGTTCAACGCCGTCCAGTTCTTCAGCGTGTACGTGATGGCCTTGCCGAGCGCACTGCGCGGCAGCACCGTCAAGGACAGGCGATCCAACTCCGCCCGCAGACGAGCCAGGCGACGACGCGCATACTTCTGTCGCCACGCCAGCAACCGCTCGGGCGTGATGCGCAACGCCTTCGCACGCCGCTCGATGGCGTACAGGCCTCCGATCAACTTGAGAACGTACTCGGCCTCTGCGCCGCCGGTGTTCTGCGCGTCGAAGAACTTCCGGCGGGCATGCGCCCAGCACGCGACCTCCCAGATCTTTTTCGAAACGTACAGTCCGTTGTACGCGCTGAGCGCATCCGCCTGCAAATACCCTTCGTAGTCCTTCAGAAAGGACGCCGGGCCGTCCCGGTTCCGGACGTTCGTGAAGTCGAACACCACATCGTCGTGGTCCCCGATGTACACCCACATGTAGCCCTTCCGGGAGCCCACCGGCTCGACGGCCGGGTCGAGCACCGTGATCGGGGTGTCGTCCGTGTGGATCTTCCGGGATGCCAGCACGTTCGACTTCATCGCCGTCACGATCGGCGAGAGCAGGAAGGCCACATGGGCCACCCAGCCGCACATCGTCGACCGCGGAATCTCGAGCCCATACCGCCGGTAGATCTGCTGCTGGCGATACAGCGGCAGGTGGTCGCAATACTTGCCCGTGATCAGGTGGGCCAGAAAGCCCGGCCCGGGAATGCCTTTCTCGATCGGCCGCGGCGGGAGCATCCCGATGCTCACTTCGCCGTCGCAGCCGTTCGGACAGGCGTACGTGTAGCGGACGTAGCGATTCACGAAGAACTGGGCAGGAATCACCTCCAGCTCCTCGGTCACTTCCTGCCCGATGATCTTCTTGGCGATCGCACAGCACGAACAGGTGCACTCGGCGTCCGGCGGATGAATCTCGTGCGTGTGACGCGGCAGATGCGCCGGCAGCGGGCCGCGACCACGATGCCGACGACGACGACGGCGGCGGGGTGGGGCTTCCTCCTCGTCTTCTTCCGTTCCCTCCTCGGCCTCGTCCGCCGCGGCCAGGCCGCCGAAGAGCAGGCCCTGGTTGGGATCGTCCGGGCACTTCTCGCTACGACGCCCGAACAGCATGCGGGTCAGGTGCGAGACCTGGTCCTCCAGTTCCTGGATCCTGGCCTGCAACGTCTTCACGTCCGTGGGCAATTCGGGAGACGAGGGGGTCTTGTTCATCCGCGGCTTGTTGCGTTTTGATCGGCGGCGGCGCGAAGGCAAGTCAACGTCCTCCGTAACGTCGATGTCTCCTTCTACTCGAAACCGCACCCCAATGCAAGAGAAAAGTTCAGAATACACTGCAAATTATGCGGTTTTCTGCGGGACGAACCGCGTGCGGCGCTTCGCGTGCGCAAGATCGATGCCTTCCAGGAGCAACGCCAACTCCGCCGCCTCGATCTCGATGCGTTCGGTGTCCGCCCGCGCCAAACCGGACGGACGAAACACGCCCTTCTCCAGGCGCTTGTAATACAGGCACAGGCCTGAGCGATCCCAGAACAGAATCTTCGTCCGATCACAGCGGCGATTGAAGAACACGAAGAGATGACCCGAGAGCGGATCTTCCCGGAGGATCTCGCGCGTCATGGCCGCCAGGCCGTCCAGACTGCGGCGCATGTCCGCCGGAGACAGGCAGACGAAGATCCGAACCGACGGCGGCAACGTCAGCATGCCGAGGCCACCGCACGCAAGAGGCCCGTCACCTGGGCCGGATCGAAATCGCCCGGCACACGCACCACCACACCATGCGGCAGGACGACTTCATATCCGGCCAATGGCATCGTGCTACCCGAGCCGGCAGCCAACACCCGGCGAGGCAACCCGACCTCGACGAATGAGGCGCGTTTGCCGTCGCCACTGGAAGCCGGACGACGACGGGCGGGCTTGGCGGTGCGACCTCTCGTTCCGCCGAGCTTCCGCTTCCACCACCCGAAAGAAACGGGCTTCACTCCCTCACGCCGACAAAACTCCGCCTGCGTCAGCCCGCTCCGCTCCCACGCCGCGACCAAACCCTCCCAGTACTTCGCACGATCTGACATGTGGCACCTCCGCCGCCATCATGCCACGGCAAAACCGCCCCGCAAGATGGAGTTCGTCGGGCGCTTACACGGCAGACGTGCGTCGTTCGTCGAGGTCGGTTTATCCCGCCGCATGCTGGCTGCCGGCTCCGGGAACGCGCTGCCGTCGGTCGGGTATGAGATCGTCCTGCCGTCGGGACCGGTGATCCGTCTGCCCGTCGACTTCGATCCGGACCAGGTGTCGCGCCTTCTCCGTGCGGTGGCTTCGGCATGCTGACGCTCCCGCCGTCGGTTCGGATCTTCGTCTGCCTGTCCCCGGCGGACATGCGGCGCAGTCTGGACGGCCTGTCGGCGATGACGCGCGAGGTGCTCCGGGAAGATCCGCTTTCGGGTCATCTCTTCGTGTTCTTCAATCGTCGATGCAATCGGACGAAGATCCTGTTCTGGGATCGCTCGGGTTTGTGCCTGTACTACAAGCGCCTCGAGAAGGGGGTGTTTCGGCCGTCCGCCTTGGCGCGAGCCGATCAGAAACGGATCGAGATCGAGGCCGCGGACCTGGCGTTGCTGCTGGAAGGCATTGATCTTTCGCACGCGAAGCGTCGCCCGCGCTTCACCCCGCGAAAAAGCGCATGATTTTCCGGGATTTTGTGGTTTTTCTCTTGTCTTGTGGAGCATGTTCTGGTAGAAGAGGGCATCGACGTTACGGAGGACGTTGACTTGCCTTCTTCACGCCGCCGATCGAAACGCAAGAAGCCACGCGGGAACCAGAAGTCGTCGTCTCCCGAGCGGCCTGCGGATGCGTTGCCCACGGATGTGGCGCAGTTGCAGACCATGGTTCGGGAACTGCGGGATCAGGTCGAGTACTTCAAGCGAATGCTATTCGGGCGTCGCAGT
>CAYMME010000569.1:0-5342 GCA_964391465.1 uncultured Planctomycetales bacterium
AGCCGCCAGTGGCACCCATCACGTGTGGTGGTGCCACGATTCATGAGATGCACCCAACGGAGCCACGGCATTCCCCCCGCGCTTGTCCTGCCCGCTGCGGTTGTCTAAACTGTACGGCTCGCTGTGCGTACGTGGGAGAGCTGTCATGCCGAAACAAATCACTGGTGACCTGGTCGTCCGCAAGCAGCGGTTCGGGATCGTGGTCAGTCGCTTTAACGACTTCATCACCACCCGCCTGCGCGACGCGGCCATCGACACGCTGCTGCGCCACGGCTGCCCGGACAAGCAGATTCTCGAGGTGTGGGTGCCCGGGTCGATGGAGATCCCCATCGCCGCGGCCCGACTGGCCGAGTCCGGCAAGGTCGACGCCGTGATCTGCCTCGGCTGCGTGATTCGCGGCCAGACGCCGCACTTCGACTTCATCGCGGGCGAGACCACGCGGGCCATCGGCCAGATCACGTCCCGCACCGGAATCCCGACCGCCTTCGGGCTGCTGACACCGAACACGCTCGAGCAGGCCATCGAACGGGCCGGCACCAAGGCCGGCAACAAGGGAGCCGACGCCGCCCTGAGCGCCATCGAGCTGACCAACCTGCTGCCCAAGATCGACGAGAAGGACTGACGCTGCTGCCACCCGTGCCCGACCCCCGCCGAACCGCCCGCATCCTCGCCATGCAGGTCCTCTTCCAGCTTGACTACCAGGGGGACGACGTGCTGCCGACGGTCCACGGGTTTCTTCGCGAGCAGTGCGATGAGCCGGACATCGTGGACCATGCCCGCCGGCTGATGGAGGGTGTTCGGAGTCGGCGCGACGCCCTGGACGCACGGATCGACGCGGCGGCCCAGCACTGGTCGCTGGAGCGCATGTCGGGCGTGGACCGGAACATCATGCGGGTCGCCCTGTTCGAGATGCTCGAATGCAACGACCCGCCGCCGAAGGTGGCCCTCAATGAGGCCATCGAGATCGCCAAACAGTTCGGGACCAAGGAGTCGCCGCAGTTCGTCAACGGCATGCTCGACGCGGTCTGGAAGACCGCCCGGTCGGCCGACGCCGATGCCGAAACCGGCCCCGAGGCCGCACCCGCAGAGCCCGAAACCCAAGGAGATTGAGGCAGTTCCTGCCACCGCAGCACCATGGGCCTATTTGACCGATTCAAGACCGGCCTGACGCGGACCCGCGAGAAGATCGCGTCCTCGCTCCGTTCGATCCTGCCCTTCGGCCGGAAGGTCGACGACGACCTGCTCGAACAGCTCTCGGACACGATGCTCGCCGACGACATGGGGCCGGCCACCGTGCTCAGGCTGATCGACGAGGTGCGCGACGCCTACAAGGCGGGCACGGTCAAGGAGACCCAGGACATCATCCCGTTCCTCCAGGAACGGATCATCGCCCTGTGGCCCGAGGCCGACCGGGAGATCCGGTTCGCTGATTCCGGTCCGACCGTCATCATGGTCGCGGGCGTCAACGGGTCCGGCAAGACGACGAGCGTGGCCAAGCTCTCGAAGCATCTCACCGACCAGGGCAAACGCGTGATCCTCGGTGCCTGCGACACCTTCCGGGCCGCCGCCGTCGAGCAGTTGACCATCTGGTCCCAGCGCACCGGTGTCGAGATCGTCAAGCATCGGCAGGGCGCCGATCCCGGCGCGGTGGCCTACGACGCGTGTCAGGCCGCGGTGGCCCGTCAGACCGACGTCCTCATCGTCGACACCGCCGGTCGCCTGCATACACAAGACCATCTCATGCGCGAACTCGGCAAGATCCAGCGCGTCGTCGGCAAGTGCATCCCCGGCGCACCGCACGAAGTGCTCCTCGTGCTCGATGCCACCACCGGCCAAAACGCGATCAACCAGGCCCGCATGTTCACCGAGCACGCCCCGGTTTCCGGCATTTTCCTGGCCAAACTCGACGGATCCGCAAAGGGCGGCGTGGTCATCGGCATCCGCGACCAGATCAACATCCCCGTGAAATTCGTCGGCCTCGGCGAAACCCCCGACGACATCGAGCCCTTCGACCCCACCGCCTTTGTCCAAGCCCTCTTCAGCGCATAGCCCCACCCTTTCCATTCCATAGATTGCCTTCCATCGTTCGATCTCTCCATTCGTTGCCACGCTTCTCACTCTTCCGTCTGTCCCTACCTTTGATATGCTCCCGGCTTTGCCGCCTTTCTATTGCACCTCGCTATACATCCACACGGACCGCCTTCGACCGACGCGCTCCCCGCTCCCCCGGCAGCGGTATCCGCAACGAGGCCCGCCCTGATGCGAGCACCGAACCGGCTCGAATCCAAAAGGTGCGGGTTCGCCAGACCCCGTCTAGGTGGTCCCCTTCGCATCATGCGGGTTTCCCTGCCCGGATATCAGGTCTTTTATCTATGTCAGTTTCTCGCCAAATGCCGATAGTGAGGTGTAGAGAGTGCGTCTGGCATGAAATGAGGACCCCCGACCGAGTGCCAGATCGTGCTCTCTTTTTTGCGCCGCTTCCATCCTCTCGCGTCGGCGCTGCTTCACGTGGAACAGACTGGATCACACGGTTGCATCATCAAACCGTCCGGCGTACACTCCGCGGCGGCTGGTCGGCGCACGCGCGCCGGCTTCAACGGACATTCGGCGCGTGGCGTTGGCCGGGGGCAAGTGCCGAAGCGCCGGGCAAGTCAAGGAAGGCGCCATGCCACGCGATGTACCCCGCCTCGGACGTGGGCTCAAGTCGCTCATGTCCCTGCCGACTACCGATGATGTGATCGAGGCCGCGACCGGGCCCGAGGAGGGCAGTCGACGTCCCTCGGGCCCGACAACCCTGTCGGTGGATCGGATCGTTCCCAATCCCCATCAGCCTCGCAAGCAGTTCGATCCGGACAAGCTGGCGGAATTGGCCAGGTCACTGACCAGCGCGGGCATGATTCAGCCGGTGGTCGTGCGACCGCATGGGGATCAGTACGAACTTGTCGCCGGTCAGCGCCGCTGGCAGGCCGCCAAGCAGGCCGGTCTGCGCGAGATCCCGGCCGTCATCCGCGAGGCAACCGACGACCAGATGCTCCAGCTCGCGCTCATCGAGAACATTCACCGTGAGGACCTCAACGCCATCGAGCGTGGCGAGGCCTACCGAGCGTATTGCGAGCAGTTCGGGCGCACGCCCGACGAGATGGCCGGCGAACTAGGCGAGGATCGGACCACGATCACCAACTACATCCGGCTCCTCGACCTTCCGGACGGCGTGAAGGACTTGGTCGCCGGGGGTCGACTTTCGATGGGGCACGCGCGTGCGCTGCTGGGGCTGGCGGACCCGCAAGAACAGGCGGATGTCGCCTGCTTGGTAACGGCGAAGTCGCTATCCGTGCGGCAACTGGAGGCATTGGTGCGGCTGCGGAAGAGCCCGCCGGATGAGACGGACGGCGGTGAGGAGCAGAAAGAGCCGTCGCCGGCGGCACGTCCCCACATCCTCGACCTCGAGGACCGGCTCAGCCGCTCGGTAGGCACCAAGGTGCGCATCCACGAGGGAAGGGTTCGACACACGGGCCGAATCACGGTCGAGTACTACAGCCTGGATGATTTTGACCGCATCTCCGAGCGGCTAGGATTGAATCCCGAGTAGCTCGTCCGCGTGGAGCTCCGCGAGCGACGCGACTACCCGGTGGGCGTCGTGAAACGCATCCGCGGCGTGTGAGCTGTTCAGAGCCACGGCGATCATGCCCGCGGCTCGAGCCGCCTCGATCCCCGCTACCGCGTCCTCAATCACAACGCAGGACTCAGGCTTCACGTTCAGGCGGCTTGCGGCCAGCAGAAACACCTGGGGATCCGGCTTTCCACGTGAAACATCCCGCCCGCTGACCACGACCCGGAAGTAGGGGCGGAGCTCGAACAGATCGAGGATCTGCTCGATGTTGGCAGGCGGGGCAGAAGACCCCACGGCCAGGGGAACACCAGCACTGTGCAGGTCGCGGACAAGCTCGATAGCGTGCGGAATGGGCTTGACCGTATCGCGAGCCAGGACACGGTAGGCAGCTTCCTTGCGATCGTCGAGTCGCCGAACCTCGTCGTCGGGCAGGTCGGGGCCGAAACGCATGCGAATGATCTCTCTGCTGGGCCGGCCGAATGTGGTGAGAAAGTCGTGGCGGGTGATGGTCATGCCGCGTTCGGCGGCGAGCTGCTGCCATGACGCGCAGTGGGCGTCCGCGGTGTCTACAATGACACCGTCCATGTCGAAGATCACGGCTTGCGCTTCCATGGGGGAATGCCTCGGCAGGTTCGGCGTCAATCCACTGCGGTACAGGCGTCGAGCAGTTCCTTGAGCGGCGCCGCAGCCAGGCAGATGCAGGTGTCGGCTGCACCGTAGTATACCTTGACTTCGCCATCGTCCTCCAGGACGCAGCCACAGGAGAAGACGACGTTGCCTACGTCGCCGAGGCGCTCGTATGTTTCACGTGGAACGAGGATGGGGATGACCGACCGGCCCAGCACCTTCGCCGGGTTCTCGCGTTCCAGGAGGACGGTCCCCAGCCGGTAGATCGGCCCGGCCGCCGTGAACTTGACGCCGTGGTAGATCTCTAGCCAGCCGCGGTCGGTCTCGAACGGCGTGGCCGAGGCCCCGATCCGGTGGCTGTCCCAGAAGTGCCCGCGCGGGGTCATGACAAGCTGCGGGTCACCCCAGTACTTCAGATCCTCAGAATACGAGACCCAGATATTCCCCATGTCGCCGACCATGGGGCGATCGAACCGAACGTAGCGGCCACCGACCTTCCGCGGGAAGAGGATGCCGTCCTTGTTGGGAGGCAGCGAGACGACGCCAAGCCGCTCGAAGTGCTCGAAATCGGTCGTGCGGGCCAGGGCGAGCACCGGCCCGGCGGGCGAGACGGCCGTGTAGGTGACGTAGTAGGCACCCTCGAGCTCCGTGAGTCGGGGGTCCTCGATGCCCAGGGTTTCAAACTCGCGCCACGGGCCATCTTCAGCCGGAAACATGGATGGAAACTCGGCGATATCGAAATGATGGCCGTCGGACCCCGTGGCATTGAGGAAGACCGACTGTCCCCTGAGGTTCTCGACGCGAATGAGCAACCGGTAGGTGTCGCCGATCTTGATGGCGCCGGCATTGAACACGGTGTTGCACTTGAAGGGAATGTCTTCAAGCTCGATGAGCGGGTTGCCTTCGTAGCGATGGAGGAGGTCGCGACCTTGGTTGGCCATGTCGAGGTTCTCCTGCGCTGGGCCGGAACATGCCGACGAGTCGGCGCCGCGAAGGGTAGCGGGGGGTGGGGAATGTGGCAAGGGGCGCGGCCTTGTGGCCGCGAGAGCAGGTGAACGGGTGAGCAGGGGAAGAGGGGGCGGGGCGGAGGTGCGCGTTGTGACTT
>CAYMME010000570.1:0-5325 GCA_964391465.1 uncultured Planctomycetales bacterium
ACGCTCGCTTCGGGAAGCGCCCGAGGCCGAGTTCGTGGACGCGGGCGTAGATCATGTCGCTTCCGATGTCCACATGGAACGGCAGCGGCTGCCGATCCACACTGATCGAGCGCCGCAGCGTGCCGGTGCGCGAGGTGAGGCGCGTCGGGTGCGGGGGGCGGTTGAACTTCACCTTGCCGCCACGGGGACCGGCCTTCGTCCCGACACCGCCTCGGATGATCTGCTTTTTTGCCGCGTTGACGGCAACGCGATAGCCGCACTCAAGCAGCGGGTCGGACCGAATCGCCTTGTGTTGCTTCGGTGAGAGCCGATCAAGCGCACCGATCCACCGATCCACGCCCTGAATATCCGCGTGCATACGGACCGGCATCAGACCCGCCTCCGGTACGGGCGCATGATCTCCAGCGTCGAGGGGAGGAAGCCGCCGGGGACGTAGGTGGTCCCGCCGCCCGAGGCGTCCGCGCTCGACTCGATCCCCAGCCGGTTCGTCACCGACGGATGCGACTGGTTGAACTCGTGGCGCACCTCGGCGGTGCAGGCCATCGCGAGATCCTCGGGGATCGACGTGTAGCCCGCGGAGTACGTCGCCTTGTAGTTGCGGGTGCCCGCGGTGGTGTTGGCGTCCACAATCTGGACGAGCCCCGCGTCGATGTCCGTGGTGTAGTCGTCCGAGTCCACGGCAGAGTCGTCCAGCTTGAGAACAAACGTCTCGGTCCCGGTGATCGGGCGGTGGTTGAGAATGATCGTATCCGTCCACCCATCACCCGAGTGGACTTCGTCGGTATAGGTGGTGTCCACGAACGTCCGGCCCGCCCACGACTGCATCGCAGCCGACTTCCCCTGAATCAGCCTGTTCAGCTGCGCGTCCCAGGTGGCCTCGTCGATGCCGTGGTCAGTCTTCACGCGGGCAAGCGTGGTCAGAAACGCGGTGACCGCCGAGGTGCCGGTCGGCTCGAACTCGAACCAGCCGCGCAGCCCCACACCCCCCGCCGCCTCGGTGACGCGGAGATACAGCGTCTCGTCCGCAGCAACGGCGAGCTGGTCGGTGACGATCGTCCCGTCGTTGTTTCCGTCGGTGATCGTGAAGGTGATACCGCTGCCACCGCCAGCGGTCGCCGTGCGGAGATCGCAGGTGAAGTCGTCACCGCTCGCGGCGCCCACGAGGTGCATGTCGAGCCGGATGACGGCACCCGCGATGCCGAACAGGCCGATCGACTCGTCGGTCCCCTCGTATGACTCCATCGAGCCGGGTAGGCTGAAGCTCAGTCGGTCACCCATGAGCTACTCCTGGCTCAGCCGTTGAGGTCCGCCGAGCGATCGAAGCCACCGCCTTCCTTCCGGTCACGAGAGCCGCGCCTCTTGCGCCTCTTCTCGGGCTCGTCTTCCGACTCCGCCTCGGGCTCGTCCTGGTTCAACTTCGCCCTGGTGTCGAGCGCGTTCCTGACGGACTTCGACGCTTGCCCGCGCTTGATGCGCTCGATCAGATCCGGCGAGGTCTGGTGACGGAAATCGGCGGGGTCGAGGTCGCCCTTTGCGATACCCGCGATCTTCTCCAGCCGCTCATCCGCAGTGCGGTCGGGAAACGACGCCGACAGCCTGCGAATCGCTCGCAGCCTTCGCTTGGTTTCGATGTTCGTTGCCATGTGTGTGTCTCCGGGTGGGGTGCCCGCCCCGACCGAAGCCGAGGCGGGCGGTTACACGGAGGCCGATCAGGCGACAGTCGCCAGCGCGGCCATCTGCTTCATTCCTACGTCGTCGATGATCCGACCGTCCGCCCGCTCGTAGAACTTGAACTGGATGGTGTCGGTTGCGAAGCCGACCTCGGTGGACATCGAAGCGAAGATCCCGCCCTTTCGGACGAAGCCGTAGCTTCGGAGGTCGCCGAGGATCAGCGTCCCGTCGGCCAGCGGGACGTGGTAGATCGGGCGTCCGAGGACGGTGCCGATCGCCTGGGGCATCGAATCCGAAACGGGCGACGGGGCATTCCCGGGCACCTTGAGAATCGGATGGTCGTTGCCGTCCATGAGATTGGAGAGCAGCGTGCAGACCACGGTGCCCGCGAGGAACACCGAGTTCCCCTGGTACGCCTTCCCGAGAGCGAAGAACAGCGTGTTGAGATCCTCGTAGATCAGGACCGTGGTGGTGGCTTCGTCCACGTTCCCGCCTGCGATGGCCTCGGTCAGATTCGGCGCCACACCGTCCGTGGTGCAGATCTGCACATCCTCCGCGGCGCCAATGGCCGCGCCGGCGCGCTGGCCGTACACGTCCATCAGGTTGAACGCGGTGTCCTGCAGCATCTCCTCGGAGGCGATGCAGCGGCAGCCGATCTTGTGAAGGATCAGCATCTCGCTGGCGAACGCCTGCTCACCCTGCGCACCCGACGCGCCCTCGGCGATGGTGTCCGCCGTGACCGCCCCGGAGGTCGGGACACGAGCCGTCAGGCCCTCGGTGGTGAAGTTGGTGCACAGCGGCGCGATCACCGCTGCGGCCTCCTTCGCGATCTGCACCAGATTGGTGTAGGACTGCGGCATCAAGTGCCCGCCCGTACCGCTGGCGATCGCCGTCGGGTCCGAGGCGTCCAAGGCGCCCCCGAGCGTGCTGGCCCGGACCCCCAGGATCTCGTTGGACTTGGCGACGGCCGTCTTCATCCCTACCGTGTCGTGCATGGTGAACGCCCGTAGCCATTCGGAGTTCCAGTGGTCGAGATCCGGGGTTCGGACCTCGGCCATGTGGGGCTCCCGCTTGTGCAGGCTTCGGTAGAGCGGGTCCGTCGGCTGGTGGCGTGAGACGATCGAGCCGTTCCCGCGCTCCGATACCACCGGCCCGTCGGTCGCGATCTGCGCGGCCGTTCCGCGCTCGGGCTCGCCCATCAAGGCGACTTGCTGCTCCAGTTGACCGATGAAGTTCTTCTCTCGCTTCTCCAGTACCGCGTTGAACATCGCGGCGATGGGCGCGAATACCTTGTCGTCCGCCGTCGAGGCGGATGTCGGTGCATCTTCCGGCATGGTCAAACCTTCCCGGTAGCCTCGGCGATGATTTCGCCTAGCCTCCGTTCGATGCGCTCTTCGGAACCGCTCACCATCTGAGCGAAGAGATCCACGAGCGCGTTGACGTTGGGTGGCCTGCGTATGTCCGCGAGGTCCATGTCGAGAGACACGGGCTGATCCGTCCGTGTCTCGGACTCCGGTTCCGGGTCCGGTTCCGGGGTGGTGTCTTCCGCTGCTGTCGATGCTTCGACGGGAGCGGGGTCGTCGTCGCGCGCTGCTTCGAGGTCGTCGAGACGAGACTCCAGCGCGTTGAACTTCTCCAGTAGCTGGGTGAATAGCGACGGAGCCAACACGTCTGTCGGATCGTGGTCCGACTCCACCACCATCCCGATCTCCCGCAGGATCTCGGGGGCGGCGATACCGAGGGCGACCGCCTGCTCGATTTCGGTGCGTACCGACGCGAGGGCTGCGGCTTGCTTCGCTTCCTCGGTGGGCTCCTCGCGGGGCTCGAGATACATGGATCCCATGTCGATGTCGATCTCGGGGCCGGTCGGCTCGTCGGTGCCCTCGAGATCGCCCGCCCTCGCGCGCCAGAAGGGGGACACCTCCTCGAGGGTCACGTCGGCGCGCCCGATGCGCGCCCCCGCAGCTGCGCCGCGAGCACCGATGGATCCCTCACGCCCGACCCACTCCTCGAAGAAGCAGCCCCACCGCTCGGGGCCATCCGCACTCTCTGAGTCCACGTAGTATGGGTGATTGCTCGGCAGGTTGATGCGGCGAATCGTCTTCCCGGGCACCTCATCCCAGCGGATCGACATCGCGTTGACGTGACCCTTCGAGATCATGTGCGCGAGGTCGCGGCGAATCTCCGCGCTCGGGCCTTCGCCACTCATCTCGATGCGACCGGTCGCGCGCAGTCGAGGCGGCGAGTCCTTCAGCGCCTTCTGTGGCGCGGTGATCGATCCGGCCTGCGTCGTCGGCTCGTTGTAGTGCGACACGAGGAGCGGCATCCGCTCGGGGATCTGCCCGCCCTTGATGGAGAGGATGTGACCGTCACTGGCCTCGCCCTCGGTCGCGAGCGTCATCTGGAAGACACCCGTGCTCTCGTCGATGCCCTCGACCCTCGCGATTCGTTCGTGCTGTGCGGTCATCCTCTCGCCCTCCGTCGGCGGTTGAACTGACGCCAACAAAAAGGGGGCCTCCCGGTTTCCCGAGAAGCCCCCTTGCAAGGCTTCGTTGGCGCTCGCGCCCGGGGATCAGCCGGGCGATCGAGTTATGTGCTCTCGTCTACCTCGTGACGTACTCCCTGCGTTCAGTCCGCAAGTAGATGTAGAACGGAATCGACCGTGAACGACGCATCGGCTCCAGTCACGGCGTGTGTCGTTAAGAGGTGTCGGCACAACGGGAACTCGACGACGGTGTCGATATGGCCCGCTGCGGTTGCTCCCGGCAATCCAAGGGCGACTACCGTGGTGGTGGAAGTCGTAATCGCGCCTGACTCGCCGATTGCGAAGTTGAGACCAAGATCGTCCACGCAATATACGATCACATTGAGCGACGCGGAGGCAACCTCGTCAGATGTCTCGATGATGAGATAGCCCTTCGTTGCGGTCGGATTCCATGTGGTGATGTTCTGCGGCGACAGCAAGGCGATCGTCTCGTCCTCGACGAGGGTCACTTCCTTGTTCTTGCCCGCGAACGCGGACATGGGGGCCAAGACGAGAGCCAAGAACCCGAGCCACGCAAATAGAATCTTCATTGCAGTTCTCCTAGTTGTCCACGAGGTGCAGATAAGCGGTGATGTCCATCTCGGCGCCGCCGCCACCGATGGTGAAGACGAACAGCATTCGATCAGTGAGCGGGAAGTCAAACACCTCGTCCACTCCCTCGCCCGCAGCCACGTCGGAGCCGAGCAGTGCGACGGTCGTGGTCTCGGTGGTGATCGCCGAGAGGGTCGCGATGGTGAAGTATCCCGCCGAGCTCGCGGCCTGCACCACGGTGGCGATCGAGGCCGTCCCGACCTCGTTGTCGGTCTTGATCACCAGATAGCCGCGCGTGTGATTCGAGTTGTTGATCTGGATCGAGTACGCGGGGACGCCGCCCGTGGTCAGCGTCTCAGCGTCTGCGATCAAGACACTCTCGTTGCTCATGTCAGTCTCCCATGACCGGAGTCACGAAACAGCGGCAGTTGATGGAGTTCCCTGCGCTCAGAGACCCACCGCCCGCGCCAACGCCCGGCGCGTCCGCGGCTTCGCCCGCGAGGTCGAACGGCGCACCTAGCACACGGATCTGCCCCTCGGCATAGGCGTGCTCATCCCGAACGGCAGCGTCGAGCGAC
>CAYMME010000571.1:0-5317 GCA_964391465.1 uncultured Planctomycetales bacterium
CAAGTGTCCCTTCGCTCGAAAACGAGGGGGTTTTTACGAAGGGATCAAGGTTCAGGACGCCGAGGACGAGACACACTCCGGCCATCGTCCCGTGGCCCATGAGCCAGAACACTGCGGCAGCGCCCGGCGCGACGATCGCCCCGACCGTAGCCCGTCGACGGTAGAACCTCCTTAGTCTGGGCGTGTTCCCTTCAGCGATCAGCTGCAATAGACGTTTCGCGAACAACACGGACTCACCCCTGCAATCGCCACGCACCGGAACGAGTGCCTGCGACATCATACACCAGCACGCGGAAGCAGAGAAAGGGCTCACCGTGCTGCGACGATATGATGGCGGCACGGAATGGCACAGAACGGCCGTGCCTCCGCGTTTGTATGGGTTCAGTCCTTTCCCCGGTTGCGCAGGTTGGGGTTCTGCTCGATTTCGGCGAAGGCGTCGACCAAGTCGTCGGGGATGGGGAGGGCTTTGTTCTGTTCGTAGTCGACCCAGACGCTCACGGTTGTGCCGTCGGCGACGACCGAACCGTCGGCGGCGTCACGCTGGACTTGCGAGAAGGTGAAGGAGCGTCCGCCGACTGCGGTCACGTTGACCGTTACTGTCACCGCGCCGGGGTAGCGCATCTGCTTTCGGAAGTTCAGATTCGTGGCGACGACGCCGGGGCCGTCGGTCGGCTTCCGCTTGTGGGCGTCAAGATCGACGGCATCGAAGTAAGCGATGCGGGCCGACTCGCAGTACCGGAAGTAGACGGTGTTGTTGACGTGCCCGAGGGCGTCCATGTCGCCCCAGCGGATGGGGATTTCGATTGTTACGCCGGGTTCACGCGTCGGCATTCATCTGTCCTTGTTGTGGGCGTCGTTGTCGTCGCCGAGAATGATGGTCACCTTTCTTGGTCCGCACGGAGTTTGAGAATTTATCGAATGCAGGGCTCATCGATTGCCTCATTCGGGACGAAATCCTAGGAATCGGGGCCGAGCGAGCCGTTCCTTGATGGGGTCATTCGGTTCTTTCTCAAACTCACGGCGGACCCTATACGGGCTCCTTCGCTGCGTGCAGGCAGGACGGGGAAATGGATGTGCAGGCGAACTCGTCGGCCACACCTATTGCCGCGCGGGCTGGTGGAGCTCGGACCAGATGATCTCTTCCTTGAGTTGATTGATCAGCCTTTTCAACGATCCCATGGACATCTCGCGCAGTTCCGCGTCGCTGCCGGTCTCGTGCTCGTGTGCTTCGTACATCCGTTCCAGTTCGCCCAGCTTGCGCCGCGTATTGGCCAACTCCACCTCGTTGAGCACTCGTCTCATGACAGCACCTCGATCATACCCTTGGGCGTGCCCAGGCGATCATAGGCGAAGAAATCGTTCACCAGCTTGTCGAAGTCGTTCTGATCGACCATCGCGATGCTCAAGAACGGCAGCCCTTTGCGCAGTTGCGTCAAGGCATCCCGATCTCGCCGCGTGTCCGGCGCAAAGAGCAGCACGCAATCCACATCGTTCGGTTCCATTGTATCGGTGACGAAGCTACCGTTCAAGACGATCCGCCGGGCGCCAGCGCGTAGAGCGAGGTCAACCATCCACCGCACCGACTCTATCTGCACGCGGCGGAGCTCGGACTGACGGCCGAAACAAGCCTCGATCTCCGCCAGGGTCGCGCCGTGAAGCCCTGGCGGGAGGCATCCAGAATCGTCGAAGGACGGGATCACGTTGTTTCACTCCTCGCCGGACTGGCGCGTCCAGTCGTTGGCCCTCAACGAGACGCCCCTACGACTGAGGTGAAGTCGGCGTGCTGACACCACATTCGCATGGACCCGCTCGCTGGCGCTCGGGGCTCGGATGAGTTCTGGTTCACACCTTCAGTCCCATGATGCGGCGGGCGTTGTCGGTCATTCTTGCTACCGACCACTCGGGGTTCCAGGTGAGGTCGACCACTACGTCGCGGACGCCTTTGATCTTGCGGACGCGTTCGCGGATGCCCTCTTCCAGGCGTCCGCCGCCTTGGAAGACGAAGAACTCGTGGACGGGGCGACCGCGATTGGGCATAGTCATCAGGACGTGCACGACGCCGGCCCGCACGCGCACGTCGTAGACGTAGCCCATGTCGACTACGTTGGAGTCGATCTTGTAGAACTGCTCGTCCCGGACCTCGCGCATTGCACGCCAGATGGCGGGCTTGAGTGCGGCCGTGTCGGTGGTCTCGCCGATGCGGGCGAGGGCGCCGGCCGCCTTGGCGCTGCCCGCGCGGGGCGGCGCGTCGGTCTTGACCTCGAGCGCGTTCTTGAGCCGGTGCCGCACGCGCTCGAGCTCGGTCGCGGCGTCCTTCTTCGGGTACGGAAGGACGAGATAGGCGTTCTTCTGGCGGATCGACGCACCGGCCTTGAACTCCCCTACCCCGCCGGCCGGATAGCGGCTCCAGAGTTGGCCGTGGCCGGGGTAGCTGAGGGTGGGCGAGCCGTTGTGCTTCAGGCCGTCGAAGTTCTCGGACTCGTGCTCGAGCCAGAGGGCGATGAACGCATCGCGGCTTTCGCGGTGGAAGAAGCCCACGCCCCAGAGCTTCTCATTGTGCTCTCCTGGCACGCTGCCTTCGTGCAGCTTGCCATTGGCGTCAAACCAAACCAAGTCGGTGAAGGAGTAGCCGGAGAAGACCCATTCGTCGTCGCGCATGGCCGAGATGGGAAAGTCCTTGACCATGTCGAAGCGGCCTTCCTTGTAGAAGTACGGCAGGCCGGCGTAGAAGACGTAGCTGATGTCCATGTGCATGCGGCTGGGGGTGAACATCGGATGGATGGGGCTGTACGGGAAGCCCCAGCGGCGCACGCGCACGCACAGCGGGCCTTTGACCACTTCGTAGTTCGGGGGCTTCGCCCCGTTGCGCATGCGCAGCTTCTGGAAGTGATCCTTGTCGACGTAGTCGTGGGCCCAGTCGATCATGGGCGGTTCGCCGTGCCCCTTGCCGCCGGCGTAGAGTTCGAGGCCGTGCTCGCGTTTGTAGGTCAGACGCTCGAGCTGGCCCATCTGGCGGGACAGGCGGGCGACGAAATGCTCGTTGGTGACGTCCAGGCCGTAGCCCTCGCCCGTCACGCGAAGGTCGGTCGAGTACTCGGGCAGTTCGGCATTGGGGTTTCCGTAGAAGACGAAGTAGCTGGCCTGCTCGTGGACGGGCACGTCGGCCTGGAAGACGAGATGGCACAGCCGCGCGGGGCCGCGACGGAGTTCGCCGTAGACTTGGGACGGAACCTCGTGCAGCGTCCCCTGCTGCGCGTTCAGGCGCGCGACGCGTACCTCGCGATGCAGGTCGGTCGTCTGGTCGACGCGGAAGGCGGCGAGCAGGTCGACCGGTTCGCGGGAGCGGCCGATCCCGACGGTCTCGAACAGTGCGACGGGTTTGTAGTGGCTCCAGCCGGAAGCCCACTGGGCCCATGCCGGCGGTAACTCACTGACCGGCGCGAATGTGTCCGCAGTGAGTTGCGGTGGTCCCGGGTCGGCGTGCATGTGGCGTTCGTAGGTCAGTGTGTCCTTGATGGACTCGCTGAGGGACATGGCCAGGTCGTAGTTGCCCGCGGCGTGGGCGGTCTGAAGGAGGCGGAGTTTCTCAGATACACTATCCGTACGGTCTTCGTATCGTGTCTCGGCCATTGTCGTCTCTCCGATATGAGCGATGTCCTGGACTGCGGGTGCCGCGTCGGCCGCCCACCCGGCTCGTCAGTCCTCCACCCGCCTGTCTTCACTTGTAGGTGCCCTATCAGTCTCCCACCCTTCGCAAACAGCCGCGAAGGATGGGGCACGCGGCGCTCGGCCGCTGGCGACGGTGACGATGATGCTACTCGGGTGCGTAGGCTTCGTCGAGCAGGTCGATCGGGTGCTTGATTTCGAGGTGCCGTCCGGTGTCGCGGGCGTGAGCCGCGAGTTGGAGGAGACACCCGGCGTTGCCGGTGACGACGACGTCGGCTCCGGTGCTGTCGATGTTCTCGAGCTTGCGTTCGGCGAGCCGGTCGGACATCTCCGGTTGGGTGAGGTTGTAGGTGCCCGCGGCGCCGCAGCACCAGTCGCTCTCGGGCAGCTCGATGAGTTCCAGACCCGGGATGGCGGCCAGGATCTCGCGCGGCGGCCGGCGGATTTGCTGACCGTGGGCGAGGTGACACGGCTCGTGATAGGTGACCTTGCGAGCGACGGTGCGCGTAGGCGGTTTCAGGGGCAGCGAGACCAGGTACTCGGTGATGTCCTTGACCTTGTCGACGAAGTGGGCGGCACGGTCGGCCCATTCCGGATCGTCGCGCAGAAGCTCGGTATAGCCCTTGAGTTCGGCCCCGCAGCCGGCCACGTTCACGACGATGGCATCGGTGAAGGTGTCGACCTCCTCGAAGGCGGTGATGTTGGCGCGGGCCATGGCCTTGGCTTCGTTGCCGCGGCCTCCGTGGTGATGGATCGCACCACAGCATTGCTGCGTCGGCGGACAGTAGACTTCGCAGCCGTTGGCGAGCAGGACACGCAGGGTGGCCCGGTTCGTGGGTCCGAAGGCCGCTTCGGATATGCATCCGGTGAACAGGGCGACGCGCCCGCGCACGCTGCCGTCCGGCATCGCGTGGGTCGGCAGCGAGCCGCACCACTCGCCGTCGCGCGGGAGCATGTTCTGCATTCTCGCGATCGTGGGCGACAGTTGGTCGGCCAGACCGCTGCTGCGCAGGAACGCATTGAGACCTACGGTTTCGGCGAAGCGGCCGAGCAGAAGCCATCGCTTGAGCCGCCTGGGGTTCGGGAAGACGTCGTACATGAGCATGTCGAGCATGCGCTCGACAAGCCCGACGGACCGACCATTCGTCGACGCGTGGAGCTGCTCGCGCGTGGCCTCGATCAGCGCGCTGTAGTGGACGCCGGACGGGCACGCGGTTTCGCACGCGCGACAGTCGAGACAGAGGTCGAGGTGGTCGAGCACGGGCCGGGTCGGGTCGATGCGCCCGTCGGAGAGTGATCGCATGAGATAGATGCGCCCGCGCGGCGAGTCGTTCTCGTTGGCCACCTCGGCGTAAGTCGGGCACTGGGCGAGACAGAGCCCGCAGTGCACGCAGTCGAGGAATCGTTCGTAGGTTCGGTCGTCGAGTTTCAGGCTGGGCATGGTTTGGTGCCTCTGGCCTCTGGTCGTGTGCGAGAATGGGTTCCCGCACGAGCTACTTCTTGTGTGACGCCGGCTGCGCCGGCGTGGCCGCTCCCTCACGGTCGCGGTTCGGAATCCTAGGGGCCGTCGCCGAACACGTGGTTGGGGTCGAATCGGCCCTTGATTCCTCGCATGAGCATTTCGGCCGCGGCGACCTGGTGCCATCCGAAG
>CAYMME010000572.1:0-5292 GCA_964391465.1 uncultured Planctomycetales bacterium
TGCGCCCCGGCTGCGGCCCGAACACTGCGTCGGCAGGCAGGACGCCCACGGTCAGCGCCGCCGCGGTGACGGCGATCAGGGAATACCGTTGGGGTGCGGCCACCGCGGCGGGATAAGGCTCGGGGATGCCGGCCACGTCATCCCGCGGTGGGATGAACGGTTCGGTGTGGGCCTCGGGATCGTCCTCGCAGACTCTCAGGTGCTCGGCGAAGAAAAGGAACGTCAGGATCGCCCCGGCCACAACGCCTGCGCTGACGGCCAACTCCATCCATGTGGGCAGATAGGGCAACCCGTCCGGCCGCGTGAACGTCACGACGCAGATGTTGAAGCGGTAGCCGATCATTCCCAGTACGGCCAGACCGGAGCAGACGCCCAGGCCCGCGATGCTGGTTCGCACCCGTCGCATGGCCAGGAGCACCGCCGGCAGGATCGCGCTGACCAGTAACTCGAACAGGAAGAGGAAGCCCTGCCAGGACCCGTCGAAGGCGTGGCCCAGTTGTCCGCGTGCGAGCAGATCGCCCAATCGAAGCACGACGTACAGGAGCAGGACGACCGAGGCCGCCAGGCCCAGCCCGCCAAGCGGTTCAGCCCGGATCTTGTGGCCGAAGAACCACCCCGACAGCAGCGACTCGAGTGTGACCATCATCAGCCCGAGCCCGATCGCCGACACGAAGAACAGCACATAGACTATCGGGCTGTACCACAGCGGATGCACGCGGAACGGCTGGATCAGGAACAGGGACCCAAGAGAAGACTGGTGCAGCGTGGACAGGACGATGCCGGCAACGATGAGGGGTATGGACAACCGCTTGACCGCACGGTGGATCGATTGCAGGACCGGTCGGTCGAACCAGGGATGCTCCAACACGACGGGGCTGAATTCGAGCGCGAGCACCGTGAGGTAGAGCATGACGCACATCGCGACCTCGAACAGTACGGAGTGGTGCTGCGGGTAGATGACCGGATGCCAGATGTGCCAGGGCAGTCCGAGGTCGTAGAGCAGGCCGCCCGCCACGGCGAGGTAGCCGAGAAATGCGGTCAGGATCGCCGGCCTGACGAACGGGCGGTACTTCTCCAGGCCGAAGATGTACACGGTGGCGGCCAGGACGAACCCGCCCGCCGCAAGAGCAACGCCCGCCATGACGTCGAAGGCGATCCACAGCCCCCACGGGGTCGCATCATTCAGTCCGGTCGTGGCCCCCAGGCCATTGGCGTACCGCGCCACCGTGACCACGGCCCAGACTCCCATGACGGCCCATAGAATCGACTTGAACAGGCTGAAGGACTTACTCATACTCGCTGTCCGCCCTTTCTGACGGTTCCGCGTTTGTCGTTGCTTCGGTTCCGTTGGACGCCGGGGTGTCGGGTCCCAGCTTCAACTCAGCCGACCCCTGTGCGAGCGCGGCCTCGGCCTGAAGCTTCATGCGGCGTCCGATGATGAAGTAGATTCCGGACATCGCGCCGGCCATGCCCACGATGACCGGGGGAACCTTGGTCGGGGAGGCCCAGCTCAGCTTCGGGAGCGGCTCTTCCCCCAACTCGGGACTCGACCCGAGGAACCCCAGCGGGACGTCGGAAATGTAGAGGACGGAGGTTCCGCCCACTTCGTGCTCGCCGAACACCTTGCCGACGTACTTGTCCGGATGCTTACGGATGCGCTCGTGGGCCACGGCCAGCATCTCCGCCCGCGTGCCGAAGATCGTCGCCTCCTCCGGGCAGGCTTCGGTGCAGGCGGGCTGTCTGCCCTCCTTGATGCGGGAATAGCACATCGTGCACTTGCGAACGTAAGGCACGGGCTCGTTCCAGTCGTACCGGGGAATGCCGTAGGGGCACGCCACCATGCAGTAGCGACATCCCATGCATTTGTCGCCGTCGTAGATCACCGGCCCCTCGTCGGTCTTTCGCAGCGCGCCGACGATGCAGGCCGACACGCACGCGGGGTCGTTGCAGTGCCGGCATTGCTGGCGGACGAAGTGAGCTCCGGGACGGCGGATGATCGTCGTGAAGCGTGTGCTCGACAGGTCGTCGATCCTGCGCTTCCAGCGCCGCGCCTCGTCCTTGCCGAGGTTGTTCTCCTCCTTGCACGCGGCGACGCATTCCTCACATCCCGTGCAGCGGGTCGTATCGGTCAGGATCGCAAAGGTGGTCTTGTCGTCGATCATATCGGTGCGGACTCCTTACCGAGGGCCCGGCAGACATCCCTCCCCGCCGAGGCCGGGAATCGCCAGCCGAGGTCGGACACGAGCTGCGAGAACGGGAGCAGCACGCAATGGGCGATCTTCGAGAAGGGGATCAACACGAAGACCAGCTCTGCGCTGAGCAGGTGAATCAGCAGCATTGCGTGGTAGCTCACCGGACACCACGCCGGGTGCGATGCGAAGAAGCCGCTCACAAACGGTACCGTCAGCAGCAGCGGCCAGGCGTAGTCCTGCCCTCGGCTCAGTGTTCGCGACAACGGCGAACCGACACGGGCCGCGAACAACGCGAATGCGGCGAGGATCGCGAGGATCGTCAACACATGGGCCGCAAGCGGCGGCAGGGTCGGCCAGGCGAGGCCGATGCCCCGTTCCCAAAGGCGAACGTGGGCGAACAGGAAGATGGGCACGATGATCAGCACCACGTGGAAGCCGAAGCTGAGGATGCTGTAGGCGGCACGCGTTCGGCGTAGCCGAGAGAAGGGAAACAGAAGCCACAGCGTGCGCTGCCGGATGATGGGCCACAGCAGACGCTTGTCACCGGCCAGGATGTAGGTCCGGACGGCTCCGTAGATGGTCAGCAGCACCAGTCGCGCCAGGCCGAGGACCATAAGGGCGAAGGTGAAACGGAACAGGGGTCCGCGGGCGAACTCGATCATTGATTCCATGGTTACATTCACGACGACGCAGCCTCCGAAGCGGTTTCTGCACCCTCGGCCTCGCGCTCGGCCGGTTCGGGCTCGGTGCCCTGCTTGCTCTTGAGCCCCGAGTAATCGATGGCCTTGTAGAGCAGGTCGTGCAGGCCGACGATCTCGCACTCGACCTGCTGGTCCTCCATCAGCTCCTTGAGTTGCTTCTTGCAATTCGCACACGGACCGACACAGTACTCGGCCCCTGTGGCGCGGATCTGTTCGGCCTTCGCCTTCCCGACGGCGCCGGTGCGATAGGGGCGAACCTCGTCGATCGAGACGGTTCCGCCGCCCCCGCCGCAGCAGATGTTGTCCTCGCGGTTGGGCGTCATCTCGACGAAGTCTTCGCAAATGTATTGGAGAAGCTCGCGCGGCTGCTCTGTGATCCACTTGGTTCGGGCGATGTTGCACGGATCGTGGTACGTCACGCGCTCCTTGATCGCCCCTTCGATCAGCTTGAGCTTGCCCGCCTTCCAGGCGTCGTAGGCGTATTCCATACAGTTCACGACCGGCAGGGCCTCCTTGCCGCCGCAGAACATCGGGATGCCGAACTTGGCGGATCGGCTCGCGTGGCCGCACTCGCCGATCATGATCGTCTTGCCCTCGAGGCGGCGGGTCTCGGCGTCGAGCTTGCTGACCACGCGGTCCCAGATGCGGTCGCTGTAGAAGAGGCCGTAGTTGATGCCGTCGTGGTACTTGGATCCGAGCGTCCAGGAAGCACCGCTGGCGGCCATGACCGCCGCGTTGCCCATCAGTGTCTCGGCCTCGATCATGAAATCGCTGACGGCCGGGAAGAACACGTAGTCCGCGCCCTCCACGTCGATGGGAAACTCGACTTTGACGCCCTGCTCCTCCTCGATCTCCTCCCCGAGAAACTCCAGTCCGTCCTTGACGGCGGGCCAGGGGAACGCCGATGTGTTGCCGGTCTCGCCCTCGAGCTGCTCGCGCGTGCTGACCACCAAAGCACGCGGAACGATGTCGACTTCACTCAGGACGTACCGGGCCAGATGCGTCAGCAGACCGTGGTCGATTCCCGAGGGGCATTCGAGTACGCACTTGCGGCAGGCGGTGCAGTTCCACACCGACGCGGCCATCTCCTGGAGCTTCTCGTCGGTCAGGTCACCCCGTCCCGTGACCGCGTTCCAGAACCGTCCGCCCAGTGTGAAGTACCGCCGGTAGATGTCCAGCAGCAACGAAGAGCGGTTGCAGGGGATGTCCTTCGGGTCGCCGGTGGCCTGATAGATCATGCACTCGGTCGTGCATCGCCCGCACTTGGCCTGGCAATGAATGTAGTGCTCCAGGGCAAGTCCGTACGACGGCACGTGGCGCAGGATGGCGGCAAAGGCTTCGATGAACTTGCGAGGCCGGTCGACGGTGGCCGGGTGCTCGATGTGGAAGCGCACATCCAGTCGTTGCTCCTTGCGGATCCCCTCGGGCCGGGCGTTCACGGTCGCCTTCGCCAGCGTCTCTGGATCAAGCAATGGTTGCATTCATCTCTCCGTTGGCTCGCGCCGCCGTCGCTCGTGTGCGTTCTCGTCTTCGGGATCGACTGTGCGTCCGAACGCACTGATGCCTCCCGGCTGTGCGTCCGGTCAGCCGCCTCCGCGCTGCGGCTGGGTGCGGGGCGGGGTTGCCCACCTTTGGTAGTACTTGCATTCCGCACAGTCGTGGTGAGCCCAACACCGATCGACGTTGATCGCCCTCAGTTCAAAGCAGTTGAGGGCCTTGGTTCGGTAGACCGGGCACTCACGGCAGAGCGTGCCGGATGCGTCCGCCTCCCGCCGCATCCCCCGATGGTATTCCCAGCAGTAGGGATGGTGATCGAGTTCCGCGTCGAGCAACGCCGTGCTCATCTCGTTGCAGAGCATGAACTGGCGCAGGTCATCGACGAAGATGCGAAACTGCCCGCCGATGGTTCGCTGCGCCGGGAGGTTGCTCACCTTGATCCACTTGACAATCGTGTCCGGACTGACGAGACAGTAGCGAGCGGCTTGGCCTGTCGTCAGCCCGATGGTCTTGCTCGCCAAGGTTCAAGTCCTTCTGCGGGTCGCGGCCGTCTCACCACAGCCGCCGGATCCGCCGAACGCAGGCGAATCAGCACGCTCGCGCCTTACGTGCTACTCTGCGTTTGCGTTGCATACGGCGTACCACGCCGCCTCCGGACGGGCAGGATGAGGCGCAACTCCCATGTGTGGAGTAGGTTACAGATCATGGCGCGCGGGTGTCGCACCATTGCAGTGTTGCAGAATGCATGGTTCCTCACCGATAACGCATTGCACTTTGCGAGATAGACGGCTGGTGGGTTACGGATGGGAGGGCGGATTGATCTTCAGACGCTTCATCTTCCGCCACAGCGTGGACGGGTCGATACCCAGCTCGCGTGCAGTGTCGCCCCGTCGGTAGCCGTT
>CAYMME010000573.1:0-5269 GCA_964391465.1 uncultured Planctomycetales bacterium
CATTGCAGCGACCAAGAGCACGCTGAGGCCCCAACCCGCCGCCGCCCCCCGGCCCCCGCCCCCCACCCCCCCCCCCCCCCCCGGGAGGCCCCCACCCGCAGCCCCCGCGTTGGCGGAGACCGCCACCCCCCCCGGCGCATCGGCCGGGGGGTCCCGCTCCGCTCCGCTCCGCATCTCTGGGGGTACGATCACGCCCCCCGACACCGTGAACCGCAATGCGTCATCGATTCTGATCGGCATCTCGATCACTTCGTCGCGCGGCACCGTAATCACATACCCCGTGAACGGTGTGGGCGAGGAGGGAATGAAGACGCTCACGGTCGCCACTCCCGCGGCGCGCGAGATCCGGTCGAGGCTGTCTCCGGTCAGCAGCCCCAGTGACCACACCCCCTTGCGCGGGTACTGCACGGCCACGACGGTGGAGATCGCCATCTGGCGCTCCGACAGAAGAAAATCCGTGACCTGCTTCACGTGCGGGTAGATCGCCTTGACCACGGGCAACTGCGTAACGAACGACTCGATCCGAGGCCAGGTTCGCCGCCCCAGAAAGCTAGCCAGAAAGACACCCACCACCCACACAAGCAGGATCGCGACCACAAACCCGACGACGCCCAGCGCCACGCCCATGCCGCCGGCCATCATCTGTGCGGCCGTCACCTCCGTGAGAAGCCTGCGAATCTCGGGATCGTTCCTGGCCCGCGAACTCTCCGACTCACGGTTCCCGTACAGGAACGCCAACCGCGTGTACTCACGCGTCACGTACTGTCCCGCGTACGGCCCCGTCTCATGAAGCGTATCGGTTCGAGTACCGTAGCGCTGGGCATCCTCGAGCCCCTTCTCACGCAGAAGTGACACGTCCAACTCGTCCGGCACCGAGATCTGCGCGAGGAACCCAATACAGCCGTGGGCGATGAACCGCCCCATGTATGTGTTCACCAGTTCGTAGGCCCAGATGAGGACGGCGATCGTCACCAGCGTGGGCAGCAGTGCCGCCAACCCGCGCATGAAGAGCCGCTTGAAGTTCCCGAAGAGACCGGTTGGAGACCGTTCAGCCTTACTTACCAATGACGCGCATCCCTTGACGGTGCCTCACCCGGTGACGAGGCCCTCTGCGTCACGTGCCGAACACGATTCCGTTCCGCACGCGGCTGTCCGCCACGCTTCGACCCAGCCCACTCTATGTCGCACGGGATGAGGCGTCAATACCGACGATTGCGGCAGGTGGATCACCCTTCTATCATGCGAGCCAGATGTATACGTTGGTGTCAGGAAGCAAGCCGGGACGACCCTGGCTGGCCGTCTGGGTCACGGCCGCGTTGATGGTGGCCAGCACGCTGCTGGCCTGGTCTCTCGTCCGCGCGAGAGGCCGGCCCGCGGACGGACCGCTGACCCAACGATTCGCCCCCGAATCCTGGCCTCTCGTACTGCACCTGCCGGAGGGTTGGGTGCAGTTGGACGGCCTCTCGGCCGACGATCCACCCCTGATCACCTTCGGAGATGCACCCAGCGGCAGGGCTCAGCGGCTCCTCCACCTGACGCGACACCAGTGGAGGGGCTACGCCCCACCGGACACGCTCGGCGTGGCCGCCGCAACCCACGCGGCCAGGCTGCTGTCCGAGTCGGTCGTCGAGCACCCGCATCCGATTCTGCTCGCGCCGTTCGGCGCATTGCCTGGGGCGGCGTTCATGCTCCAGGCGTCCCGTGGCCCGAGCCATGCGTGCGCCACGGGCTCCTCGCCGGACGGTCAGAACTACACGCTCCTGCTCCGGTCGGCCCGGCAACGCGGACAACCTGATCTCGACCTGGTACGACGACTCGCCGAAGCAATCGAGATCACCGACCCCGTGCTGCGCGACAAACCTGACTTCAGCAAGCACGCCATTCAATTCGATCCGCCCTCGGGTGCCCGGTTCCACGAGCACGAGAGCGAAGCCCTCGAGCGCATCGGATGCCTGTCGGCGGCGGACAGTCTGCATCCTTGGCACATTGTCGTTTCGCGCACGTGGCTGGCCGGCGGCCGGACGCCGGAGCAACTGCTGCACGCGTGGGTCGCCAACGCGAAACTGACACATGACGTTCGCATCGAGACCGTGAACCGACCATCGCACACTGCCTACCGGGCGGTGCTCGACCGAGACCAGCCACGTACCGCACAGATCCATGAGTTCTGGTGCGTGTCGCTCGAGGCAGGTGAGGCGGCGTTGATCGAAGGAGTCGCCGGCCCGCGCGATGAAGACGCCCTGGCGCAAGCGTGCCGGAATCTGGCCGAAACCATCCGCCCGGGCCCTGCTCCGCCCGTCGTGGACGTAGCGACGGCCACCGCGCGCGGGAAAGCCGTCCTGAGTGAGATCCGCACCCGCGAACTCGGGGCTTGGTGGCCGGGTGCACCCGCCGAAGACTGGTACCAGATCTCAATACTCGGTGTGCCAGCCGGCTTCCGCTGGGCAACGCGCGAACCGATCACAAGCGACGGCAAGAACGGATATCACATTCGCAAGACCGAGTTCTTGCACGCGCCGCTGAGGCACCAAGTGATCTACACGCAGGACTGGTTCGTCGAGGCAAGCCTCGGCGCAGACTCCGGCAAGCAGGCACTGGAGGTCCGCCAGGGCAGAAGTGCCGTTCACTACCGCTCCCAGGAGAAAGACCCCCCCGGGAAGCAGGAACGCGCACGGCAGAGGAGCTTCGCCACCCGCGACAGCATCGAAGCCGACGACACGTTCGTCTGCGAGGCAGCCCTCACGGCGGCACAGTACATCACGGCCAGCACGCCGGATGAGGGACCTGCGATCTTCAGCGTGACCACGTTCTTCGGCTACCCCGGCGAAACGAGCACGATGTGGTGCAATCCGCTCGGGCGCATCCCGAGGCAGGACGCGAATGGCTCCGTCGAGGCGTGGGGACTTCTTGTCCGGCGCGACTTCGAACCCGCCTGCGACATCATCTATTTCGGAGACGACGGGCAGCCGGTCCGCGAGACCTGGGAGGGCGGAATGACGCTGAAAGCCGCGACGCGGGACAAGATCGAGCGCCACGTCGACGACGTGCCCCGAATACTGAACGACGCCGAGAAACTCCTGAAAAGCCCCGAATGAACCCCCGCAACCAGCCGCAATCGAGACCGTGGAGCACCGCCGGCTTCGCGCTCTTGCCGGTGATTGCCCTCTGCGTCGCCGCCGCGCCGCCAACCGCAAGCGCCCCGGGCTCGCCCGGGGGCACCCTCGGAGCAGTCTATACCGACCCGGTGTTCGGCTTCTCGCTGCGCCCGCCGGTCGACGCCGTCCCCGTTACAGTCCGCCGCAGCGATAGCAGGACCCGCCTCGAGCGCGTTCGCTTCGCAGTGGAACCGAAACGTTGGGCGATGACGGTCAGCATCCACGCCGCGGCCGGAAGCACGACGCCGAGCGCGATCCTCGACGCCTTGCGGGACGAACGGCAGAACCGCGTGGGCGACGTGCGGGTCGATGCCCGTAGCGAGCAACGCGTCGCCGCCCGTGACGCGGCCACCGGCAGCTTCCGTCTCCGCGTCGGAGGCGCCGATTGGATCGAACACGTGACCGTCGTCGCCATGCCGCCCAATCGGTCTCTGGTTCTGCGGCTGGAAAGCCCCGACGCCTCGAGCTCCGACGCCGATCGTGCACTTGCCGCCACCCTCGCGACGCTTCGCTTCCCCGGCTCCGAACTGACCGACAACATCGTGAGCCGGGCCACACTGGAGGGTCGTTCCCTGTTGGAGCGCGTCAAGCAGCGCCTCGGGACCCTTCAACTCTTGCCGGAGACGTACTTGCGCATCACGCGCGAGGGGCGCAACGTGGGCCTCGTTCGCCGTACGGAGCAGCGCGTGTCCGACGGGACGACCACCGAGATCGTCGTGGAAGTGCACACCTTCTCGTTCAGCGACGACGAACCACCGCGAGAAAGCCGCAGCGTGACGCGCACGAACCACAACCTCTCCAGCGAGCACTGGGAGTACGAGGCATGGACCGCCCGACCGGACCCGGACGGCCGCCTCATGCGCCAACCCGTCGAAATCGATCGGGGACTGCGCGAGCGGAGCATGCTGGCGCTGAGCTTCACGAGCACGCCGGGGCAGATGCTCCTGGCCAATGCAGCGCGTGAGGTGCCGGCGGGCTACTTCCCCCAGGCCGTGATCCGCCTCCTCCCGCGTCTCGTCGACCTCGGCAAACCGGCCATCTACGCCTTCCCCTGCTACAGCCGCGAGCTTCGGGGAATCGTGACGCGTATTGTGCGCACGGGCGGCGAAGAGTTCATCGACGTCGATGGAAAGAGCATAAACGCCTACCGCATTTCCGATCGAGAGACCGTACTCGGCCCGGACACCCACAGTGTCGTTGACGAGGCCGGACATCTGCTCAGGGTCGTGAGAGGCCGCGAGACCTTCATCCCGATCGCCAAGACGGAGGCCGAACGCATGCTCCACGACAGGCTGGCCGCATACCGGGCTGCCGCCGCCCGCCGCAGCACCACCGCCCCGTCGTCCGCACCCTCCGAGCCCTGACCCGATCCGCGCAAAAAAGGGCCCAGGCTCGGGGGTTGCCGCTCAGGGACCCACGAACCTGGGAGGGAGAGAGAGAATCGTTGCGCCTCGGTCAGCCGACATCACCCGAGGCGAGAATCGTCATCCGTCGATTCTTACACACCTGTCCCTTACAATGCCGCCTCCGGAAACCACCCTGGAGCGATCAGCCGCGCACACCGACCCGTCGGCAGGTTCTATGAATCCAGTCAGACAAAGACCCTTTGATCGGTAGCACCAACGAGAGCCAATAGTACCCCGAGACTCCGGAGCACCCGCTCTCGCGGCTGAGTGATCGCCGCCGCGAAGGCGAATGCCTCCGCGTCTGGATAACCGAAGAGCAATGCGCATGCCATCGCGAGATCAATCGGACCTTCCCCGTTCGATTGCGGCGCAAATCCTTATGGGAGCGGAACCTGCCACGAGCCCCCGCGCGAGACGACGTAAACCTGGGTAAGTTGTATCACCTTTGAATGTTGCGTCGAGGCAACGCCCCAGAGCCGGCCACAAACGGCTTCCGCCCTAACTTAAACGGTTGAAACAGATTACCGCAACGTTGCCCCGATTCAACACCCCATCTTCACATCAACCAACACCCGTCTACTCCCGCCGGCGCGGTTCCCTCCGAGCAACGCGAATCCGGCGAGCGCCGATCATCTCCCCCCCGGCGTGCAGCTCGAACGCGTAGACACCCTCGTGCGGCATCGGGAATGGGGGCACCTCGACGGCCAA
>CAYMME010000574.1:0-5233 GCA_964391465.1 uncultured Planctomycetales bacterium
GCGTTCAGTTCTGGATTGACAGCCGACTCGTTTGGACGACAGACAGACGGATCGATCCGAAGGTCTTGGCCGCCCGACTCTATCTGTCCGGGCCCACCGGCGGCGGCAATAGCTATGCCGACAACATCAGGGCCTCCGAAATGACCGCACCGGCGCCGAAGAAGGACGGGAAGGACTGAACTTCGGCCCGGGGTCGCGAGGGGGCGACGGGTCGAGTTAGCGCGTCGTCTGTGATCGCGCAGGGAAGTCAGGGGAAGAAGATGAAATCCATTCTTCGGGGCATGGCGCGACGGAAGTCCTTTACGTTCATCGAACTCGTTGTGGCGGTCGCTTTGAGCATCGTCCTCTTGAGGGCGATGTACGTGATCTTTGACGCCGCCACCGGGCTTGCTCGCGCATGCATCGAGAGACAGTGCATCATGCTTGAGGCATCGGCAATCTTCGATCAGATCAGCGGGGACCTTGAGCGAACGTCCAGAAGCAGGATCCTGTATTTCAATGTGAGTTCGGACGGGCAGACCTTTGTCTTCCTCGTGCCACGCGACGCCGGCCTGTCAACCCCCTACGCCTACATCGAATACTCCTTCGACAAAGCCCCGGGCGCGGACTATGGAACGATCACACGGAGCGTCTACAGTCAGCCGGACTGCTCCCCAGCGACCGCGCTTGACGAGAACGGCGATGGTGCGCCTGACGTCGATATCGTCATTGGGAGACGGGTGCGTTCCTTTGACGCTCAGCATCACGTCTCCGGAGGCCTGGACGGTGAATGGGCGCGAGGAATCACCTGCTTTACGAGGGCTATCAAGTGCGTCGTCAGACAGGGCGGGATGACGAACGACGGGGTTGTCCCCGACGAGACGTTCGACATGACCATCCCCATAATGGTGGAGAGCGAGATCCTGTTCTTCGACGATTTTGACTACTCGCAGGAGTCTCAGTTGTCCGCGCTCTGGGAGATCACGAAAACAGGTACGGCATCGATTTCATTCCAGCAGTCCGAAATCGACCTGTCGACCGGCACCAGCAACTCCCGGGTCAGTATCATGACGCGTCCGGGGTGGAAACCGTCAGATTACGGCCAACTGACGCTCGAATGCGGCATGAAGGCGACGATACCCGGGACTCCAACGGACTGGGGCACGAATCAATTCTGCTGTCTCACCAGCCTCTATCCGCATGCTCTTCCACAGCGAATCGGGTTTCTCTTCGACGACATATCCGACGACGCCTGCGACTCCGTGACCGTCGACGCAACGACGTTGACGCAGAAGAGCACGGAACACAATATGAGGGACCGTTTTCACGTGTACAAGTGGGTGGCGACGCAGAGCAAAGTCGACTTCTACATCGACGGCCAGCTCGTGAAGACACACACCACAAACATACCGTGGGACACGAGAATGCAGTTGCTCTTCGTCACCGTGAACGGGAACTACTCAGAAGATCACCACATGCAGGTCCAGTACGTGAAGCTGACGTCCCCCTGATTCCGCCCCTTGACGCCTTCCGCACCTCGATCGGTCTCCTGCCCCTTTCCGCTTGACATGAGCGAGAGGGGCCGGTACTCTCCCCCGCATCTGCCGGGCCCAGGCCCGGCACCGACAACAAAGGAGTGCGTGCCATGAAGTCTGCGTTGTTTGTGTGGGGCGGATGGGACGGCCACGAGCCGAAAGAGTGCGTCGACGTCATCGCCCCCGTCATCGAGGGCGAGGGGTTCGAGGTCGAGATCGCCGACTCGATGGACGTCTATCTCGACGAGGAGAAGATGAAGTCGCTGAGCGTCGTGATCCCGTGCTGGACGATGGGCGAGATCAGCGGCGAGCAGTGGAACGCGCTCAACCAGGCGGTCCGCGACGGCGTCGGCGTCGCCGGCTGGCACGGCGGCATGGCCGATGCGTTCCGCCAGAACACCGACTATCAGTTCATGGTCGGCGGGCAGTGGGTCGCGCACCCTGGCGGCGGCATCGACTACGAGGTCAACATCACGAAGCCCGGGGACCCGATCGTCGCGGGCCTGTCGGACTTCAAGATGAGTTCCGAGCAGTACTACATGCACGTCGACCCGTCGAACGAGGTGCTGGCGACGACGGAGGTCGTGGTCGAGCACTGCCCGTGGATTCCGCAGTGCACGATGCCGGCCGTCTGGAAGCGGATGTGGGGCGACGGGAAGGTGTTCTACACGTCGCTCGGGCACGTGGCGAAGGACTTCGAGGTGCCCGAGGTCATGGAGATCATGAAGCGCGGCGTGGTCTGGGCCAGCCGCGACTAGGGCCGCGGTTCTTTCATAATCCTAATCGTAATTGCTCTGTTGAAAACCGAGATCCCTGCTTGCGGCAGGCAAGCTTCGCTCACGCTCAGGATGACAACCTGTGCAGATGGCCGCATATTGTCATTCTGAGCGAAGCGAAGAATCTCTTCGCACCGCTGAGCCGGGCTTTTCAACAGAGCAAATCGCAATCCTGATCTTGATCGCCGTTGAGGTGCGGCGGGGGTCGAAGAAACGAGATTACGATTGAGAGCAAAAGCAAGAGTAAGATAAGAGGAGAAACAGCCGTGGCAGAGAGAACGAAAGTTGGCGTGGTCGGATGCGGCGCGATCTGCGGCGCATACTTTCCCACGATGAAGAACTCGCCGTATCTCGAGGTCGTCGCCTGCTCCGACCTGATCATGGACCGGGCGAAGGAGAAGGCCGAGGAGTTCGACGTGCCGAAGCCGTGCACGACCGAGGAGCTGCTGGCCGATCCCGACGTCCAGATCGTCGTGAACCTGACGATCCCGATCGCGCACGCGAGCGTCTCGCAGGCCGCTGTCGAGGCGGGCAAGAGCGTGCACAATGAGAAGCCGTTGACGATCACCCGCGACGAGGGCAAGAAGCTGCTCGAGGCGGCGGAGGCGAACGGGGTACGCGTCGGCAGCGCACCCGACACGTTCCTCGGCTCGGGCCACCAGACGTGCCGCAAGGCGATCGACGACGGCCTCATCGGCGAGCCGGTCGGCGCGAGCGCCTTGATGCTCTGCCACGGCCACGAGAGCTGGCATCCGTCGCCGGAGTTCTACTACAAGGTCGGCGGCGGCCCGATGTTCGACATGGGGCCCTACTACCTGACCGCGCTCGTCAACATGCTCGGACCGGTCGAGCGCGTCAGCGGGTCGACGCGGATCACGTTCCCGACGCGGACCATCACGAGCGAGCCGCTGAACGGGACGGTCGTCACGGTCGACACGCCGACCCACATTGCGGGCGTGATGGACTTCGTGAACGGCGCCGTCGGCACGATCACGACGAGCTTCGACGTCTGGGCGTCGACGCGGACCCAGCCGATCGAGATCTACGGGACCGAGGGCACGCTGGCCGTGCCCGATCCGAACTGCTTCGCCGGCGGCGTGCGGGTCAAGCGGCACGACGAGGACGACTGGCGCGATCTGCCGACCGAGGAGTTCTCCGAGAACGCCCGCGGCTACGCCGTCGCGGATATGGCGCTGGCGATCCAGAACGGCCGCCCGCATCGCGCGAACAGCGCGCTCGCCTACCACGTGCTCGACCTGATGCACGCGTTCCACGACGCGTCCGACACCGGTACATATGTGGACCTGGAGAGCACGTGCGAGCGGCCGCTCGCACTGCCGACCGGCCTCGCCGAGGGCGAGCTGGACGGCTGAGGGCTGCAGTCGATGTTGGGAGCACGGCGCGAAACCCGCCCCCTGGGGAAGGGCGGAGAGGGAGACGCGCACATGAACAAGCGGACATGCGTACTTGGCGCGCTCGCCGCGCTCATCGTGTTGGCGGCGGCTTGCGGCCGGGCTGAGGCCGGGCAGGCACCGGCAGAACCCGCGCGCGGAGCGAGAACCTTCAACTCCAGCGTGGCGTTCTACGTCTTCGTTCGGAAGAAGCCCGACGCTGACGCCGAACTCATCGGCCAAACGCCCTCGGACAAGCCGCTCAGGATACCGGCGGGCGTGTCGTGGTGGATCACGCCCGTCGGGCCTCGGGACATGGCAAAGGTCCGAGCAGCAATTCGGGTAGCCAGGATCCCAGGACTCAGACTGTTGCCCGCCGGCGATGCCGATCTGGCGCACCTGAAGGGACTCACGGAGCTACGGACGCTCGACCTCAGCTACTGCACGCAGATCACGGACGGCGGCTTGGCACAACTGCAGGGCCTGAAGGGCCTGCGAATGCTTAACCTCTCTTGCACATGGACCACGGACGACGGCCTGCGGCACCTGAAGGGCCTCAAGGAGCTACGGACGCTCGACCTCACTCTCTGCGGACAAGTCACCGACGCCGGCTTGGCGCACCTGAAGGGACTGACAAAGCTGCGAACGTTCCGGCTTGTGTGGTGTGATGAAATCACGGACGCCGGCCTGGCGCACCTGAAAGGCCTGACGGACCTGCGGACGCTTGACCTCGTCGGCTGCGAGCATATCACCGACGCCGGCTTGGCACATCTGAAGGGACTGACGAAGTTGCGCACGCTCGACCTCGCCGGGTGCGAACAGATCACGGACGCGGGCCTGTCACACCTGAAGGGCCTGACGGACCTCCGCGCGCTCGACCTCACCGACACGCACACCACGGACGCCGGCCTCGCGCGCCTGAAGGGCCTGAAGGAGCTGCGAACGCTTGAGCTCCACAACACGCTGATCACGGACACCGGCTTGGCGCACCTGAAGGGACTGACGTCGCTACGAATGTTCGGCCTCGCCTCCCTGCAGATCACGGACGCCGGCCTGGTGCATCTGAAGGGACTGAAGGAGCTGCGGACGCTCAACCTCTGGAGCTGCGAGGAAATCACCGACGCGGGTCTCGCGCACCTGAAAGGCCTGAAGGAGCTGCGGACGCTCGACCTCGGTCACACACAGGTCACGGACGTCACCTTGGCACGCCTGATGGGGTTGAAGGAACTGCGGGCGCTGACACTCAGCTCCACACAGATCACCGACACCGGCCTGGCACACCTGAAGGGGCTGAGGGAGCTGCGAACGCTCAACCTCTGGAGCTGCAAGGGAATCACCGACACCGGCCTGGCGCACCTGAAGGGACTGAAGGAGCTGCGGACGCTCTACCTCCACAGGACGCAGGTCACCGACACCGGCTTGGCACACCTGAAGAGACTCCGGGAACTGCAGACGCTCGACCTCGGCGAAACGCAGATCACGGACGCCGGTCTGGCGCACCTGAAGGGACTCAAGGAGCTGCAGATACTCGGGCTCCGGGGCTGTGAGCAGG
>CAYMME010000575.1:0-5218 GCA_964391465.1 uncultured Planctomycetales bacterium
GGGAGCGGCAATGCTTCGCCTTGCCGCGGCCGCTCCCTCACGGTCGCGGTTCGGAAGGGATGCACTCTGCGTAAGATACTACACAACGAACGAGACGATCCGACTCCGCCCCGCCAGTATCATCCTGACGACAGCGGTGTGGCCGTCAGCTTGAGCACGCGCCGCGTCGCTCGCGTGATCTTCACCCGCTCGTCGATCCGGTACGGGATGATCCAGACCGGCCCTAGCTGATCGCACAGCACGGCTACACGCACTCGCTCGGCCGGACTGACCTTCTCGTCGCTGAGAAACTCGGAGATCCGCTTCGAGCCGGGCCCGCCCAGCGGCCAGAATCGGTCGCCCTGCCGCCGCGCCCGGACCACCAGCGGCGGGTGCACCTGATCCCAATCCAGCCATTCCTCGTTCGGCGGCCGGCTCGTCTTCCACGACAGCAGGCCGCCGAAGTCGGCGTCAATGGGCTCGGCCTGGATTCGCATCCGCCGTACGGGAAGGATCGTCTCCCCCGGCAGCTTCACGCTGACCTCCGGAGCAATGCTCTCACGCGGCTCGCGGTCCGGCAGCGAGAACCGCAGCCGCCCGTACTCCTTGGCCACCGACAGGCCGCCCGGCAAATCGAGCTGCTTGCCGCTGGTCCCCGCGGCGGCCAGCTCCAGCACCATCCGCACGTGTCCGAACGTGAGATCCTGTTCGCCGAGCTCGAAGTACAGGACGGCCTGGCGGATAACCTCCGCCTGGACGATCAGGCTCTTGGCCGTGAGGGCGTGGATGTTCAGCACCAATTCCCGGTCGGTCCGCCGCACGACCAGGGCCTCGAACACGCGCTGCGCCGTCTCTCGCAGGTAGCTGTCGACCCACCGCGCCTGCTCGGCCAACCGCAGCAGGGCGTCGTCGACGGCCGGGTTGACCGACTCGCGCAGCAACGGGAGCACCGTGCCGCGGATGCGGTTGCGCGTGAATCGTTCGTCGGCGTTGGATTCGTCCTCGCGGAACGATACGCCACGCTCGGCCAGGAAGGCGGTCAGCTCCGCCCGACGAAAGTTCAGCAGCGGGCGGACCAGCCGGATCCCGCTCCCCGGGGCGATCTCGCGTGAGGCCGGCATGCCGCCGAGGCCGCGCAAACCGGTGCCCCGCACGATCCGGTGCAGCACGGTCTCGGCGTTGTCGTCGGCCTGGTGGCCGATCGCCACCACCGGGCTGCCCGTCCGCAGCGCAACCCGCTGGAAGAAGGCATACCGCCGATCGCGGGCAACTTCCTCGAGGCCGCGTCCCCCGCCGGCCTGGGCCGCCACGTCCTCGACCTCGACCGTGTACGGCAGCCCGAGCGCCTCCGCCTGCTCCCGCACGAAATCGGCGTCCGCGTCGGACGCGTCGCCGCGCAGCATGTGGTTCAGGTGGGCGACGTGCACCCGCCAGCCGGCGTCCGCGGCCTCGTTCACCGCCGCGAGCCCGTGCATTAGCGCAAGCGAATCGCAGCCGCCGGACACACCGACCACCACGGACGTGCCGGCCGGGAGCAACCCGTCGGCGTCAACCACCTCACGCAGCCGCTGTATGAATCGATCCGTGATCATGGTCACAGTTGGGCCATCCTAGCTGCGTGTCCGGATCACCGCCAGCAGAATCGACGAAAGCATCGGGGGCCGGGTGCATCTCATGAATCGTGGCACCACCACACGTGATGGGTGCCACTGGCGGCTTGCCCGCCAGTGTTTCCCGCGGTCCAGGTGTGGTGAGCACGGGCAGGCAAGCTGCCCGTGGCACCCGGCTGCCACCGAATTTGAGATGCACCCTCGGGGGCCGGGCCCGCAGGCGCCGAGCGCCTTCGCCACTACCCTTCCCGGAGGCTGGACTTCCGGCAGATGTCTCACTAAGCTACGTACGATCATGCCCGGGCTGATGCGCCACGGGCAAGGGCGTGTGCCCGAGTTGGCCAAAGGGGACGGGCTGTAAACCCGTTGGCGAAAGCCTTCGTTGGTTCGAATCCAACCGCGCCCAGTTATCCATCCACGCTCCGGACCGCGTTTGCTGCTGCATGTGAAGGGCCTACCGAGCACCGGTTTCGTCGTCGCTGTGTCGACAACTTATCGGCCGCCGGGAGACCGTCGGGTGCCCTTGCCATCGCGCTGCTGATCGCAGTAGAATCGTGGTTGCGGAGTTGAGAGAATCCAGTCAGTCTATTCCAGGGGGGTCTTCAGATGATCACCAGTCGAAGTGTCTGTGCGCTCGTCGTCGCGGTCGTCTTGTTGTGTTCGGGCGCCGAGGCGCCGGCCAGTGTCCTGCTGCAGGGCACCGCATCGGGGCGTCTGACCAAGAGCGACATCACCATTTCCCCCGTGGCCGACTCGGGTCCGGTGGCCCTTCCGGACGACGGAAGCACCGGTGTCTACGAGCGAACGAACGGCCACCTGCACGCGGCCGGGATCGCCGGGTCGAACCTCACCAACAACGCTATCGGCAGTGCCGCCGGCTCTCTCGGTGCATCGATTGCGAACCCCGGAGACATCTCGGCCTCCAGGTACGGGATGACCGCCAGCGGTGACGCGTTGTTCCAGGACGAGTTGACAGTCACGCACCCGACGCTCCCGATCGGCACGCCGGTGACCGTCCAGTTCTCCTACCAGGTCGCCTTCTCGATTGACGCCCAGAGTTCGCTCGGCTTCGGAGCCGGAGACAGCGACAACCGCGGCCTTGCCAGGGCGAACGTGTCATCGAACGTCAGTTCCGTGGGGCTCTCGATATACGACTCGTTCTACATGAGCTCCGGCGACAACGCCGCCCTGATCAACACCGACACGGGCACCACCATCTACTCCGGACTCTTTTCCGGCACGCAGCATGTCGACATGCTTCTCGACACCGAGGTCGGTGCGGCGATTCAGTTCTCGATGGACACCGACGCCGACGCCATCGCCGACGTGGAGCCGAAGTACGTGAGTGGTTCCTGGGTCAACCATACGGCTTCGGCCACGGCGCTGATCGGTCTCGCCGTCGGCGCGTCGCCCGTCGTCACCGAAGAGGAAACCGCAGATGGCTTCGAGCTGATCTCCACGAGATACGGTGGTGCGTTCCCGCCCGCATCAGCCGCCAACGCCGCCGCGGCTGCGGCCGCCATGCCCGCCAACCCCGTCCCCGAGCCGGCCACCGTATTGCTCATGGCGCTCGGCGCAGCGGCGGTGATGAGGCGACGGCAGCGGTAGCCGTTCGCATGCCCGTCGGGACGCGAACCCGTCCGCGCCCCGTTCCCCGTTCCCCGTTCCCTGCTGTTCGAGGCTTGGGCGACAGCGATTCGTTCTGCCACGCGCTGTGGTTGCTCGTGCCACTGGGATTACGTTCCGCCCGTCGCTCGTCGGCGCACGAGGACCGCACCGATTGCCGCAAGCAGCAGTGTCGTCATTACCAGAGCCGGGGTAGCCAGTGCGGGGACAGGCGGCGGAAGCGCTGGGCGTTCGCACGCACCCATGTCAACGATCGGCGGCGTGCCGTTGCCGGTGTCCGGGGTACCGGGATCGTCGAGGAACCGGGACTTGCCATCGAGATCGGCAATCACGCCCGCCGGAACGGCAGTATTGTCGCCAGCGTCAATGCAAGGCGACCCCGGCAGCAACCGCAAGTCGCCGTAGTCGTCGTCGACGCCGTCCCACTCACCGTCCGGACCGGGATCGGGGTGACGCACGAACAGCGGATTGTCATCAATGTTGCCGTTGGCCGTTCCGCCGAACGGGACGCTCGCATCGTCGGGGTCGTCGTCCTGGATGCACGTGTGGCTGACGAGGAGGGCCGGGTTGATCTGGCCCCGCTCGTCGGTGAACGGTCCGCCGGACGTCCCATCGGCGTCGGAGACATTGCCCCAGAACACGCAGTTCGTTACCGGTGGGGCGCTATTCACGTTGTGCATCCCTCCGCCGCTCCCATCCGCCGTGTTCGCACTGAACGTACAGTTGGCTACCAGCGGCGCGCACTCGTCATTGTACATTCCGCCGCCGTCCTGGCCGCTCGAATTCGCAATGAAGAGGCAGTTGACCAGCGTTGGGGTGCACAGGTCTCCGTTGTACATCCCGCCACCTATTGTGCCGGCCGAGTTCCCAATGAAGCTGCAGTTCGCAAACAGTGACGTGATGCCGGTCTCGTTGTACACCGCACCCCCGCGCCAATCGGCCACGTTCCCGGTGAACGAACAACCGGATAGGTTCGGCACGGAACCTCGGTTTGCGAGCCCGCCGCCGCTGGAGGTGGACACATTCCTGTCGAATGTGCAGTCGTTCAGCGTGGGCGTGCCACCGGAGCCATTGAACAAACCCCCGCCCCGACTATCCGCTACATTCCCGCTGAACGTGCAGTGGCTCAGCGTGGGGCTGCTCTTGAAGTTGTGCATCCCTCCACCCTCGCCACCGGACGCGTTGCCCTCGAACCGGCAGCGAGTCACCGTCGTGCTGCTCTCATGGTTGTACATCCCCTCATCGACGGCGCCACTCACACGCACGCCATCGAGAATGGCCGATGCGTCCGTCTGGACAGACCATACGACGTCGGAGCTGTTCTCGCCGTAGCCGTTCGCGGCAAGAAAGGACGGCAGGTCGAGCCGATCGACGTCGCCGTCCGTGTCATAGTCGAAGGTCTCACAGCCGGGCTGTAGAGGCACATCCCAACCGCTGAAGCACGCAGCAAGATCCTGGACGCGAAGCGGGCCGTCGTCGCCACTCAAATCGCCCGACAAGACCGTGCCGTTCGAGTCCGGGTCCGGATCACGCGCTTCGAAGGCCCCGTCACCGCCGCCGGTGGGGAAGCCCCCGTAGACTTCGACATTGTCGATGAGCTGGAACTCGGCAGAGGTAAAGCCGGAGCCGGACGTGTGTGCGCCACCGGGCGTGATGTAGCCGCCGTCGGGCATGTACGTGCACTCGGCCACCCAGATGTGCACCGGGCTGCCGGGCACGGCGATGCCGGCCGCGGCGGCGAGGGCATCCTGGACGTGCGGGTACGCCTTGGGCCAGGTCGTGCCGTCAGGCGACGGGTCGGTGGCCGTACAGTCGACCCGTAGGATCGTCTGGGCCTCGGCCGCCGGTTGTGCGCAGAATACGATTGCCCCTACCATGATTGCAGCGATACGTATCATCGTGATTGTCCTCCCTTGCCCCCAGCGAATTCTGTCCGGACGTTGAGTATCCCATGATGGTCCAGGAAATGCAACACAGATTCTCCAGATGTATCAAGCAGGGTC
>CAYMME010000576.1:0-5207 GCA_964391465.1 uncultured Planctomycetales bacterium
CCTGGCCGCCGGAGTCGGTTCGCGCCGTGTCGCGCATCGCCGACGAGCCGAACCTCCTGGCGTGGTACGTGGGCGATGACATCACCATGAAGCACCTCGAGGGCATCCGGCAAACGGTGACGATCTTGCGGGAGGAGTCGCCGACCGTCCCCACCGTGGCCGACTACATCGCCGAAGAAACGCCGGAGGCGCAGACCGTCTTCACCAAGTTCGTCGACATCCGCTGTCAATACGACTATCCGCTCCCGAAGCAGTCCTACGCAAGCCACCTACGATTCTTCGAGCGGCAGCGCAAGTTCGTCGGTGACCCGCTCTGGACCTGGGTGCAGTCGTTCATGTGGGGCAGCACCGGACGCGACCATCGCGTGGCCGTCGAAGAAGGGCCGGCTCCGATCCCCGACCCGGAGCAAGTGCGGCTGCTGAGCTTCGCCGCCATCAACCGCGGCGTGCGCGGACTGCTCTACTTCTCGCACCGTGAACTCCATCGTCGTCCCGGCGTCGCGTCGATGGTCGCACTGACCTGCCGCGAGGTTCGGCTCGTCAGCGACCACCTCGCGGCCGGAACGCCCACGTACGGACTGACGTCCTCACACGCGGACCTCGACGCGACCGCATTCACCCACCGCAACTCGGTCGTGCTTTCGGTAGCCCTGCTCAAACCGACCTATCACCGCTGGGTCGACGAGGGCATCGTCGAGAACGTGACCGTCGACTGCCCGTGGGCCGACCCGGCCAAGCTGCCTCAGGCCGCGCTCATCGCCACGCCGGATGTCGTCAAGTGTTCGGTGACACGAGGAACGAAACCGGGCACCGTCCGAGTGACGATACCGTCGTTGGAGTTCGCGGGGTTCGTTCTCGTAACCACCGACGAGCGCGAGTTGAGTCGCTTGCGAAACGGCGTTCTGCAAGTCCCCGCCACGCTCCTGCCGGTGGCATCGCCGGGAGCGGTGGCCCAGACGCAGAAGGTGGCGGGCATGGTCTGGAAGATGGGCTTCGATCGCAACAGCCGGTCACCCGACGTACTGGCCATGACGCGCGCGAGTGAGGCCTGTGCGAACGCGACCGCCGAACAACGTGCGGCCGATGCGGTCGTGGCATGGAAGACAGCCATGCGGATCGCGAGAGCCGTGGTCGATCGCGCGATGCACGAAGTCGAGGCCCGCCGCTACAACGTCCCTCCCGAGCAGCAGCTCTATCTCTACAGCCCCTGGAGCCTGCACAACATCCACGGGCTGCGCGATGTGGCCGAGGAAACGCCGTGGCAGCCGGTCCGCGAGTGGATGATCGCCGGCCCGTTCCCGCTCGAGTGGAACAAGGAAGAACCGGAAGACTTCGAGACGATCCCGCCCGGGCTGGCGCGGGCGTACCCACCCGAAGGTCCGTACGATCGCGACGCACGATTCACGACCGTCGATGGACCGGCCAGCTGGCAGAAGGCCAAAGTCGACATCTCGGGAATGCTCGACTTCGGCCGCACTTTCCGCACCACCGCGAACTCGGTGGCCTACGCCCGCTGCCGCATCATCGCTCCGAGAAACATGGGCGTGACGTTGAGTCTCGGCAGCAACGACGGCGCGAAGCTATGGGTCAACGGCAAGCAGGTCTACATGCGGCACATCGGCCGCATCGCCATCCCGCACCAGGACAAGATCACCGTCCACCTCCGATCCGGACCGAACACGATCCTCGTCAAGGTCGAGAACCTCGGCGGCGGCTGGCACCTGTTCCTGTCCGTCGACGACGCGAAACGCGAGCTGCGGTTTGACGTGGACTAGAGGCGCGACACCAATCCGCGATCCGGTTGCTCACTGCCTGCGATCGTCGAGATCCAGCCCCGGCGGGGCGAAACCGTCATCTGCCCGCTACCGGCTTCTCCCCTCGGCGCGGTACTTCTCCAGCAATGCCGTCAGACGTTTTACGATGTCGGGGTGAGCCGCGTAGAGGTTCTTCTCCTCACTCGGATCGTCCCGCAAATTGTAGAGTTGTGCGGCCGGCTCGCCCGGCTTCGGTTCGATGCGACGCGGGGGGGTGAATCCTCCGGATCCGCCACCCACGATCAACTTCCACGGCCCCTGCCGGATGGCGAACATGCCGTCCCCCGAGTGATGAACGATGACCTCGCGCGTCGGACCCTTGGACGGTTCGCCAAGCAGTGCGGGCAACATGTTGTAGCTATCCTCGCCGGCCGCAGCCGGGAGCGTCTCCCCAACGATCGCGGCCGTCGTGGCGAGCAGGTCGGCCAGGCAAGTCAGTTGGTCGCTCGTTGTGCCGGGCTTGATCCGCCCGGGCCAGCGGGCGATGAACGGCACGCGGTGACCGCCCTCCCAGATGTCCGCCTTCTGGCCGCGTAGATGCGCATTCGCCCGGTGGCCGTACTTGGCGATGTCACCCTTCGTCCAGTGTGCCCCGTTGTCGCTGGTCACGATGACCAGCGTGCGGTCGACCAGCTTGGTGCGCACGAGCGCGTCGAGCACCGTCCCGATGATCCAATCCACGTTCATAACGAAGTCGCCATAGGGGCCCGCCCCGCTCTTGTCCTGAAACGCAAGCGCAGGCAGCCACGGCGTGTGCGGTGCGGTCAATGGGAAGTAGAGGAAGAACGGCTGGTCCTTTGCCTTGGACGCTCGCCCTTCGATGTAGCCGATGGCCTCCGCGGCCAGCGTCGGCAGCACCTCGCCGTGGCGGAAGCCGGGGGCGATCGGCCCGCCCCGCCAGAACCCTTCCCCGCCGTGGCGACGCTGCTTGCTCGCCTCGATGGTCTTCGTCGGCGGCTCCACGGTCGTCTCGTTCTTGACGTAGACGTACGGCTCCATGTCCAGGGACGCAGGAATGCCGTAGAAGTAGTCGAATCCCAGAACATTGGGTCCGGGGCGAAGCGGCTGGGCGTAGTCGGTCTTCTCGGCCGTACCCAGACCGAGGTGCCACTTGCCCACGCAAGCCGTCGCGTACCCATGCTTCTTCAGCAGCGACGCGACGGTCAGGCGCTCGGTGTCGACCAGGCAGGGCGAGTACCCGTATAGCACCCATTTCTCGAGCCGCGTCCGCCAGGCGTATCGCCCCGTCAGCACCCCGTAACGCGTCGGCGTGCACACCGCGGACGGCGAATGCACGTCGGTGAAGCGGATACCCTCCGCGGCAAGCCGATCCAAGCGTGGCGTCGGGATCTTCGAGTCCGGGTTGTAGCAACCGGGATCGCCGTACCCGAGATCATCAGCCATGATGAAGATGATGTTGGGCAACTCCTTCGCCTGCGCAACCTCGGACGCGCAGACCACGCAGCTACAGACCAGGCACATCAAGACAAGCCGCCGCATCCGGGCACCTCCTTTCGTTCACTCAAAGGCCGGTCGCCGCTACGCCCGACATGATCAACCCCTGCCCTTGTACGTGGTCGCGCATCCATCTTCAATGCTTCCGCCCACTGAACCGTGAACCCTCGACTCTGGACGCCGACGGATTCCCACCCACTTCCATGGCGCCCACCCAACGACGGACGCCACACTCATGACCGCTTGTCGCCACGACGTCACTCAAGTACGCTAAGGGCTGGGAATCGTCTTTTGGGAAGCGAGGCTATCGTCCACAACATCCGGAGCTGATGCCATGCTCGATTGCGATCGGATCAGCGTGCCCGGCGGCCTGGCGGCCACGCTTGTGCTTTGCGTCTGCGGACCGGCGTTCGGGCAAGGCGACGGCTACCGTACGTCGGTGGGAAGCGGGAGTGAGGAGATCGCGGTCGTCGTGGTCAGCGGGACACCGTACGAGATGGGGTTCCGCTACGGCCAACTGGCCGCCGCCGAGATCCAGGCGTTCATCCCGGCCTTCCTGACCCACGCTCAGGCCGAGCTCTCGTTCATTGGCGATGCGAACGCCGTCAATGCAGCTCTGGACGCCGCGTGGGCCGCCACCGAACCGTACACGGACGACCGTTACGAAGCCGAGCTGCTCGGCATTGCGGCCGGCTCCGCCGTTGACTACCTGACGCTGCGCCGCGTGCATTGTGTGCCCATCATCGCGCCGTACTCGTGCAGTTCGGTCGCGGTGTGGGACACGGCCACGGCAGACGGTCACCTCTACCAGACGCGCGACCTGGACTGGGACGTCGATGCCGGCGCGCAAGACTATCCGGTCATCATCCTGTACATGCCCAATGTGGGTCAGGCCCACGCGAACATTGCGTTTGCCGGGCTCGCGGGCTCGCACACCGGCATCAACGCGGCCGGAATCGTGCTGTCCGAGATGGGCAACTCGAGCAGCGGCGAGTTCCCATACGACCTGACGGGCACGCACTTCATGCCGCTGTTCCGCCAACTCATGTACGATGCCGGCAGCCTGACCGACGCAATCGACATCCTCACCAACGCCGACCGGATCAAGCGATACCACTACGTGTTCGGAGACGGACAGAGCGAGCTGGCCGCGGTGAAGATCCTGGCCCACGCTCCCGAGACGCCTCCGACCGACCTCGTCATCTGGACCGACAACGACCCAACGGACGAATACGCGCCCAACGTAGCCGTCGACGCGGTCTATGAAGACGAAGGACGAGGTGCGTACCCGCTCATCATGAGCGACCTCGGCAGCCACGACGAGAACACGATGATGGCCATCGCCGTCGCCATCGCCACACACGGGGGTAACGTCGTGAACGTGGTCTATGACGCGACAGACCTCGAGATGTGGGTCGCGTTCGCCGACGGCCCGTCGGAGGCGTATCTCGAACCCTTCGTGCACGTGGACCTCTACGCTTTCGACGGCGACGCCGACGGCCTCTCGGATCTGGACGAGAGTAACGACGACACCGACGGCGACGGCACCCCCAACTACCTCGACCCCGACTCGGACGACGACACGATCCCCGACGGCACCGACAACTGCCCGCTCGTGCCCAACACGGACCAGACGGACACCAACGACAACGGCATAGGCGACGCCTGCGAACCCCCGGTCCCAACGCTAACCGGAAAGGGCCTGCTCCTCCTGACGCTCCTACTGCTAGCGGTCGCAACCGCCGTCATGGCGCGCCGCTCGCGCGCACCAGCGTGAGCCGAACGCGCCAACTCCGCGGCAACCCCGTCCGAAGCCGTGGGCAGCCCCCGCGCGAGGTAGCGGCCTGCGCCCCGCAGGCCGGGCCGCCCCCCGAAAAAACCGCCCCCCCCAAACCCCCCCCCCCCCATAAACCCCCAAACAACAACCCAAGCCCACCA
>CAYMME010000577.1:0-5185 GCA_964391465.1 uncultured Planctomycetales bacterium
TCTGAAGAACATACGCACCTGCAAGTGGCCAAGGTGTTAGCGTTGTAGTATTAGCCAGAGGCTGTCAGCTCTCAGCCGCTGGGCATCCCACCTCGATCCCTTGATCCCTTGTTCCCTCGATCCCTTTCTACCTCCGTTCCCTGTTCCCCGTTCCCAGATCCCTGCTGTTCGATTCCCATCAGTTCCGCGGCCTCGGCGCGGAAGCGGGGAGCGTCCGCGTCGCCGGCCATATTTCGCTCCATCCACGCGACGCTGTCGTCGTACCACTTGCGTGCCTGTTCCTTGTCGCCGAGTTGCCAGTGGGCCATGGCCAGGAAGAACCAGCACCACTGTCCCTCGTCGCCCATCTCCATGGCCTGCTCGAACGCGGCGACGGCGTCCTTGTAGCGATTCGCACGGTACAGCGCCATGCCCAGGTCCCACTGGTGCCCGCCGACCTCCGGGTCCAGTTCGACGGCGCGTTCCATGAGTCCCACGGCCCGGATCGCGTCGTCGGGCCGCCAATCCGGCCGCGCCACGAGATACCACGCCAGCCGCGCCTGGGGATCGGCGCCGTTGGGGTGCGCGTTCGCGTACGCCTCATGGAAGCGCGTGCACGCGTCGAAGGCCGCGGCTGCCTCGTCGCGTCGTCCGGTCTCCCACAGGGCCAGGCCCAGGTGATGGTCCGTCCAGGCCAGGCGGTGGCGGTACCTTTCCTCGTCAGGGCATTCATCCACCAGCTTTTTCAACGACCCTCTGGCGGAACCTAGTTCCTCCTCCGCGTCACCTGGTCGCCCCTCGGCAATGAACGCCTCGCCGAGTTCGTAGTGCGTCTCCGCTACGGCAAACCGGTAGGCGGGTACGCCGGCGTACGCGTCGGTCAACGCCTCGGCAGTGGCGAGTGCCGTCTCACGTTCGGCCTGTGCCTCGCGAGCCCGGCCTGTATGGAAGAGCAAACGGCCGAGCAGTCGGTGACTCTCTACCCGCTCGAGCCGGTAGCCCGGGACGCCGGGGAAGTCGGTGGCCAGCTCCTTTCGCAGTTCCAGAGCCCGGCGCACGTGACGCTCGGCGTGGTCGGCCCGCCCGCCCCGCAACAACCACTGACCGAGCTGGAAATGCCCGTGGGCGAGGCCGCGGCGATAGGCCGCGACCTTGGGGAATTCGTTCGTGAGCTTCTGACGGAGAGCAATCGATTCTCGGTAGTCCCGTTCCGCGGCATCGTGGTAACCGCAGGCCCAGAGTGGCCAGGCCTGTTTGTCGAGGCACGAGGCCAGATCGTCCCGGTACTCGGGAACCTCGGGGAACTCCTTTGCCAAGGCTTCGTACAGGATCACGGCGTCGCGAAAGGCTTCAAACGCGCCGGGAACGTCGCCTTCCTGGAGCCGGTCCACGTGCAGGGTCCCAAGCGCCTGGAGATTCCGGGCAAGAGTGACGCGGTACCGGGGCACTTCGGGGTGCTCGTTCGCAAGCGCCTTGGCCACGGCGGCGCTGCGACGGAGAACCTCCTCCGCCTCGCCGACCCGTCCGCCGGTCTCCCGCAGCAAGTCGGCGAAACCGAGGAGTGCTCTGGCCAGCCCGTGCCGAAAGTCCGGGACATCCGGCTCATCCGCTGCCAGCGTCTCCAACAGGGCGATCGCCTGCGTGTAGGCCTCCTCGGCGTCGCCATGCTGACCGAGCATCGCACGGATGTCGCCAACGCGCTTGTATGCACGTCCCGTCTCGTACCGCACCTCCGGGTCCGTGCCGTGTTGCTCGAGGAACCCTTCGTAGAGTTCCAGGGCGTCCTCCAGTAACCCGCGCCGAACGTGCTCCGTGTGAGGCATCTCGGCCAACTCGTCCGCCCGGGTCAGCATTCGATCCACGGCGTCGCGGGCTCGTTTGAAGTTCGCGTCTGCCCGTTCGCGTTGAACTGCGGTTGCGGAGAGGGCCGCCCCCGTGCGCGCCACCTGTTGCCACAGCAGCACGGTGCTGACGGCCAGCACCGCCATCGCTGTGACGATCACCGCGGTGAGCAACGTCTTGTGCCGCCGTGACCACTTCTTCGTCCGCTCGATCAGCGTGGGGCGTTTGGCCAGGATCGGCTCGTCCCGCAGGAAACGCCTCAGGTCGTCGGCCAGGGCCTCGGCGGTGGCGTAGCGGTCTTGCGGTTCCTTCTCGGCGGCTTTAAGGACGATGGTCTCCAGGTCGGCAGGAATCGCGTCGTTGAGCTGCCGCGGCGGGCGCGGGCCCTCGTCGGCGATCTTGCGCAGTAGCTCGCTGCGGTCCCGCCCGGTGAAGGCGGGCTGAAGTGTTAGCAACTCGTACAGCGTCACGCCCAGCGAGTAGATGTCGGTGCGGTGGTCAAGCAGCGTCCGGCCGCCTTGGGCCTGCTCCGGGCTCATGTAGCGAAGCGTGCCGAGCAGATCGCCGGGCATGGTGAGCGTGTGGCCGTTGTCGCCCTGGCAGTGAGCGAGGCCGAAATCGGTGACCCACAGGTGACCCTGCCCCTCGACGAGCAGGTTCGACGGCTTGATGTCACGATGGATGATGCCCCGGTCGTGGGCATGCTCCAGGGCCTCGGCCGCCTGGACGCCCAGCCGGGCCACCGACCGGAAGAACGAGGGGGTCTTCGTCGAGCCGTCGGAAGAGATCGCCGACGCCGCGCCCGTCAACCGCCGAGCGGTCTCGGATGACCCGCATGGGTGCCCCATGTCTTCAGACGTGGGGGACGCGATTGGCTCGTCGTCGATGGGTGGTTGCGTTGCAGGGTGCGGAGGTGAATCGCGTCCCCCACCTCCAGAGGAGGTGGGCCACCCGGCCGCTTCCTGACGGGCGCGGTTCGGAATGGGGTCGCTCCCTGACGGTCGCGGCTCGGTTGCGTTGTGCTGCTCCTCCTCCCCCGTTCCCGCAATCCCTCTGCCCCTTGGTCCCTCTGTCCCTCCGTCCCTCTGTCCCTTCAGCTCGCGGATTACATCCGCGAGCGTCGGCCCCTCCACGAACTGCATCGCGTAGAAATGCACTCCGCGCTCGCAGCCCACGGAGTACACGGGCAGGATGTTGTTCTGGTGCAACTGCGCGGCCGCCTGGGCCTCGTTCTTGAACCGCTGCAGCTGGCGCTGGTCGAGCACGGCAGCGAACGGCAGCACCTTCAGCGCCACCCGCCGCCCGAGCGAGAGTTGCTCGGCTTCGTACACGACCCCCATCCCCCCGCGCCCCACCTCGCGGATGATGCGATAGTCGCCAAGGCGACCACGCAGGGCGTTTGAGTCCGTCTCCGCGGGTGCGACGGGCGTTCCGTCGGCCGCGGATTCGTGCAGGTCGGCGAGGATGGTCAGGGCGGGAAGCAGCCTGCGCAACTGGTCGAACTGTTCGGGATACTGCTCGGCAAGGGCATCGATGTCGACGGGGTCGCCGGCTTGAATCCTGGCCGTGAGCTCCTCAACCAGATCGGCAAGCAGCGGATCGGTGGCGGTCGATCGCCCCACGCTGTCCGCGCGCGTTGTCATGCTTCGTCCTCAAGGAGGCCGCGAAGGCGCTGCAGTGCCCGGAGATGTCGCGTCTTGATCACTCCTTCCGACACGTCCAGGATCGAAGCGATTTCCCGGGTCGAGAGCTGCTCGAGGTGCCGAAGCACCAACACCTCGCGGTCCCGCGGTGCCAGCCGGGCCAACGCCGTCCTCACGCGCCCGTGAAGCTCCTCTCTCACGGCATGGCTGCCCGGGCCGGGGCCCCCGGCACTGAGTTGGTCGGCCAGTTGCGCGGCCGAGGCGTCGGAGAGGGTGTCACGCCAGTCTTCACGGCCGACGGCCCGCTTGCGTGCCCGGATGTGGCGGCGGTGCAGGTCGACGAGCCGCTCCCAGGCGATCTGCCGGAGCCACGGATAGAACGGCAGCGGCCGGTCGCTCAGGTACGTGGGCAGCTTTCGCGAGGCCTCCATCAGAGCCTCCTGTACGACGTCCGACGGGTCGATCCGGGTGACCAGCCGCGGGTCCATGCGAACCGCGACCATCTGCCGGAGTCGGCCTCGGTGCCGCGTCAGAAGCTGTCGGGCGGCCCAGTCGTCACCGTCGCCGGCACGGCGAACCAGCTCCTCGGTGTCGCACTCGTGGGCTCGGGTCATCGCCGATCCCCATCTGTCGGTCCCTATTCATGGTCCCGCAGAACGACGGAAAAGGTCACACGAGAATTGTCGAGACGCTCATATTGTTGCAGATTCCTCACCCCCCGAGAAGCCCGCCCCCCCCACGGGGCGGTGCAGCCAGGCGGCCGAGCCTGCGGATCACGCGGCCGACGCCGCTGACGATGTCGTGCTCGTTCATCCAAGAGAAACGTAGAGACCTAAAAGTAGGTATTGCAGCTCCGGGCCTTGACAGAATGACACGGATGATGTGTAATCAGTTATTAGCATCTCTTTTCGACGGTAATGCGAGCGAGGGTCTGGCCGTGAGACCCGAATCCCAATGCCACCGGGCGTTCACCTTGATCGAGCTGCTGGTTGTCGTGGGCATCGTCGCCATACTCGTGGCTGTGCTTGTCGCCTCTATCGGCCACGCCCGCGAGCTAGCCCGACGTGTCTGGTGTGGGAGCAACACCAAAGAGCTTGTTCGCGCGATGGATTACCGCGCCAAGGACAATCGGGGCGTCTACATGTCGTCCGAGAGCATATGGTCGGACAGCCTGCGCTACCTCTACTCCCCCAAGTACCTCCCCGACGTGGACCTCGCGATCTGCCCGAGTACGCGGAACGTCGTCGGGCGCAGACTCGTCCAGGACGGCTTCGGGGAGAACGCGGAGTGGCGCATGGTCGAGGACGAGGATTTGCAGGCCTGCGCGAAGAACGCGTGGGACAGCACCGGCGGTCACAGCTACGAGCCTTGGGTCTATCGGTGGGGACCGGCCGACTACCCGGACGGCAGGGTGATCGACGGCCGGGCGTCCAGGGTGTCGATGGAACTCCTTGCCGGAGTGGTCGAGCCCGAGTTCGAAGGCTGCGAGATGAAGACCACGAACAACGTCAAGAAGACCTGGCAAGAGTACCTCGTGTCTGACAGCGACCAGGACGACCCCAAGCACGGCGTCTTCCACAACAACTACCCCGAGGAACCGAACAACCACGGCGAGGCCGGCGGAAACTTCGGCTTCGTCGACAATCATGTCGAGTTTGTTCCCCGCCCGCGCTACCGCCGGACGTTCCACATGGGCTACATGAGGGACGAACACTTCGAGC
>CAYMME010000578.1:0-5157 GCA_964391465.1 uncultured Planctomycetales bacterium
ACGTGTTCCACCAGGCAACCCAGGACGTCTTTCCCGGTTGCCCGGAGCTACGCGATGGATACATGTGGTCGAACGACAAACCCGGGCTGGGCATCGACTGCAATGAGGCGTTGGCCAAGAAGTTCCCGCTCAACGACAAGGCCCCGTTCGACATGTTCTGGGGCGACGTGCGGAAGCGGGACGGAACGGTGATTCGGCCATAACCGAGACGCGACCGTGAGGGAGCGTGGCCGCTGAAAGCGGCTTGCTCGCAATGAGGTTTCTTAGGTTGTCAGGAGGCTCTGCGGTGGCATTCAAGAATCGACGGTTGGCGAAGAAGGTGGCCGGTCAACCCTGTCAGTGGTGCGGTTGGAGCGCGGGGCGACGGTTCTGCTGCCACATAGTCGATGAAGGACCCGAGGCCGAGTGGAATGCCATCTCTCTGTGCCCGAATTGCTCGACGGTGTTTGATGAAGTTGTACGGCCGTTTCTCTACAAGGCATTGAAAGAGTACGGCGCGAGTGGACTGCCTGAGTCGTGGAGTCGCGATAACAAGGTCTCCGCCGCAATTGAACAGGTCGTGTAGCACGTGCCTATCTCCCCGCGTGTCGGGGGGGGGCCTCACATGTCCTGGGCTGCTTCTCGGCAAGCCGCTCGGCTGGATTCCAGTTCGTGTGCTGTTGTAGACTGCGGACGAAAGGTGTCCCATGCGTGCGGTCGTGCTACGGCGCGGTGAAGATGGCTTCTGGATCGTCGAGTGCCCATCGCTGCCCGGTTGTGTCAGTCAGGGGCAGACCAAGGCCGAGGCGGTTGCCAACATCAAAGAGGCGATCGCCGGCTGGATCGAGACCATCCGGTCACACGGCCGGCCGGTCCCCGAAGAGGACTTCGAGACGCAGGTCGTCTGGGTATGAGCAAGCTTCCGGCCGTCTCGGGCCGTAAGCCTGTGAAGGCGCTTCAGCAGGTCGGATTCGAGTTCGGCCGGCAGGGATGGGGCACTCGTTGCCGCCTGCGGCGGCCACGCTTCCTTACGGTCGCGTCTCGGTGTGGGCGCTTCGTGTCTTGTGAGACCCTACGTTGCGGAGGATTGATTTCGTGTTGCGACTCGCTCTCCACTGGCAGATTCTGATCGGCATGGCCCTTGGTGCGGCCATCGGGCTTCCGCTGAACATCCTGGCCGAGATGAAGCAGATTGACCCGGAAATCCCGCGGACGGTCGCGGCCTACGGCAAGGGGATCGGCGACATCTTCCTGCGACTGCTCTCGATGATCGTCGTGCCGCTGATCATGACCTCGCTGATCTCCGGCGTGACCTCGGCGGGCAAGCTGGAGGGGCTGGCCAAGCTCGGTGGCCGGACGGTAGCCTACTACATCTCGACGAGCATGATGGCGATCATCGTGGGCATCTGCTTCGTGAACCTGATCCGGCCGGGCGTCGGCGCCGAGCTCGACATCCTGCAGCGCCAAGTCGGGGCCACCGACGCGCACGCCGTGGTCGAGCGGCAGACGCTCGGCCAGACCCTGTACCACCAACTCGAGAGCCTGATCCCCACCAACGTGTTCCACGATATGTCCGACCCGGGCAACCGCTCGATCCTGGGCGTGATCTTCTTCTCGCTACTGTTCGGGGCGTTCACCATCGTCGTCGGTGGCGAGACCGGGGCGCTGCTGACCCGAATCGTCTCGGCCGCGTTCGACGTCATGATGAAGATGACGCTCTTCATCATCCGCTTCGCCCCGATCGGCGTGGTGGGGTTCATGCTCTACGCCACCGCGGGCGAGGGTCTGAGCGTGTTCGCCGCCCTGGGCAAATACATGCTCACCGTGTTCCTGGCCCTCTGCTTCCACGCCTTCGTGACGCTGCCGCTGCTGCTGTGGCTGGTGGCGAAGCGCTCGCCTCGGGAGTACTTCCGGGCCATGTCGCCGGCGCTGCTGACGGCGTTCAGCACGGCCAGCAGCAACGGCACCCTGCCGCTGACGATGACGTGCGTCGAGGAGCGAGGCCGCGTGCCCAACCGGGTCACTTCGTTCGTCCTGCCGCTGGGGGCCACCATCAACATGGACGGGACAGCCCTATACGAGGCGGTGGCCGTGCTGTTCATTGCCCAGGCGACGCCCGGGTTCGAGCTGACGCTGGGCAAGCAGGTCATCGTGGCGGTGACGGCCCTGCTCGCCAGCATCGGGGCCGCCGGGATCCCGCACGCCGGCACGGTGATGATGCTGGTGGTGATGAGTGCGGTGGGGCTGCCTACGGCCGCGGTCGGGATCATCCTCGCCGTGGACCGGGTACTGGACATGTGCCGCACCGCCGTCAACGTGTGGAGCGACTCGACCGCCGCGGCGGTAGTAGCCCGGCTGGAGGGCGAGCCTGAAAGAGAGGCCTCCCCGGCCAACACCTCCTGACACCAGCCCGGAGCCGCCCCGTCGCGTCCGTGCCTCCGTCCCTGCGTCCCTCAGTCCCTCCGTCCCTTCCGTCCCCGCGATCCCGTTGGAGGCCGGCCCGCCGGTATGCCGATCTAAGATTATCGGGACATTGCCGGGGACGGTTCGCGCTGCTCAGAGTGGCCGGTTTGACTTGTCCCGGCGCATCGATTATCAAGGCGTCCCGCCGTGGGCGGGCTCGCCGAGCCAGGGAACGGCTCGACAGGCGAGGAACATGCCATGGACAGGTGGACCGGAACGGCCGGCGGCGCCGCTTGGGCAGCCGTCGTGCTCGCTTGCGTAGCGGTCGGAGGGTGCTCGGGAAACAACAAGGGGCTGATTGCCCAGAGTGCCGCCTACGTCCTGGACGTGCCGGTCCCGATGGGCTACAAGCTCAAGGATCGCCAGTCCCTCGACGTCATGGCGGGCAAAAGCCGTGTCGTACAGCATGTGTACCGCGGCAGCGGCCGCTCGCTCGATGTGCGGAATTTCTATGAGGAACAGATGCCGATGGCCGGATGGCATCGGCGCGTAGTACAGAACAACAACGGAACTTACACGCTGCAGTTCGAGAAGGGCGGCGAGTATTGCTCGATCCACGTTACGCCGTCGCGGGCGGGCTTCCTGGGTGGCACGATCATACACCTGACGATCCTGCCGCACGCAACGAGTGACGACACGGCCGCCGTCGTCGGCTACTCGGGTATCGAGAACCAGCCGTCCGCATCGGACTCGCAGTCTGCAGGAGTGCCGGGCCGACCATGAAGGCCAAGCGACGCCACGATCTCAAGAGTAACGAGCTATTCCAGAGCCTCGAAAACGCACGCGAGTTCGTGCGCACGCGGGGAAACCACCTGCTGGGGGTCGCCGTCGCGGTGATTGTCGTCGCCGGCTTGGCCGCGTACTGGCAGCATGTCTCCGCTCAGTCGAGGGCGGTCGAGTGGCAGACGTACTACGATCTGCGAAGCAAGTCGTGGGACGCCGATCCCGAGCTAGGCCATCGCGTGAGCCAACTGGCGAAGCAGACGGGTGATCGGATCCTCGCCCGGGCCGCTCTGCAATACGTCGCTCAGATTGCGTGGGAACAAGCGACGAAGACGGCCAAGGTCGACGACGCCAAGCTCGACGAAGCGAAAGCGGCCAACGAGAAGATCATCCAGCAATACGGAGCCGATGACGATGCGGCCAACGCGGTCGGCATTGCCCATCGCGGGTTGGCAGCCATTGCCGAAACGCGTCGGAACGCCGATGAGGCTCGCACGCACTACAAGGCGATCGTCGATGATCCGCGCCTCGAAGCAAGCCCGGTGCGTACCGTCGCCGAGACCCAGTTGGCCGAACTCGACGAGCGGATGGTGCCGGTGACGCTGGTCAACCCGCCGCCGGCGCCGCCCAAGTCGCCCACCACCACTCGTCCCGCGCGCAAGGTCACGACGCGTCCGACCGCAAGAGGCCGCGCAACCACGCAACCCGCCCAAGCCAAGTGAAACGGGGCAGGGGCGAAGACCCAGTAGCCAACAGCTACCCCTCTACTTCCTGCCGCCACGTGCCAGGCACGATGTGCATCGTGTAGTCCTGCTCGATCAGGACGGCGTCGTCGATCCTGAACTTGTACGTCCCCGCATCGGTTTCGACGTGCCAGTAGGCCTGGAGCAGGTCCCCGGTCCACGCGGGCGTGATCGTTCCGCTGACCTTCGTCCATTCAAACCACGACCAGGCGGCCCAGAAGTTGTCATACGCCAGCCCGTTCGTCGTGACCATGTCAATCGCCACGCTCTTGACGTTGTTGATCACGTCTCCCTTGATCCAGACCTCGCTGTAGTACGTGGCGCCGTTCTTGATCTTGCTCGTGACATCCTGACTCGGACCGCCATAGGTGTTCTCACGCCACATTGTCTCCAGGCACACCGCACCCGTGTGCGGCTCGTCCGTGTCCCAGTCGAGCGTGCAGTCACCCCACAGGCCAGTGCCCGTCCAGTCGACGCCGACGTCTTCCATGCCCGGATTGGTGAGCAGGTTGACCGGTTCGGGCGGTGCCAGCCGTACGCTAGCGATGCGAACCGCCTCGCCTACCGTCGCTTTGACGTACAGTCGCACGGGTTGGGTGGGGTCGTTCGCCAGGTCGCCGTCCGCCTCGTCGACGAAATGGTAGGCGAAGGTGACCTCGCCCACGGGTTCGTCGGCCGTCCAAATGTCGTGCGTGTACGTGGTGCGCCAGTTGGGGTCGTTTTCGAGCCGGTACAGGACGATGTCCACGACCGACTGGGCATAGAGCGAGGCCTTCACGACGGTCTCGGTCCCGACGGCGCTGTCTCGCCGGAGGCGCGTGGCCGCCAATGCCGACAGACCGAGAATCGTCACCATCATCGCCACGCCCAGCACGGCCACGTACACGCTGCCGCGACGTCGGGTTGCGGGAAGGGATTCCCGCGGGTTGGCGTGCGAGAAGAGATTCTCGCACGAGCGGCAGTCGTGCGAGCGGTTGTCGCACCAGCGGTTGTATGCCGCATCGCTCATCAGTCCCGCACCGCCTCCACGCTAATCCCGTCCGGTCGCGCTGCGGCCCGGACCGCCACCAGTGCCACATCCGGCTGCCCGTCGTGCGATACCTTCACCTCAATCCGCCCGAGACGCGTGTCAGACATGGAGATCGATGTGAGGTCAAACGGGAGGCCAATGTCAACAGGCTCGAACCGGTTGACAAAGGCCTCCCCTATGAATCCGTCACCCCACGAAATGGCCGATCCGTCCAAGTAC
>CAYMME010000579.1:0-5140 GCA_964391465.1 uncultured Planctomycetales bacterium
CCGGTCAACTTCCGCCCCTACCCGGCACCCCAACTGCAGACGGCTGAGGTGTTACGTCGAGTTAAACGCGCCGAACGTGTGCGGTCTGCGCACTCGAGGCGCAACACACGCATTGGGCGAGTGGGGACACCCGAGCCGCGGCAAAGGCACTGGCAGACAAGCTGCCAGTGGCACCCGACGCGCCCGTCGGATGGTCCGCGCCGGATGAATCCGGCGGCTCGGGCGGAAGAACGCACTGGTAGTCGGTGATTCGAATGACGTGCGGCGAGGAGAGCCAGTCATGGCACTTGCGACGCTGGTGGAAACGGTTCTCGACGGAATGTCGGGGTATGACGCGCGCGACTGGGTGTTGGTCGCCTGCGCCGGCGCCGCTGTTCTGGCCGTCGCATATGAGGCGGGCCGTGTTCGGGGCAATGCTTCGCCAGAACCAGACCTGCGCAGTCCCGAACGATTGGTGCCGGTGCGACAGGCACCGAGCGAGATGCGCCACGTTCTGGAAGCATTGATGGCGCAGAAGATGGCAGACGTAAGTTCCGGAAAGGGCACGACGATGAGCACCGCTGAACTGACATTCGACCAGATTCGCGCGTTCCTCGACGCCGAGGGGCTGACCTACACCGTCGGCGACGAGCAGACATCGCTCGAGCTGCGGTACCGGATGCCGGCGGGCGACTTCCTGATCTGGATCCACGCGGGCGACGAGCCGCCGTTGCTGCGGCTTCAGGTCCACATCCCGTTCGCGGTGGACGAGGATCGGAGGACGCAGGCGGCCGAGACCGTGGTCCGGGCGAATGACGGACTCATGCTCGGGCGGTTCGACCTCGACATGAGCGACGGCCGGCTCGACTTCCGGACGGCGATGCCGCTGGCCGAAACCGGAGTGAGCGAGACCCAGTTCGATGGGTTGCTGCACTCCGCGTTGTGGACGGTCAACCGGTACCACCGCGCGTTCGGGCGTTTGCTCTACGGTGACAACCTGTCGCCGGTGGAAGTGATCGCGGAGGTCGAGATGGCGGAGGCATGATCGGTTTCCGCCCGTCCGCAAGGGCGGGCGGGGCCGGTCCGGCCGGGAACGAGGAGGCCACAGGGCTTGTAGCGGCCGGCGCCCCGCCGGCCGGACGGCCTGCGAGGCGCAGGCCGCTACGGAGAACGAGAGACGCTTTTGTTGGGAGAGCGAATAGAACGGGAGAATAGACATGCTTACGAAACCGCAACAGGCACTGACAGATGTGAGCGTGGCCGAACCGGTCGCGGCTGGCCGGCTCCAGGTCTTCGGGTTGCGCTGGGACGTGACCGAGGATCTGGCGTACGTGACGCTGGACGAGGCGATGGCGGCGGGCACGCTGGAGATCGGCGAGGTCAGCGACTCGGGTAGCGTCCCGGCGCTGAGGGTCGTCAACACAAGCGACACCCTGGTCTTCCTGATGGCCGGCGAGCAGCTCATCGGGGCCAAGCAGGACCGGGTGCTCAACGTGAGCATCATGGTGCCGGCCAAGTCCGAGATGGTCGTGCCCGTCAGTTGCGTGGAGGCCGGGCGCTGGGGCTACCGCTCGCGGAAGTTCGGCAGCCGCGGCAGTTCCTCGCACAGCAAGCTCCGGCGCATGATGTCGAAGGACGTGTCCGGCAGCTACCGCAAGAGCCGCCGGCCGTCGTCCGACCAGGGCAAGGTCTGGGACGAGGTCTCGCGCAAGCTGTACAAGATGGGCTCGGTCTCGGCCTCGGCGGCCCTGTACCAGACGTACGCAGACTACGACATCGAACTCGGCGGGACCGTCGAGGCGGTGTGCGTGCCGGAGGGTTGCTCAGGCGTGGCCTTCGTGCTGGGGGGCCGAGTGGCCGGCGTCGACCTGTTCGACAAGCCGGCAACGTTGTCGAAGCTGTTGCCCAAGCTGGTGAAGGCGTACGCGATCGACGCCCTGGAAGAGCCCGAGCAGGCTCAGCCGACCGATCGCGACACGGTCGAGACGTGGCTTCGGTCGAGCAAGGATGCGCCCTCCGAGCGGTTCGACTCGCCCGGCCTCGGCGACGACATCCGGATCGAAGGCAACGAACGTGTCGGTGCGTGCCTCGTGGTCGAGGACCGCGCGGTGCATATGGAGCTGTTTCCGGATGAAACAGCGTCCGGGCAAGAGAGGACAGGTGTATGATGTGTCAGGTGCAGACGTGCTCCCGCTTCGTGAGCGGGGCGCGTCGCGACTCTGGTGTGTGCAGGTCGCTACGCAAGGATGTGCCGGGTTTCGCGAGCACGATCGCACGCAACGCCAAGATGCTGCGTGGTCTCTCGGCGTGCCCGGAGTGGTTAGAGGAAGAACCGTGAACCCAATCCTGAAAGCGGCACAGTTCGCCCGCGACGCGCACGCCGAGCAGCGGCGCAAGTACAACGGGCGTCCTTACATCGAGCATCCGGCGCGGGTGGCCGGTCGTGTGGCCACCCGTTCGGATGCCACCGAAGCAATGGTCATCGCGGCTTGGTTGCACGACGTGGTGGAAGACACCCCCGTCGAACTCGCAGAACTTACCGATCGGTTCGGCCCGGAGGTTGCGCGGCTGGTGGGCGAGTTGACGAATCCGTCAGAGGGATCGCGTGAGCCCCGGCCGGCACGGAAGGCCCAGGACCGCGCGCACCTGACCACGGTCAGTCGAGAGGCGAAGGTCATCAAGCTGCTCGATCGGACTGACAACCTCAACGAGATCGCCGGGGCGCCGGAGAAGTACCTCAGGGTTTGCCTGGATGAGTCGAGGCTCCTGGCCGAGGCGATCGGCGACGCGGATCCTGATCTGAAGGAAGAGCTGCTCGACACGATTGCGCACTGCGAGCGCGACTTGCAGGTGAACAAACGCTGACCCCACACCCACCAAGCTACTGCGCTTCGGCCAGTGCTTTCGCCTTGGCCTTGAGCGGGCGATAGACGTATTCGCCCATCGTGGCGATCGCACCGAGGTCTGCGCGATTCTTCGCCACCGCGGCAAAGGCCTCGATTGCTTGGACGACGGTTGCCACGGCCGTCCGGGCTTGGCGCTGTGCTTCGCGCAGGTTCGTCTCGAAAGCCTGCGCATCGCCCTTGGCCTTTGCGTCGTTGGCGGCCTTCTCTGCAATTGCCGCCTTCTTGACGGCCTGTATTGCGTCGAGATACCCCACCGCGAATTCCAGCCGGCCGATCCAGTACTGAACGTAGGCCTTGCCTTCCGGTCGTGAGGGGGTCGGCACCTTGCGCACCGCGGCCAGGGCCCGCTGATAGCCGGCGCGATCGCCCGGCTGCACCCTGGTCAGCGGGTCGGGCGTCCAGTACTGCGTCATCATGCCCGACCACGGGAACGACAACCCCATGCCGTGGTCCTCGAGTGCGACGGTGACGGCCTCGATCTCGCGGAATGCCTCGAGCATGGGCTTGACTGCGGCCTCCCCGCACACGGCACGGATCTGGTCGACATAGACCGCCTCCGGCGTGGCGCCCGGGTCCCAGGCGGCCTTGCTGAGGTAGGCCATGCACGGGTCGTGATCGCTGATCATCCACTGCCGGGTGCACAAGCCGCTCAGGCCGTGCTTGCGCATGTCGCCCACCAGTTCATGCAGCGCGCCGGTGGTCAACATGGGAAGCAGCCCGACGCTGTCATCGTGCAGCGTCAGCACCAGCGTGGTCGGCACCTCCTTGGCCGGAACGTGCGCCAGCGCGCCGCGCCGACGGAGGACGCGGGTGGGGTTGTAGTCCATGACGATGACCAGCTCGGCGTTCTTCGGCAACACGCGCGACAGAATCGGAAACAACTCCTCGGCCGGCTCGTATACGACCAGCCGGGCATCCGGCTTGCCGCTGCGGGGCAAGACCTCCGGGCTCGACCAGAGCCGGGCGAGGAAGTAGAGACCGGCAATGCCACCTTTGACTTCCCGAATGCACCGCTCGGCACCGTCGTGGGACCTGCGCTCGCCGGTCTTGCGAAGTACCTCCTGCAGCGAAACCACCTGGTTTATGCCGTACTGCTTGTCGAGCTCTTGCCACGCCCACTCGTAGGCACCGATCCAGCCGTTCCATTCCGTGCCGACGGGAAACCCGTACGAGTCCGCGTCGGCGTACTCGTCGAGAATCGTCCGGATCACGCTGCCGGCGAGCTGCGCCAGTTCCGGGTTGTCCGGCCGAACCGTCGGGCCGGGACCGACGGTCAGCGCGCCGAGTTGCTGCACCTTCCGCGCGTCCGGAACGACGGGCTGGAAATCCTTCGGGAAGTCCGTGATGGACCAGACCGACGAGGCCTCGATCCCGCGGCTGTGGGCGTAGGCGATCAGCTCATGGCAATGACGCTGTCCGGCGGCAACCAGCTTCTCGTAGCCGGCCTCGGGAAGCGGCAGGTCGGGGTTCCAGAATTCCTTCTCGTCACCGAACAGCTTTCGGCCGGGCATGTCGGGCGTGATCGGGAAGCGGGAGCCGTACCAGAGGGTGGCCGTCTTCCGCTCGACGCCTTTGAATTGAAGGTCCAGGAACGGTTGTGATGGACTGCTGCCGACCCGAATGCGATTGAACTTCAGCTTCGCGAGCTGGTCGAGCAGCGGACGATAGTCCGCCATGCCCCACCCCTCGGTGCCCAGGGCGAAGTCACCCATGGTCTTGAACCAGCGCATTCGAAAGACGGGCTCGAACACCTGGTCGATCTCGGGCAGATGGAAACCCCCTTGCGCTTCCGGGTAGACGTCGCCGGTCAGGAGATAGCGCACGCCGTAGCGTTCCACGAGTTCGTAGACGCCCCACAAGGTCGCGGCGGGGCTGCCGCCGACGATGATCAGCGCGGGCGTGTCCTTACATTGCATCTTCCGCAGAAGGAATCCCTGGTCGCTAGGCTGCGGAAAGGCCGCCACCTCCAGCGCACGGGCCGGGTGGCGATCCGACGTGCCCAAGACAAAGAGGTATTCCGCCGCCTCGCTCGGGGCCGACACGACGGTCGGCGCAACGCGGAACAGCCGTTTCAGGTAGCGATCAAGCTCAGAGACCGCAAACCGTTCCAGCGTGCTCGCCTCTTTCGAGACCACCAACTCGACTGATGCCGCGTGCCCCGGTCGTGCTGAACCCAGGACGAGTGAACAAGCGACCGCCAAAGATGGGGTCACCCATTAGGCCTTTCGTGTCAAGGCGCAGAAGGACCCTGTTGG
>CAYMME010000580.1:0-5139 GCA_964391465.1 uncultured Planctomycetales bacterium
CTACTACCGCGGCAGCCACGACCACAAGTACCACGGCGGGCGCACGCCGGAAATGACCGACCTGCAATGGCAGATCCGCGACTGGTACGGCCACCTCTGGCTTTCCGGCGACGTGACCATCCTGCTGTCGGGCGGCCACAGCGTGGACAAGATGTCGTGGTGGCTGGGCGATCAGATGCCGATCCAGGCCGTGGCCATGGGCAGCCGCGTGTTTCCCGTCGGCGACTGCAACACGTTCGACAACGGCTTCGTGGCCTACGAGTACGCGAGCGGGATTCGCGGATTCCTCGGCTGTCGGTCGCAGGCCGGCTGTCACAACGAGAACGCCGACTACATCATCGGCACGAAGGGCATCTGCACCATCGGCCGCGGGCGCACGCCGCGAATCGAGGGTGAAACGAACTGGCGCTATCGCAGGCCGCGCGATCGGAAGGCCGAGTCGATGTATCAAGTCGAGCACAACGAGCTGTTCGCATCGATTCGCGCCGGCAAGCCGATCAACGACGGCACTCGGATGGCCCACACGACGCTGATGGCGCTCATGGGTCGCATGGCCGCCTACACGGGACAGCAAGTCACATGGGAGCAGGCGCTCAACTCGAAGCAGAAGCTAGTCCCCGACAAGCTCGACTGGAACACGAAGATCGACGAGCCACCCCTAGCCGCGCCCGGACTGACCCAGTTCAGTTGAAGGGAATGGGTGCCCCCACTGCCGAGACCCGGCAAACGAATCGCGGCCCCCCATCCGTCCCTTAGTCCCTCTGTCCCTCCGTCCCTATTCCAATCAAAACCCCTTCATCCAGGCGATGCCACCGGATCTATCGTCGGCGTCGGCGAAGGGGATGAGGTCGCCGCCGAAGATCTGCGGGCGGTGGCCGGTGGCGACGGTGTGGCCGACGACCAGGCCCATGGCGGCCCCGAAGACCACGTCGGATAGGTGGTGCTCCTCGCTGTCGAGTCGCTCGAAGGCGGCCAGCCCGGCCAGGCCGTAGAGCGGAATGCCGACCGCGTGCCCGTACGCCTGGTGCATGATCGACGCGACCGTGAACGACGACGACGTGTGCCCCGACGGCCAGGCGAGAATCTCGCCGTTGGGGCTGTCTGTGTAGGTCGCCACCTTCAGACCCATCGTCGACACGCCGTTGATGATCAGGCCGCTGAAGAGCGTCTTGGCCACCTCGTAGGTCTTCGTGTCGCCGCCCTCGGTGCCGATCAGATACCACAGCCCGGCCAGGGCGAAGTGGGTGCCCGGGTTGCCGACCGCGCCGAGCGCGTCGCGGATGTCGTGCTTGAACGACTGGGACTCCCTGAACTTGTCCTCGACGTCGTCATCGACCTCGGGCCGCAAAGCCGCCGACGCTCCGCCCGCCACCAGCAGAATGCCGAGATTCGTCGGATCAGTGTAGACGCGCTTGGTGTCCTGCCAGAGGTCCTCGAAGATCCGGTCGAAGTCCTGCTCTATCGAATCGAACAACCCGCCGGGCGGGCCCCGTCGGATCTCGTCGGTCTCGGCGTCCGGAGCTTCCGCCGGTGATGCTTCGGCGCTCTCGTCGGCCGCGGCGAAGCGAACCAGTCTCACGTCACCGGATGCATCCGGCGTGAAACCGCGGACACCGCTTCCGGGTTGCCCTTGCTGCGAGCCGTGCGGCGCAAACGCTTCAGAGCGCGCCGAGGCCCCGGGCCCGTCCGATGCTACGTCTCGCGCTTCGGCGCGGGCGATGGCGGTGTCCAGGCGCGCGGTGCCGGCGGCGCGATCTCGGCCACCTGTCCCGACGCAGCCGGCCGCGGTGATGGCGATCGCGAGGGCAACCGCCGTCCCCCACCCTTCGCATACAGCCGCGAAGGATGGGGCACCCACTCTCCACCCTGCGCAACTGGGCGCGAGGGATCGGGCACCCCATGGGGCTTGCACCAGGCAACCGGTGAGTCGTCTGTACGAAGCCACGTCGTGTTCCTTCCCTGTGTGACGTGCGGCCCCGGCCGGCGGGCGGTCAGTCGCCCATCAGCAATTGCTCGGGGCTCTTGTCGACCGGCTGGTACTTCGCGATCAGGGCACGAATCCTGGGCTGATCGGGGTCCAGTTCGAGCGACAGATGCCAGTGCCGAATGGCCGCGTCGCGGTTGTCGGTCTGCTCGGCGTCGAGCATGAACTTGACCATGTAGACCGCCCCCAGCCCCGCGTGGGCGTCGGCAAGTTTGGGATCGAACTCCAGCGCCCGCTTGTAGCTCTCGACGGACTCGTCGTACTGTCGCTGACGGAACAGGCAGTAAGCGTAGTGAGCGTGGGCCGAGGCGTAATCGGGCATCAGCTCGAGCGCGGCCTTGAAGCTTCCCCGGGCCTCGAGGAAACGTGACTGATCGAGATATGCACGGCCGAGGTTCACCAGCACGAGCGGCTGCTTGCTGTCGCGCTCGAGCGATTCCTTGTAGGCCCGAATCGCCTCGTAGGATTTGCCTTGCGCGTCGTAGACGGCCGCGAGGTTGTTGTGTGCGCCCTCGTTGCTCGGGTCGACCTCCAGCGCGCGTTCGTAAGCTTCCTCGGCCTCATCGGCCCGGCCGAGCTGAAAGTAGCAGTTGCCCAGGCCCATGTGGGCGTCGACGCTCTCCGGATCGAGGTCGACGGCATGGAGGTACGCGCGAACCGCGTCTCGGAACCGGTTCAACAGCTCGTAGACCTTGGCCAAGCCGAACGCGTCGCCGACGGCGGTCGGGTTGAACCGGACGGCCTGCTCGTACGCCGTCGCGGCGTTTTCGTAGTCACCGCGGCGGCGGTAGATGCCCGCCATCTGCGAGTGGGCCGAGGCCAGCTCGGGATCGAGTGTGACCGCCTGCTCGAACTCGGCGAGGGCGGCCTCGAACCGCTCCGATTCGAGCAGCTCGGTCCCGGATCGGTAGTACAGCCCCGCGAACTGTCGGTTGATTTCCGTACACCCGGTGAGCAGAAGAAGAAAGGCGGTGAGCAAGCACCATCCCTGGCAGCAGGACAGACTTCGTGTCAGCATCGTCGTCCGCTACGCCCCCGACCCGGTTCCAGACAAGAGGTCCGCGCCAATGGACCACCAGCGGGCATGCTAGCGACGCCGGTTCGGTGCGTCAATCGTGACGGAGGGACGCAGGGACGCAGGGACATAGGGACGGAGTGAATCGAGGCGTGTGATTCGCAAGGCGCCGGGGCCGCAGTCGAGCGCTCTCCTGTTCTCCTGCTCTCGCGGGCGGAGCCCGCGTTTGGTTCGGGCGGGGCTCGGTGGTACGATGTAGTATTCAGGCCGATACGTCTCGGACTGGAGCGGCGGATCATGGAACACTTGGTTGCGATTCCGGTTTACAACGAAGAGCGGTACGTGGACGCCGTGCTGGCGGAGGTGCGCCGGCACACGTCCGACGTGCTGGTGATCGACGACGGATCGACCGACGGCACGCCGGGGCGGTTGGCGGCGACGGACGGGATCTACCGCATCACCCACCGGGAGAATCGCGGCTACGGGCAGAGCCTGATCGACGCGTTCGCGTTCGCCCGGCGGCACGGCTACGACTGGCTGATCACGCTCGACTGCGACGAGCAGCACGAGCCTTCGCGGATCCCGCACTTCGTCGCCCAGGCCGAACGCGGCGACGCCGACATCATCTCCGGCTCGCGATATATGCGGTCGCTTGAAGGGAACACGCTTCCGCCGCCGGAGCGACGGGCCATCAACGGGAAGATCACCAATCTGCTGAACCGCACGTTGGGCCTGTCGATCACCGACGCCTTCTGCGGATTCAAGGCCTACCGCGTCTCGGCGCTGAACCGGTTCCAATTGACGGTGCCGGGGTACGCGATGCCGATGCAGCTCTGGGTGCAGGCGGCCCGGGCGGGCATGCGAATCGTCGAGACGCCGGTGCGACTCATCTACAAAGACGCGACGCGGCAGTTCGGGGGCACGCTGGACGACCCGGACAGCCGCTTCGACTACTACGTCGACATATTCGTGTCCGAGCTCGCCAACGATGCACATGTCGAGCATCTTGCGCGGTTAGGCCGGGAACGGGGGACAGCGACGCGGCGATGTTGAACTTTGCCGCCCTGCGAGCGCCGGCCGACGACGGTGAGACGCTGGTCGAACCACCGGCCGCGAGTCTGGCCGATCTCGTAGCCCGCAACCGCAAGTGCATCTCCACTCACTCGTTTGACATACTCGATGTGCCCGCCGATCGCGTGCGCCGCGCCGCCCGTGAGGCGCTCGGGCTGTCGTCCGACGGTGTGGTGATCGGCACCGGACACCAGCCGGAACCCATCCACGCGGGCGTGTGGGCCAAGCACGTCGTCACGCGGCGACTGGCCGACGCGCTCGGAGGCGCGGGCCTCAACCTCGTCGTGGACAACGACGCCCCGAGAAGCGACAGCATGCCCGTGCCCGGCCGACGCGGCGAAGACGTAATCGTCGAACGCGTCACCATCCCCGGACTGCGCACCGAGCACGCCTACGAGCACCGCCCTGGGCTGACGAGCGAGCAGGTCGCCGCCCTGCGATCGCGTGTGGCCGACGTGATGCAAGATGCGTTCGCGTCGTCGCGCATGCCCGCGTACTTCGACGCGTGGTCGGGCGCAGCGGACCAGAATGATCTCGTCGACCAGTTGGTCATCGCCCGGCGGGCCGCCGAGTCGCCGTTCGGCAGTGCGCTGCTCGATCGGCGCGTCTCGTCGGCGTGGCCGAACGCGCTCGCGGCTCATGTGATCCTCGATGCGGAGCGGTTCGCGACCAAGTACAACGAGGCCCTGGCCGAGTACCGGCGTGCGAACGGCGTGCGCGAGGCGAACCGGCCGATGCCCGACCTTGCCCGGCGCGGCGACGCGATCGAGGTGCCGCTGTGGGTCTACGGACCCGACGAGCCGCGGCGGCGGCTGTTCGTCCGGGCCCAGGGCGCGCACGTCGAGTTGCTGGCCGATACCGAGCAGATCGGGCGACTTGAGGCGGTGGGGCTCGGGCATGCTGAAACCGCAGTGGCAACACTGGCGGGGCTTGCTCCGCGGGTGCTCCGACCGCGGGCGCTGATGCTCACGCTGTGGGCGCGGCTGTTCGCGTCCGACCTGTTCGTACACGGCATCGGCGGGGCGAAGTACGATCGAATCACCGACACGCTCATCGCGGGCTACTTCGG
>CAYMME010000581.1:0-5125 GCA_964391465.1 uncultured Planctomycetales bacterium
GCCGGAATTCACCGAGCGGTTCATCTCGACCGCCGCCGAGCGGGCTTGGTCTGTCTTCGCGGCGGACGTGGACGGCGACGGGGATACCGACGTGTTATCCGCGTCGCATGCCGACGACAAGATCGCATGGTACGAGAGCGACGGCGGTTCGCGGCCGCACTTCACACATCGGTTCATTTCGACCGCCGCCGACGGGGCTCGGTCTGTCTTCGCAGCGGACTTGGACGGCGACGGGGATACCGACGTGTTATCCGCATCGGAGTATGACGACAAGATCGCGTGGTACGAGAACGGCGGCGCTTCGCCCCCCGACTTCACCGAGCGGATCATCTCGACCGCCGCGGACGGAGCGAACTCGGTTTTCGCGACGGATGTCGACGGCGACGGCGACACAGACGTGCTATCCGCATCGGGGTATGACGACAAGATCGCGTGGTACGAGAACGACGGGAGTTCGATGCCCGGCTTCACCGAGCGGGTGATCTCGACCGCGGCCAATGAGGCTTGGTCTGTCTCCGCGGCGGACTTGGACGGCGATGGGGACACCGACGTGCTCTCCGCGTTGCATGGGGAATATGATGACAAGATCGTATGGTACGAGAACGATGGCAGTTCGACGCCGGCCTTTGCCGAACGCGTGATCTCGACGGCCGCGGAGGGGGTCCGCTCCGTCTTCGCGGCGGACCTGGACGGTGACGGGGGCACGGATGTGCTCTGCGCGTTGTATACTGAGTACGAGGAGAGGATCGCGTGGTACGAGAACGACGGCAGTTCGCCGCCGGTCTTCACCGAGCGGGTCATCTCGACCGCAGCCGACCACGCCGTGTCCTTCTTCGCGGCGGATCTGGATGGCGACCAGGACACCGACGTGCTCGCTGCGTTGTCCGATGACGACACGATCGCGTGGTACGAGAACGACGGCAGTTCGCCGCCCGACTTCACCGAGCGGGTCATCGCGACCATGGTCTACCGCGCCGTGTCTGTCTTCGCGGCAGACTTGGACGGCGACGGCGATACCGACGTGCTCTCTGCGTCGGCCGATGACGACAAGATTGCGTGGTGCGAGAACCTCTGTGCGGCTCCAGGTAGCCTGCCGCCAGCACCGACCGATCCCGATCCGGGTGACGGTGCGACCGACGTACCGGTCGATGCGGATCTGACATGGAGTGAACGCTCGCCTCTGCCCTGCGGTGTCGTGACTTGGGACGTGTATTTCGGCACGGACCATCCCCCGACAACCCTGATTTGCGATGATTCAACGACTGCAACCTGCGACCCGGGGGAAATGGAGTACTGCACGACTTACTACTGGCAAGTGGTGGTCACGAGTGAGGGAGGCAGCACGGAAGGGGCGGTTTGGTCGTTCACGACGCAGCCCTTCACCGAGCGGGTCATCTCCACCGCAGCCGACAGGGCGTGGTCTGTCTTTGCGGCCGACGTGGACGGCGACGGCGACACCGACGTGCTCTCGGCGTCGTACCGAGACGACAAAATCGCGTGGTACGAGAGCGACGGCGGTTCGCCGCCGGGCTTCGCCGAGCGGGTCATCTCGACCGCAGCCAACGGCGCTCGTTCTGTCTTCGCGGCCGACGTGGATGGCGACGGCGACACCGACGTGCTTTCGGCGTCGGAGTTTGATGGCAAGATCGCGTGGTACGAAAACGACGGCGGTTCGCCGCCGGGCTTCGCCGAGCGGGTCATCTCGGCCGCGGCCAACGGCCCCGTCTCGATCTTCGCGGCCGACGTGAACGGCGACGGGCGTACCGACGTGCTCTCCGCGTCGTACCTTGACGACAAGATCGCGTGGTACGAGAACGACGGCGGTTCGCCGCCAAGCTTCACCGAACACGCTATCTCGTCCTCGGTCTACTGGTCTGTGTTGGCAGCGGAAGTGGATTGCGACGGGGACACCGACGTGCTCTCTGCCTCCTTCGATCACGATCGAATCGCGTGGCACGAGAACGATGGCGGTTCGTCGCCGGGCTTCACCGAACACGTCATCTCAACCACGGCACGTTGGGCCCGATGCGTCTTCGCCGCAGATGTGGACGGTGACGGCGACACCGATGTGCTCTCCGCATCGGAGAGTGACGACAAGATCGCGTGGTACGAGAACGACGGCAGTTCCCCGCCCGCCTTCACCGAGCGGGTCATCTCGACCGCGGCGAACGGAGCTCGCTCTGTCTTCGCGGCGGACGTGGACGGCGACGGGAACGCCGACGTGCTCTCCGCGTCACGGTGGGGGGGTAAGATCGCGTGGTACAAGAGCGATGGCTGTTCCCCGCCCGCCTTCGCCGAGCGGGTCATCTCGACCGCCGCCGACTACGCCACCTCCGTGTTTGCGGCGGACATGGACGGCGATGGGGACGCCGACGTGCTCTCCGCGTCGCGAGACGACGACAAGATCGCGTGGTACGAGTACGTCTGTCCGGCGCCATGCGATCCGCCGCTGGCGCCGTTCGTCTCACCCAAGTCCAAGCACGTGGGCTTCGACACGGTTGAGGTCGTGTTGACCGAGGGCGTGACGCTGATCGAATCGTGCACCGTGTCGACCGGCGGTGCGCCGCCGTCGGTGATCGGGTTGACGCCGCTCGGCGGCGATCTCCATGCGGTGGAGTTGAGCGGGCCGATCGAACTCGGCGAGTGGACGACGGTCGAGTTGCGGCTCCAAAGCAATGACGCCTGCCTCGAATCGCCGTTGTGCTTCCAGCTTGCTCACCTGCCCGGCGACGTCGACGGGAACGGCCAGACCAACGGAAACGATCCGACGCGCTTCGGTCAGAAGTTTCCTGATGGGGCCGTGCTGCTCGCAGACCTCAACGGCGACGGCAAGATCAATCTCAACGACGCTACCACGTTCGGTCAGATCTGGAACGGCACGAACGGCGAGGGCAAGTACCCCGACGGCACCGGTGGCTGGCACGGCGAAGGACTACCGACCCGCCCGGCCTGCGAGTGTCCGTGAGCGCACTGACGCGCGCGAAGTACGAACCGAGACGCGACCGTGAGGGAGCGTGAAGCGTGGCGGCAGCCACGCGCTCAGGGTTCAGGACCCCACCGACACCCTGTGCTCCGGGGGTGGCGGCGGCTCGTTCGATTCTCTTGACCATGTGAACGACAGCGTTGCACGCGCATCCTCCCGCCAGTAGGTTCACACTGACGCTGCTGCAGTGTCTCGGCCGGATGGAGGTTCGTCCGCCAAGCGGATGCCGGTCTTGCTGGCATTCCACGCTCCCTGACGGTCGCGTCTTGGTGCGGGGTGAACGCTGGCGGATCTGACGCGCTACGCCGTGGCATGCCATTCACAGGAGTACGACCATGCGCCGACGAGCCAATCTCATCACGCTTGCACTCGGTTTCACCCTCGTTCTTGTCACCACCGCCCCCGGCCAGGTGGTCAGGCCCGACGCGCCGTATGCCGGGCCGGATCGCATCGAGGACTGGAAGGGGAAGACCGTTCTGTTCGTGACGCCGCATCCGGACGACGACACGTTCAGTGCCGGTGGGCTGCTGGCCAAGCTTGCCCGTGGCGGGAACAAGATCATCATTCTGATCTACACGAACGACAACGCCGGCTCGGACGATCCCGAGATGACGCACGAGCGTCTGGCCGCGATCCGCAAGGCCGAAGAGGAAGATGCTTGCGCGATTCTCGGCATCTCCAAGAAGAGCATCGTCTGGCTCGGCTACGACGACGGGATGCTCGAGTACGTCGATGCCAAGGAGTTGACGAAGAGGGTGGTCCGCGAGATCCGCCGCTACCGGCCCGACGCGATCTTCTCAATCGATCCCGGTGCTCCGTATCAGCAGTGGCACAAGAGTGACCACCGCGCCGCGGCGTATGTCACGGTGGACGCCATGCGGGCCGCAGGCTGGCGGCTGTACTTCCCCGACCTCGAAGCGGCCGGCTTCAAGGCCTGGAGCGTGCCGGTGCAGTACTTCTACTACTCCGCCCAGCCGAACTACACGGTGGACATCACCGACGTGAGCGACCTGAAGGCCAAGGCGGCCGCCGCCCACATCAGCCAGTTCGGCAAGATGGTCGAGAAGTACGACCCGAACATCACGCAGGAGCAGCGCGACAAGCTTGCTGCCCAGCTCGAGAACATGGTACCGAAGGAGAACGCCAAGCACGTCGAGCGTTTTCGCCGCGCGACCGACTACGCGAAGTGAGGCTCGTGCCGCTCGCTATCGCGCCGCTCCCCAAATCGAACGGGGTCTCAGGACGGCCACCAGCACGGGTAGCAGCGTGATGCTGGTCACGAAGTCCACAAAAGGAAAAGGTGTCAGGTTGATTTTTGCGGGCTCAGAAAATCATCCTGACACCTTTTTCCAGATCGCGCGCGGCTTCAGGATGGCCACCAGCGCGGGCAGTAGTGTGATACTGGTCAGGAAGCTGACGATCATCCCGACGCCGACGAGCAGCCCGAACCGGACCAGCGTGCGGAACTCCGACACGCAGAGCAGCAGGAAGCCGACCGCGACCACGAGCGTCGCGAAGAGCAGCGCTCTGCCGGTGAAGGCGAACGTGTCCCGGAACACGGTTAGCGGTTCGGCCTGGGCGGCGCGAAGGCCGGTCCGCAGCCGATCGAGGATGTGGATCGGCGAATTGACGCCCGCCCCGATGGCGATACTGGCGAACATGGCGGTCCCTACTCCCAGGGGGATGCCGGCGAACCCCATGACCGCGTAGTTGGCGAGCACGGCCACCCCGACCGTCAGCGCACACAGGAAACCGGCGATGGCGGAACGGAACATCAGCCCCGTCAACAGAAACACGCACAGAAACGAGAAGGCGACACTCCGCACGTGACTGACGCGGATCAGCCGCAGCCAGTGGTAGTCGAGATAGACGCGCCCACCGAGCCGGGCCTGCACCGGGCCCTCGCCGAACTGCTCGTCCAGGTACGCTTCGAGGGCGTGGATGACCGCGCCCTGATGGATGAACTCGCTCGTTCGCATGCGCACCGTGAGGTTGGTGCGGCGGTACGCGGGATCGACGAACTCACGCAGGTTCCGGGCCATGGGCGAGCCGGCCGTGCCCAGCACGTCAAGATAGTACCGCGTCTCCTCGGGATCGTCGGGAATCGCGTAGTAGGCGGCGTCTTCCTCGTGCATCTTCTGT
>CAYMME010000582.1:0-5107 GCA_964391465.1 uncultured Planctomycetales bacterium
TCCGCTGAGAATGAAGGACACGACATTCGCCCCCACGGCCGAGCAGCGGCGCCGGCTGGCCCAACGAATTCGGCAGCCGCCCTGCCGAGTTCAGTGCTCTGCACCTCGACGGCGCTGTCGAACGCGAGGTCATCCGCGCCTTTCGATAGCCTCTGAGGCGCCGGTACTGAGGGAGCCACGAGGACTCGATCGAGCCCGAAGGCATCTTTGAATTCCATCTCGAGCTTGGCGAGCCCCGGCGGGTGAAGGGTGATTTTGACGGTGCCACGGCTCTCAGCTTCTTTCAACGAGCGCGACACGGTCGCCTTGTCAACCCCGAGGTGAGCTGCGATCTTCTTCTGAGGCCAACGCTTCTCGTGGTATAGCCACGCGACTTCGTAGACTCTGCGAACCCGTTCGTCCGGCATCTCGGTTCCTCCGCGATCGGCCGCTCCGATGAGGCTCAATCATACCCCCAAGAGCCATCGCGAGTGAAACCATGGCTGCGAGCCGCCGTCGCATCCACTTGCCTTTGGCCGCAGGGACGATCGCGCGTTCCCTCGATCGGACGTGGAGTGAAGGATGGGAAATCGATGTCCCGGCCGACCGTCGGTGCGATCAACGTCGTGGGCTCGCCCGCCGAACATGGTTCTCGGACGGTGCGCACTTGCCGCAACCTGCGGAAACCTCTCCAATGCGCAACGCCAAGACTGAGGCAATGGTCAGCACCTTCCCGATCGAAGCTGCGCGCCAGCAGGGCGGCGCAGGCAACGGGGTGGCCGACGCCGATGCCGACGTGGTCAACGGTGGTCCCGAGTCGCGATTCAGGAATGTGGTAGTACTACCACTGCACGCGTCAAGACGCGCCGAAATGCGGCGCTTTGCGAAAACCGCGAGAATCGCAAGACGACTGCCACCAAGGGCTTTTCGAGCAAATCGGTCGGCGTTGATGCGTTCTTCCCAAGCTGGACCTCGCGGATTCAAACCGATCGCCAGGCACCCGGAACATGGGCAAGGATGACATCCGGCATCAGCTGGACTCTCGCCGTGCTGTGACCCCGACGAGCTTGAGACTTTGGTCGATTTCTCGTCGGGCGAGCCGGATGTAGCCCCCGATGAGTCCCCGATGAATTCGGTCTGCGATCGGCCCTGGGAGTCAAGAGTGGTCTCTAGGAGTCAGGTCGCAACCGTAGCATCTGCCGGGGCTTGTGTTCCAAGTATCTGCTGAATAACGACTTGCGATGGTCGGCCCGAGAGATTTCGATTCCCCCCGCCTCCATGAAAACCGCCGCCTGCAAAGGCGGCGGTTTTCATAGAGCAGGTGAGCAGGAGAACAGGAGAACAAGCGAGTGGCGCTCCAACCACATCCGGGTCGTGCTCACCTGCGGTCTACTGCTCTACTTTCACCTTTCAAGACCGGGTTCGCCTCGTGCGTCCGCGTTTGCGGACGACGACCGCCCCCGCCAGGGTCCACCAGTCAAGCGACGGATGAGGTTCTCGCGAACAAGCGTCAAGGCCTCCTTGGCGTCATAGCTGACGCCCGATGCCAGCAGGGGTCCGGTATCGCCCAGGAAGCCCGGATTGCTCTCCTTCTCGAGCAGGTCGCGCTCAAACTCGGCGCGCGAGATGGTCCGCCCCTCGTGCTTCATGTACGCGGCAAAACACGCCAGTACCTGCTCCGGGTCCAGCAAGCCACGGCTCATGCACAGCCACAGATCGAAGAGATCGCGCCCTTTGCGCCGCTGGTAGAGCGCCCGTAGCTTCGTACCCATCAGCTCGTTCAGCGTGTACGTCGTCACGTCGGCCTCGCCGGGAAACCAGGGGTTCGCCACGACGAGCGGAAGCGGGTGATAGGACAGAACCGCGAAGTGCTCGCGCGTGTTGATTTCGATCTTCAGGCGCAGTGGGCGGATCGGTGGCACCTCAGATTCGAAACGATAGGTCAGCGTCACACCGGCTTTGCTGCTTGACCGCCGGGGCGACCCGAGCCAGGGATCGAGCCGACGGCGGATGCCATTCAGCACGTTGCCGATGGCACCGGACTTCGCCTGAACCAGGTCGATGTCTTCCGAGTACCGACTGCGTGGTTGGATGAACAGCTTGTTGAGGGCCGTTCCGCCTCGAAGAGCGAGCGATCCCGCCAGTTCCGGCTCGGCAAATACCTCAACGACTGCCCGCGAGAGCACCAGGTCTTGTTCAATCTGGGCGTCGTCGCCCCAAGGTGCGGTCGCGCGCCACGCCGTGATGTTCGCTTGCGGAATCACGTCTCGATCTCTATCGGCTCAGTGACGAGCACGTTCCATCGCCGGTCCTCCTCCACACCAGTGGTGGTTCGCCCGGACCGAAGGGGCACAGCACGAGGCGACTGACGCTTGAGCCACTCATGGATGGCCTTCGCCTGCGGTCGCCCCCGGACCATTTCGAGCAGGTAGCCCAGGCGCTGGGCGTTGGGGACGTCGCCGCCCGCGCGCACGACCTTGAGCATGCGATTCGGGTCCAGCAGTGGAACCAGATCCGCCAGTACGGTCGCGACGTTGTCCAACTGGCCTGCCGCTCTGGCGAAGCGCACGAGATCGAAGGCCGTCGCTTCCGGTGTGGACACGCGCATCACACCCGTGGGAGTCTTCACGTTCTGCACGGCGGTCCCAGCGGTGCGCTTGTTCGTGAGGAACCGAATCGTCGAACGGCCGACTTGCAGGGGCCTGACCGGACGCTCGGTGACAACCTGGAACTCCTGAGGTTGCTGGTGTGAAGCACCGTGGATGCCGGCCGCGCTGCGCAATCCCACGTAGGACGGTCGATTCATGGCGTCCATCAGGTTGTCGATGAACCAGGCGGGGGGCGGGCTGCCGGCGTGGAGATACTCGAGCGGCACGATCACGTAGAAGTAGTTCTTGACTTTCACCACGCGTCGGCGGCGGGCGAGTCGCTGGAGCGCTTTCTTGACGGCCTCGGCCGACAGGCCGCTACCGCTGATCGCCTCGGAACGGAGAAACGTGTACTGTCCCCGCGCTTGCAGGGCGTCGATCCAAGCGTCCATGGTTGCCGCCGGCACTGTCGCAGCTCCCTCTGGTTTGCGAAAAGGGATAGATTCGCTCCCTTTGCGCAAATGATCGTATCGGCCGCCGAATCCCGCGTCAAGTTGTCTTCATAACCGAGAGCTCACTTGCCGTCGGCAGCACACTGCCCGCAGGTGGATCGCAGGGCAGCCCCCGTTCTCGATTCCCCGTCCGGCAAGCCGGATTCAGCCCCCGATGAGTCCCCGATGAATTCAGTCTGCGACCGGCCCCAGGAGTCAAGAGTGGTCTGTTTGAGTCAGGTCGCAACCGCAGCGCCCGGCCACACACAAACCCTGCTCACCTGCGGTCTACTGCTCTACTCTCACCTTTCAAAACCGAGCACCATTCGGCTGCGACAGCGACATCCGTCGCGGGGTGGGTGATTAGAGTGCACAGCTCTTCGGCGATGTGGGCGGCGCCTTTTTCGTTGGGGTGGAGGCCGTCTTGTTGGATGTACTTCTGGCAGTCGGGGCCGGTGATCTGCATTCGCTCCAGCTCGACGAATGTGACGCGGCCGGCCAGGTGCTTGCGGTAGAACTCGGTGAAGCGGGATTGGAGCCCTGCCAGCTCTTTGCGGCTGTAGGGGGGGATGATGAAGAGGGTGCGCGTGCCGGCCGCCTCGGCCCGGCTTAGCATCTCGTCGTAGTAGTGCAGACCCTCCTCGAGCGGGACCCGGATCGTCTGGCCCTGACTTGGGTCGCCCCGCTGCGACCGGCCGGACCGGAACTTGTCTACCACGAATGACATCGCGGTGTAGAGGTGTGAGTCACGGACAAGTGCGGGCACCGGCAGCGCGGCCGGGGCGGTCAGCGCGGCGATCGTCTGGCTGTCGGTCAGGCGCGGCGACGGCCACATGTCGTTCCAGCCGAAGTACAGCACCAGCACGTCCGGCCGCATCCGGTCGAGCCACTTCCGCAACAGTAGCAGCCCCTGGTACGTGCTGTGGCCCGGCTGGCCGAGGTTGTACACGCGCCACGGCTCACCCGTGCCGTCGAGCCGCTCGCCCAGCAGATGCGGGAACGTCTTCGTGTGATCGTAGATCCCCAGCCCGAACGTGCACGAGTCGCCCAGGCACATGACGGTTCCCGCCGCCTGCGCGTGATCGGCTGGTGCGTGATTCCCATCTCGCACGGCCTGCGGCCCGGAATCCCTTCCGGCTCCGTCGACCGCGACGAACGCGAACTCCGCCCCCCGGAACCCCAGCGAGTTGACCCCCTCGTAGCCGAGGACGGCCTGGCCGCCCGGGTTCGGCCGGACGCGGAACAGTATCTCGGCATCAGAGTAGGTCAACTCGTGGCTGAGCATGCCGTGCAGGACGGACTCGGCAATCTCGGTGTCGCGGCGGACGAGCGCCGTCCGGCCGTGCCGGTCGAATGGGTTCTTCAGCCGGATGAGGTACAGCGGTTCGACCAGCGCGAGCACCACCTCCAGGACGACGAGCGCCAGCGGAACGGTCGCGGTGGCCAGCAGCAGCTTCCTCACTCTGGACGACGAGCCGGTGTCCGCCTCCGCCCTGGTCTCCCCGCTGGTCGTTGCTGATGCGTCTTCCATGAGGCCACTGCAATGCGTTCAAGTCGTGCTCCGCTTCATACTACGGGCACATCCGTGCCGGCGCCCAGGCACCTCGGCCCATCGCCAGGCGCTCCTCATCAAGTAGGGGTCATGGGGGACACGGAGACGGGGCCGGGTTGGTGCGCTGAGGGAGCATGCAGGTGCGCTTCTCGATCAGGACTTGATTGTGGACAGGGAAGGGAACAACCGCTGACCCGAGCGACGGCATCAGGCGAATGCCCCCAGTGCCTGCGGGACGAGGGCGGCGGGAAGCTGCCGAAGGTCGAGTCGAGGGTCCGCACCATCAATATACCCGAGCTGCGCGATCTCGCCTCTACCACCGACGGGTGATGGTCACCCAGTGAATGCGCTTGATCGGGGCGGTCGCGTCTCGCGTTCGTTGAAGACACCGGTTCGGAGCGCTTCACGTCGGGCACCTTCGCACTGTACGATCCTCCGCCAGCTCATACCGCCCGTCCGTCACCGCCTCGACGACGCCGGATGACGTTTTCAGGAAG
>CAYMME010000583.1:0-5103 GCA_964391465.1 uncultured Planctomycetales bacterium
CGGGTGAAGGTCGTCTCTGCGGAGGGCGATGCGGGCGTGGCGCTGTGGGTGTCCAATGGGAAGGCCGAGGAGGGCTTGCAGTTCAGCGCGGACGGGGTCAACTTGCACTTCGCGAAGCTCGTCCATCGCCTCGACACGACCGATGACTTCCACGTCTACCGACTGGTCATCCGGGGCGACGACCTGACGCTCTATGTGGATGGCGAGCTTGCACTCGGCGCGTCGGGCCGGTTTGCACACCCGGCCGTCAACGAGCGCTCCCAACTGAGCTTCGGCAGTTGCTCGAGCCTGGCCAAGGGCGAATCGCTGTGGGACTACGTGCGGTTCAAGTCGCCTCTGGTCCTCGATATTCAGGAAGGGAAGGCGCCGCCAGACATGGAGCATATCGCGATCTTTCAGGAGCCGGACACGTACGCCGTGTTCCCGAGCATCCGGCACGACCCGGAGACCGACAAGCTGTCCACGAGCTTCCGCGCCGGAGGGCCGCGCTCTCACATCGATTCCATGGGCTCGCGTTCGGCCACGATGGTGAGCACGGACGGCGGCAAAACGTGGGAGGAAGGACCGGGCCTCGGGGGCGAGCCCTTCAGTGGCCCCGGCGGCCGACAGATCCGCGTCGCGTGCAAGTGGTGGCAGGAGTTCCCCGAAAAGGAGAAGGTGCGACTCGAGGAGGAAGGCTACCTCGTGCGGCCCGTCCGCAAGGGGACGGTGGCGATCTGCGCCGGAGCGTACCGGTCGCGGTCGGAGGACGGCGGCAAGACGTGGGACAAGCAGGACATCGAGATGCCCTTCATGGCGTGTCTCGCCTCGGGGATGAACTCACTGCAGCTCGAGGACGGGACGATCCTGTTCCCCGTATACGGCTTCGAGAAGAGGGGCCAGCCCGACTCCTCCTGGGTGCTCCGCTCGACGGACTACGGCGAGAGCTGGAGTCTGGCCAAAGTCGGGACGCACCCCGACGGGAAGACCCACCTCAACGAGCCGGAGATCCTTGAGCTGCCGAGCGGGCGTCTGCTGATCGCCATGCGCACCGGCGTCGGCAGGGACCGCCTGTGGCAGGCGTTCTCGGACGATAGGGGAGCCAGTTGGCACAGCCTGCGCAACACGGGCGCCAAGGGGCATCCGCCAGACCTGCTTCTGCTGCAGGATGGACGGATTCTGCTGACCTACGGCCACCGGCACGAGCCGTTCGGCATCCGGGCCGTCGTCAGTGATGACGGCGGCGAGACCTGGGACCTCGACCACGTCTGGGTCCTGCGAGACGACGGCGGGGGAGTCGACCTGGGATATCCGCACTCCGTGCAGCTCAAGGACGGCACGGTGGTCACGATCTACTACTTCGTCGAGCCGGGCGGCATGCAGTATGTGGCGTGTACGAGGTGGAAGGTGCCGGACGCGCGCATCCCGGCGCTTGCTGCGGAATAGCGGACGGGGAGTCGACCGTAATCTTCAGTCAAAGACAGCTTCCAACCCTTGAGCCGTCACGCGCAGGAGTTGACCGCGCAGTTCCCGAGGCTGGTCCGGCCCGCCGTAGAGGTGCAGCACCACGTCCGGCTCCACTTCGATCATGCCGCCCTGGGCCCAGATCGCGCTGTCGGTCTCGGTACACTGCCAGGTCATACCGTCGTCGTGACTGACCTGCACACCGATGCCGGGGAAGCGTCCGCCGAGAACGATTGCTCCCGAGGTCGTCGTCAGCATGGAACTCATGCCGGCGTAGTTGGGGAACGGCCCGCGCGCTGCCGGCCGCCACGTCAGTCCCCCGTCGTCCGACCAACACTCCCACATCGTCGGTTCGGAGTTCCTCACGAAAGCCACGAGCTTGCCTTCGCGCGTCTGCGCCCCGGCGGTCTCGGAGTTGACGTCCTTGATCATGCGGTGCTCGGGCCTCGGATTCGGTCCGTCCACCGGAATCGGCGTCGACCAGGTGCGGCCTCCATCGGCCGAGCGAATACAGCCGGCATAGGCCGGGCGGTCTTCATCAGCAGGATCGTGGACGATCACAAACCACACCATCGTGCCGTCTTTGAGCACCAGTGACGTGCCGGTCGGCCACACGTTGGTCGTGGTCTCGGGTACGTCGAGCCGGGTCGAAGCGTCGACCGGCGACCAAGTGCGGCCGTGATCGTCCGAGGTTGCCTGCGAGAGGGTCTGGGGCGGCTCGACCTGCACTTCCGTCAGCAGCACTTGTCCGTCGCGCCGAACGTGCAGCGGGCCCGTGAGCGGAATGTCCTCCGGGCCATTCCAGCTCCGGCCGTTATCCGTTGAGCGCAGAAGCCCGGTCTCGCACGTCACCAGCAGATCGCCGTTCGCCGCCCGCACGAGGTTGGAGCACGAGGTCCCGCACGTGTCGGTGACGCGGAACCAGTTACGCCGCGGCTGGAGGGCATCGTCCCACGGCGGCAACGGGATCTGGCGGCCTTCGAGGCGCACGTTGCGGAAGCTGCTTTTCTCGCCGGCCGACGCGGAGGCGTACGTCATCAGGCCCACGTAGCCGGGCTCGCGGTAGGCGTCGTCGGTTGCCACCGACAGGGGCCGGCCGTCGACCCATACGCGTGCCTGGTCCCCTGCGACGACCAGCCGCGCCGTGTGCCACAGGCCGACTTCGCTGGGCACTCCGGCAACCTGCTCCATGCGCCCGTTGTTGCTCACGACGCGGGCGAAGCCGGACTCGTCCAGCCGGGAGATCGCGGCCCAGAAATGCGCCTTCCGGTACTGCTGACCGACGACCGGGAAGTTGAGCACGTGGTAGTGCTGCGCGTCCCGGCCCCCGAAGACGAAACCCGCATTCGTCCACGGCACCTCCCACCGGAACTCGAACTCCGCTTCGAAGTCCGCGAAGGCGTTCGCGGTGTAGAAAGCCACGTTGCGGTCGTCCAAGGTCGGCGGCGCGGTGATGATCCCGTTACCGTCCTCCGACCAGGGACCCTCCACAAACGACCAGTCGGCCTTGGACTCCCCCGACATGCTCAGTTGCATGGGTGTCTCTCCTTTCACCGTTGACCGTTTGCCTACAGCAGGTCGGCGAGGCGGTGGCCGAGTGAACGGAATGGATGGTCGTGGATAGGGTCAGGACGGCCACGTGCTACGCCGGTTCGCTCAGTCGTCCTTCTGTTCGGTGGCGTCCCTGAGCTCGACACGGACGGGGTCGGCGCCCCGGGCGTTGCTGACCCAGACGTACGCCCAGTTGGGGCCCGGGAGCCGTTGGATTGTGTCCATCCGGCCGTCGCGACAGGCGATCCGGATACTCCCGGCTTCGGACACGGCGATCCCCTCGGTCAGTGCCCGGCCGCGGAGGGGCTCGAATACCGCAATGAGGCGCGTTCGTGCCATTCGTCGGCGCAGCACGACCTTGCCGACGTCTTCCACAAGTGGGCTGTCGGGCTCCTGTTTGATACGCGCCGGGCATTCGGCCGTGACAATCTGGTCACCGGGCTCCCCTAACACCCTGAGCGCAACGCGGACGCCTTCGCAGTCGCCGGTGAACAGGATCTGGGCCTGCGCCTCGTAGCCGCGGCGCTCCGCGAAATGGGGGTAGACGATCTCACTCGGCTCGGACGCAGGCCTCAGCGGGGTCGACACGGCCTCGGGCGGGCAGGCGAAGTGGTACATCCAGTCGTATGTGTGCGGCGACTCGGCGTCGAGCTCGTCGAGGCAGAGCAGGTAGTCGGGCGTGAGCAGCAGCGTGCGATCCCAAGTCACGTCGTCATACAGCGCCGTTGCCCGTGCGTGAGCCGCGGCGACGTTCCCGTTCTGCGCGAAGCCGACGAGCCGGCCGCCGTGGGTCGCGCAGATGCCTTCTTCCTGCTGGTTCTGGGATTCGCCGTCGACCACGACGCAGTTATGCGACCAGGTCTTCTCGACATAGGCGCGGTACAGCGGCGTTGCCCAACCGTCGATGCGCGAGAAGTCCGCGGTCAGAAAGCGGTTGTCGGCCCAGAGCACGAAGTTCATGGCGCCCAGATGATGATCGGTCGGACCGTACTGGAACATCGCGTAGGTGCGGCCCTGGGCGTTAGCGGCGCGGAGCGCTGCGAATCCCGCACAGGGCAGCAGCGTCGACGGCAGCGCCCGGATTTCGGTGACGACGTCGTCCGGGGTGACGAGGCGACCGCGTTGCCAGGTCAGCATCTCACTGAGCGTGTGCGTCCGTGCCGGAATGTAGGGGTAGAGGCCGGAGTAGTACCCGCTGCACGGGATCTTGAGGTCGTGCGTGGCTAATCGAAGCATGGCTTCCGCCATCATGCCGAACGAGTGCGGTGTCTCAGTGTTGCCGGGATAAGGCGGGCGCGGTATGGGCGCCACGCCCACCGTGCGCAGGTCGATCCCGGAATTGAGGCAGGCGCGGATGATGCGCAGGAAGCGGCTCACGTTCATGTCGTGGACGAGCATCGATTCCTGGTACCAGACCCCGTCATCGAGCACGTCGTGCGCAAGGTGGTGGAAGGTGCGTTCCAGACCGAACCGCAGCAGTTCCGCGTCCTGCAGGCACGCCCCGGCGAGGACAGCCGCCTCGTCCTCGACGACGCCGTGGTTGTCGCAGGCTTTGCTGGCCCAATGATCACGCGTCACGGCCATGGACGCGCGGAAGTAGCCGCGCTCGATCGCGGTACGCTGCGCGACAGTGAGCGCGTTGGCGGCGAGCAAGTAGTCGTAGGCTTCGAGGAACGAGTAGAAGTTGTTGTGGTAATGGTCGTTGTGCGCTTCGCTGGCGGTGCCCGGCCCGACGTCGGCCCGGGCGAGCAGCACCTGTCTGGACCAGTCCAGGTAGCGCGTCTCGCCCGTCCAGAGGCCGGTGAGCGCAGCGAACTTGCACTTGCGCCCCGGGCGGGCGAACGCATCATCCGGATCGGCCATCGCGCGGTCTGCGTAGTGCCGGATGGACTTGAGCTTGCTTCGGGCGGCTGCCTCGCCCTCTGCGAGGCGCTTCTTGACGTCGGCCAGCTCATGCGCGGTCATGAAGAAGAGCGGCCGAGGCCGGTTAGGGTCGAGGTTGATCTCGACGGGCAGCGGGGGATTCCCTTGCTGGGCGTGAGCAAGGACGACGGCGCAGTACACCGACAGGACCGCCAATGCACGTGTCATGGCTCGCCTCGAGTGTAT
>CAYMME010000584.1:0-5102 GCA_964391465.1 uncultured Planctomycetales bacterium
ACGGAATCGGCACGTCGGGTTGCGTGCGACGCAAGGTCTCCAGATCTCGGGAGATCGTTCGCGTGCTGACGAAGAAGATGCGATAAGCAAGATCCTCTCGCGTCAGCAACGCCCCCTGACTCATGGCCTCCTGGCACAAGTCCACGATCCGTGCTTGCCGAAAGGCCGCCAGGCCACCGCTTTGCATCAGCCGGTCATCTTCGGGCCCTCGGTGAACGGTCAGACAAACGGAGCACTTCTGGCAATCACTGACGGGCTTGCCCGCCGGCTCGTCCGCGCATATGGCCACGAGTGAGATTCTTCCAGGCGGTACCGCTTGTACGGATGCCTCCATGAACGGAGAATAAACTTCGCGTACGACGCCGAGTACCGCCTCGGACTCGAAGGGCGAACAGTTGAGTCCCTCCTGAATCGCTGTCTTGAACTGGGCGTCGAGCGTCTTGCTCTCGAGCCGCCGCAGTTCCTCCTGTTTGGCATTTCGCATCGACATCATCCAGCCTCCTGCGTCCACCCACAGCGAAAAGCAGGGTGTCAAGCCGGATAGGACATATGTCAAGAAGGTGCAGCTGAAAACGCCCAAACGTAAGCGCAGGCGGCGCAAAGACTAACGTGCTGCGGTTATAGGGCTTACCGACTGAGTGCGCTCTATCCTCGGACTGGATCTGGACTGTCTTGGGAGTCGTTCGTGCACAACTTTTTGCACCACTCCGGCGGCTACGGATCAGCGAAGCGTACCGGGGGGTCCGTAGCGGCGGTGCCCTCGATCGCGGTCCGCGCATGCGTCTCCCACGGTCAACGAATCCCGGCACGGCACGACGAAGGACAGAGTGGGACGGTCTCGCGCGCCGGGTGAACCGGGGCGTTCGGGTGTGCGCCGAATCAGCGATTGGGGGACGTGTTACCTCACATGTCGGGATCTGCTGGCAAGTCCCGCTCGGGTCTGGTACAAGAAGAGTACGGTCTGACGGCCCGATCGGGCCAGCCTGGTGCGACCCGTCGGGAAGGGAGCGCCTATCACGTCAAAGCAATTGGACGTGGCTCACATCCGCACGGAGAGGATGTACACAATGGCTTCGCGGTCGCGCCGGTTTCGGTCGGTTGCTGCACTCGCGGCCTCGCGATCGATGCTGCGTGTCGCGCCCGCCCGCGTCCGCGCTGTACTCCGCGGGGAAGCCTCGTCAGATCTCGTTGGCCGAACCTGTTCCCCTTTGCGGGGAGGCGGTTGGGGCTGCGGCGTCCCCCCTGTCAACCGAACCGAGCAGAAGACTCAGGAGGCGAGCGATGTGCAGGTTGAGTTCGCTGCGTTGTGTCGGCGTTCTGATCGTGTCCGGGTCGTTGGCGTGCCAGGTTGCACGCGATCAACGGGAGGTGTCGAGTGCGTCGCCAGGCCAGGAGGCAATGAATCCCCCGGCGAGGGCGACTGCCGCGATGGCGGCCGAGCCTGGTCCGCGCGTGAGCAGACAGCGGGCGGACGAGGCAGAGGAACCGGTCGCGCTGCCGGCCGGAGCCTCCGAGGATTGGTGGGGCACGGTGCAGCGCCAGATCCGGGCGTCCGAGTATCACGTCACCTGGCAGGAGGAGACCTACCCGGCCGACGTGCCGGCGGCGTACCAGGCGCCGAACCGGGCCCACAACCTGCGGACCTACTTCACGTCCGAGGGCTTCCGCGTCATCCCGCGGATCGGCGAGGACACATGGCAGTGGGGGCTCACGCTGACCGGCTACGGACACGAAGGACACGTGCGTGCGGCCGCACCGGCGGAGTTGGTCGCGAACGGAACCCGGATCGAGTACCGGCGCGGCAACTTGGTCGAGTGGTACGTCAACGACGAGCGTGGGCTCGAGCAGGGCTTCACGATCATCGACCGTCCGGCCGGCAATACCACCTCGCCTCTACGCATCGATCTTCAAGTCGAAGGCGACCTGACGAGCACGTTGCGCGAAGATCGGCAAGGCGTTGAATTCACCACGCCAGGTGGCGTGGGCGTCATCGAGTTCGGTCAACTCCAGGCGGTGGACGCCAGATCGCGCGAACTGCCGTCGCGGTTCGAATTTGCGGATGGGCGGCTGTCGATCCTGGTGGACGATGCTGACGCGGTCTATCCGATCACAATCGATCCCCTGGCCACCAGCCCGGCCTGGACAGCGGAGAGTGATCAGGCTCACGCGGAATTCGGCTACTCCGTCTCGACGGCCGGCGACGTGAACGGCGACGGTTACAGCGACGTGATCGTCGGAGCAAACAGCTACGACAACGGCGAGGCCGACGAGGGCCGGGCGTTCGTCTACCACGGCTCGGCCTCGGGTCTCGGCTCGATGCCTGCATGGACGGCGGAGAGCAATCAGGCTGATGCCCTCTTCGGCTTTAGCGTTTCGACGGCCGGCGATGTGAATGCCGACGGATACGCCGACGTCATCGTCGGGGCCGCCTCCTACGACAACGGCGAGATCGGCGAGGGCCGGGCGTACGTCTACCACGGCTCAGCATCCGGTCTCGATACCGCGCCAGCCTGGACGGCCGAGAGCAACCAGGTTTACGCTGGGTTCGGCATGTGGGTTTCCGGGGCGGGCGACGTGAACGGCGACGGATACGCCGATGTCATCGTCGGCGCGGACCTCTACGACAACGGCGAGAATAATGAGGGGCGGGCGTTCGTCTACCACGGTTCGGCGACCGGGCTCGGCACAGCACCGGCCTGGACGGCCGAGGGCGATCAAGCTGACGCCCTCTTCGGCTACCCCGTCTGTACGGCGGGCGACGTGAACGGCGACGGATACGCCGACGTCATCATCGGAGCCTATTTCTACGGCCGCGCGTTCGTCTACCACGGTTCGGCGTCGGGTCTCGGCGCCACGCCAGCCTGGACGGCCGAAGGTGATCAGGCTCACGCGGAATTCGGCTACTCCGTCTCGACGGCGGGGGACGTTAACGGCGATGGCTACGCCGACGTCATCGTCGGGGCACGGTACTACGACAACGGCGAGGCGAACGAAGGCCGGTCGTACGTCTATCACGGCACCGACACGGGGCTCCAAACGACGCCCGCCTGGACCGCCGAAAGTGATCAAGCTCACGCCCGCTTCGGTTGTTCCGTCTCGACGGCGGGTGATGTGAACGGCGACGGCTACGCCGATGTCATCGTCGGTGCCCTCTCATACGACAACAGTGAGAACGACCAAGGCCGGGTCTTTGTGTACCACGGCTCGCCCTCGGGTCTTGATACCGCGGCGGTTTGGACGGCCGAGAGCAACCAGGTTTACGCCGCCTTCGGCGACTCGACCTCCACGGCCGGCGACGTCAACGGCGACGGCTACAGCGACGTGATCGTCGGGGCACCCGGCTACGACAGCGGCGAAGATGGAGAGGGCCGGGCGTTTGTCTATCATGGCTCGGGTTCCGGGCTGGCCGCGACGGCGACGTGGACGGGCGAGGGCAACCAGGACGGCGCGTACTTCGGCGGCTCGGTCGCGCGGGCGGGCGACGTGAACGGCGACGGGTACGGAGACGTGATCGTCGCGGCGTATCTCTACGACAACGGCCAGAGCAGAGAGGGCAGGACCTACGTCTATCACGGCACCGACACGGGGCTCGAAACGACGGCGGCGTGGACGGCCGAGAGCGATCAGGCCGACGCCTACCTGGGCATCTCCGTTTCGGACACGGGCGACGTGAACGGCGACGGCTACGGCGACGTTATCGTGGGGGCGTTTCGCTATGACGACGGCGAGAACGACGAAGGGCGCGCGTATGCGTACCACGGGTCGGCTTCAGGGCTCGCCACGACCGCGTCCTGGTCGGCGGAGGGCGATCAGGTCAGCGCCGACTTCGGTGGTTCCGTGTCCAGCGCGGGTGACGTCAACGGCGACGGCTACTCTGACGTGATCATCGGGGCCTCGCGCTACGACAACGGCCACAACGACGAGGGCGGCGCGTTCGTATACCACGGCTCCGCTTCGGGGCTGGCCGCGACGGTGGCGTGGACGGCCGAGAGCAACCAGGCGAACGCCAAGTTCGGCGGCTCGGTTTCCGGGGCGGGCGACGTGAACGGCGACGGCTACTCCGACGTGATCGTCGGGGCCCACGACTACACCGGTGGCGCGTATCGCGACGGCCGGGCGTACGTGTACCACGGCTCGGGTTCAGGGCTGGCCGGGGCAGCCGCCTGGACGGCCGATGGTGATCAGGCCAGCGCCGGGTTCGGCGGCTCGGTGTCGACGGCGGGCGACGTGAACGGCGACGGCTACAGCGACGTGATCGTGGGATCCTCTCGCTACGACCATCTTGAGACCGACGAGGGCGGCGCGTACGTTTACCACGGCTCGGCGGTAGGGCTGAACAGCACGGCCGATTGGATGGCCGAAGGCAACCAGGATGACGCACGCTTCGGGTCCTCGGTTTCCGCGGCGGGCGACGTGAACGGCGACGGGTACGGCGACGTCATCATTGGCGCGTACGGATACGACAATGGCGAAACCGACGAGGGCGCTGCGTTTGTCTACCACGGTAACGACGGGGGCGGCTTCAGTATCCATCCACGCCAGCGCCGCGGCGACGACAGCGGACCGATTGCCCACCTGTGCTTCTCGACGACGACGGATTTCCGGGTGGCGATGCTGGCGCGGACACCGTTCGGCCGAGGTGACGTGGCGATGGAAGTCGAGGTCAAGCCGCTCGGGACACTGTTCAACGGCTCGGGCACGCAGGTTAGCGCCTCGTGGAGCGATACCGGCCTGACCGGTGTGGAACTCGGCGAGTTGGTCAGCGGGTTGGCCATGAACACGCCGTACCACTGGCGGGCGCGGCTGCTGTACCATCCGGTCACCACGCCGTTCCAGTCCGCCGGGCCCTGGTTTACCGTGCCCGTCAACGGTTGGCAGGAGACGGACCTGCGGATCGTCTCCGAGGATTCGGACGGGGACGGCGTGCCGGACACCTCCGACAACTGCCCGGGCGACTACAACCCGCTTCAGGAGAACGGTGACACCGACTCACTCGGTGATGCCTGTGACAACTGTCCAGCCGACGACAACGAGGACCAGGCGGACGCCGACGGCGACGATGTCGGCAACGTGTGCGACAACTGCCCGTCGGTCCCGAACCC
>CAYMME010000585.1:0-5061 GCA_964391465.1 uncultured Planctomycetales bacterium
CACTGTTACTCCTTGAGGCAGGCGGCGAGCTCTTCCTTGAGGACGGGCATGCACAGTTGGCGTTCTTCGGGATGCTTGCTGAGCGCCCGCTTGAGCACGCGGGCCAGGCCCCGCGGGACTGACCCCGGCACGACGACTCCCTCACTGAGAATGGACGACGTAACCTCGAACGCCGTACGCCCGGCGAACGGCAGGGTCCTCGTCAACATCTGGTACAGGAGGATGCCGAGCGAGAAGATGTCGCTGCGCGGATCCAGCGGATCACCGCGCACCTGCTCGGGCGACATGTAAGCGGGCGTGCCGGTGACGACGGCGGCCATCGCCTCGGTGAGCGTCGGGCCGTGCGGATCGACGGCGAAGTGCTTGGCCAGCCCGAAGTCGACGAGCGTGACGCGCTGGTTGTCCGAGACGATCAGGTTGTGCGGCTTGAGATCACCGTGCACCAGGTGGGCGGCGTGCGCAACCGCCAGGCCGTCGGCGATCTGCGAGGCGATGGCCACCGCATCCTCCGGGGCCAGTGCGCCTTCGGTCACGATCTCCTGGAGCGTCTTCCCCTCGACGTACTGCATCGCGATGTAGGGCATCCCCTGGCGGTCGTCGACCTCGTAGACGACACATAGACTAGGATGATGCAGCGCCGCTGTCGCCCGGGCCTCGGCCAGAAGCCGCTGCGTCCAGGTCGGATCCTGATGCCGCAGCACCTTCAGTGCTACGGGCCGACGCAGCTTCGTGTCGACGGCTCGGTACACCACCGACGAGCTGCCTTCGCCGAGTAGTTCCCGTACCTGATAGGCCCCGACGATCGTGCCGGGCTTGATCACTTGGCCCGGATCGAGCGTCTCATCACCGACTTCCCAATCCTCGCCGCATGCCCCGCCGGTTTGCAGGGCGTGGAGAAGCTCCAGCACGATGTTGCATCGGCGGCCGACGGCCAGATTGTGGACCACCTGGTACTGCAGGACGCCGCCGGGATCGATGATGAACAGGCCCCGCAGGGCCACGACCTGCTCCCGCAGCAGGACGCCGTAGCGGGCACTGACCTCGCCGTCCACGTCGCTGGCCAGCGGAAACGTGAGTCCGCCCAGTCCGCTCTGCTCGACCGGTCGCGTGATCCATTCGGCGTGCGACTCGATGGGGTCGGTGCTCACGCCCAGGATGTCCGCGTTCATTCGCCGGAACTCCCCGATGCGCCGGCTGAAGGCCATGACCTCCGTCGGACAGACCATCGAGAAGTCGCGTGGGTAGAAGAACAGCACGAGCCACTTCCCGCGGTACTCGGCGAGGGTGACCGGCTCGCCGAGTGTTTCGAGACGTTTGGTGCTCGGCAGGGAGAACTCGGGGGCCGGCGAGCCGACCTGAATCGGGGGGGCGTCTGCCCCGATGGCATCGTGGACCGCGAACTGTCGGTGTAGAGCGTCGGTGAACTCGGGGAAGCGGTTGCAGTACTCCACGGCCCCCAGGGTCTCGCCGAGCTTCTCACGCAACAGGATCTCGCTGAAGATCAGATCCAGCGCTCGCTCGGAGTCGGTCTGTAGCGCTGCGAATTGCCGCAAGTAGTACTCAGCCGGCACGCGTCGGTTTGCCTGCCACCGTGCGTCCAGATCCACGCGGGCCAGCTCGAGCAGCGTGGCGCTCGAGACAGCATCCGCCGTGTCAAGGAAGTTCCCCAGGTCGGGCTGCTTGCCGCTGTCCCAGAGCTGGACGAAGGCGTCAACGAGGTCCTCATCAACGCCAGAGGGGCGCGAAGCGTGCTCACCGGCGCTCATTCTTCCTCCAGTCCCAGGTCGCGCATCACGCGGTCGAGCGCCCGGTTGTAACGCATGCGGGCGGCGTCGGGCGTCAACTCGCACTGGCGGCCGACCTCTTTCCAGTCGTGGCCGTCCTGCCGCAGCTTGACCAGGTTCTGCTCGTCGCGCGACAGGTGGCTGTTTACCTTCTCGATCAGATCGGCGGCCTCGACGGTGTCCGACGGGCACGCGGCGGGCGTGAGCAGGTTGCCCTCGGCCGCATCGCGTGAGATCTCTCGGTGCAGGTCGCGACGCGCCGCCGTCCAGTATCGGGCCTGGTCGACGAGCTTGTGCTTGGTCATCGACAGCAGCAGCCGCAGCAACTGTGTCGGATGTTCGATCTGGTACTGCCCGGCCCAGAGCCGGATGAAGAAGCTGGCCATCACTGATTGGCAGATGTCCATCGAATCGAGCAGCCGCCGGAGTCGCGGGTCCGTCATGCGCAGATGGACCTCGCGGCGGATCTCCGACTCGTAACGACGGATCAGGGCCTCGGCCGCCGGCTGGTCGCCGCCCCGGGCCCGACCCAACAACTCACGGAACTCGGCTGTTTCGTCTGCCACGCTGTAGCTCCACGGGGTCCGATTCGCGCCCTCCGATCCTTCCGGCAACTGTCGATTATAGTATTGAATCGCTCGCGATGGCAGTCTGCACTCGGGCCTCTTGTCGGACCGGGCGTTATCGGGTCCTCGCCAGGGTTGCCGAAGTTCGGGTCGGGGCATAACCTGCACGGCTCGAGCGCGACCCGGAGGAGACCTACCGTGCGCATTGGCTACCTTTTCGCTTTGCTGGTCTTAATCCCTTCCTATGTCAGTGCCGGCGAGGACGGCCCCTACCCGCGGGCCCAGGCGAACGGTCTGCAGGCCCGTGACGCGTGGCTCCACTGCGACCGCTATGTCGACGCATGGCTCCGGCACGCCGATCCGAAATCCGGGCTGATCCGGCGGAACCTGGGCCGCGACGCCTTCTGGAACGCTCAGGACGCCGCCGCGGACAACTACCCCTTCATGGTCCTGACCGCGTCCATGACGGACCGAGCGTTGTTCGAAGGGCGGCTCCGGGACATCCTTCGTACCGAGATCCGGCTCACCTGCCGGCTCGGTCCGCTTCCCGACGATTTCCTCTTCGCCACCCAGGCCTTCCGAACGGAAGAGATCAATCACGGCAAGATCATCTTCGGGGCTTCGGAGTACGTCAAGGACGGGCTCACACCGCTGACCGAGTGGCTCGGGCCGAGCCCCTGGGCCGACCGCATGTTCTCGCTGCTCGGCGGCATTCTCGCCGAGTCCAAGTTCGAGTCGCCCGCGGGCACGCTCCCGTCGAACAGCCACGAGATCAACGGCGAGATGATGCAGAGCCTCGCCCGATTCTACTGGATGAACCGCACGGAGCCCTACCGGGAGATGGTGTTTCGGATCGCCGACTACTACCTGCTCCATCGGCTGCCGACCGAGGAGAAACGGCTCGGCCTCGACGACCACGGCTGTGAGATCATCGGCGGTCTGGGTGAAGCCTACTTCCTGGCCGCCCACACCGACACGGCCCGTCGCGAGCGGTACCGGGCACCGATGCACAGGATGCTGGATCGGGTGCTCGAGATCGGCCGCAACCCGGAGGGGTTCTTTTACGACGCGGTCGATCCCAAGTCAGGTAAGGTGTTGCGCGATTCGCTCACCGACAACTGGGGCTACAACTACAACGCGTTTCTGACCGTGGCCGACCTCGACGACCACGCGCCGTACCGCGAGGCCATTCTGCACGCGCTGCGGAACCTGCCCAGTGTGGCCGACTACAAGTGGGAAGGGGGCAGCGCGGACGGCTACGCCGACTCGGTCGAGGGGGGCATCAACCTGCTCAACCGGCTGCCGGTCGACGTCGGGTTCGAGTGGGTCGATGCAACCGCCAAGGTCATGCTCGCCAAGCAGAAGCCCGACGGCATCATCGAGGGCTGGCACGGCGACGGCAACTACGCCCGCACCGCCATCATGTATGCACTGTGGAAGACCAAGGGCATCACGCTACGGCCGTGGCGGGGCGACGTGACCGTCGGTGCCGAGCAGGGCGACGGTGGGAAGCTGTGCGTCGTGGTCAAATCCGACTGGCCGTGGACCGGCAAGCTGCTCTTCGACCGGCCAAGGCACCGCGACTACCTGCACATGCCAGAAGACTATCCGCGCCTCAACCAGTTCCCGGAATGGTTCACCGTCGATGCCGACAAGACCTACCAGGTCGTCGTCGGAGACCAGAAGGCGAAGAAGCTCAGCGGCAAGGCGCTGATCGCAGGCCTCGCCGTCACCACTGCCAAGGGCAAGCCGCTGCGGATCAGCGTCACGCCGTGACGACATGCGCGCTGGCGACATGGCCAGGCGGCACATCCTTGCGGTGCTGCGGGAGGTGGCAGGATGAAGCCTGCCTTCGGGCTTGACCTTGCGGGATACACGAGTGGGACGTCCGGGTTTGCCCGCGCGGATCGCGAGCCGGGCGTCGAGATTCGCATCACCGTATACCGCGACAACCCGTTCAACGTGAAACTCACGGGTCGGGAGCCGCTGAGCCGGGTCGCACACGACGAACGACGACTCATTGAAGCGTGTATTGAAGCTGGCACGCTGCTCGTGGACACTCCGATCGATCTTCAGGGACTGCCTCGGGTCGCCAAGCCTGAGTTTGGCTGGGAGCTGACTCGGCGGCCAGTGGACTACGCGTTCGGTGCGCTCGCGGCGCTGGCCGACCGGATCGGGGCCCCGGTGGCGCGATTCCAGCAGTTCCTCGACGGCAATGACGGACGTGTCCAAGCTGCACTTGGGCGAACGTTGTTTGAGACATATCCCGCGGCATCGTTGCGGTTGCTCCACCTGCCGGCTACGGGCTACAAGCGAAAGACGGCGGTCTACGACGGGTTCGAATGGAAGCAGCATCGACCGGGCCACCAACCCCTGGCCGCGCTGTTGAATCGCCTCGAGTGGACTGCGGATGCCAAAGAAGTGCTCAACGACGATGAGCTTGACGCCGCTCTGTGTGCGCTCGCCGGCGCGGTGGATGCGAAGGCTCGCCTTGAAGGGAAGGAGCTTGAGGACACAGTCCGCCACCACATAGCGCAGCGTCTCGGCACCGGTGCGTATGGTCGATTCCGCGCCGATCCGCCGTGCGGCTACGTGCTGCTCAAGTTGCCTCCGCTTGAGCCGGTCACGATTCGCGTCGTTCGCGCCGCCACGTTCAAACGGTTTGTTGCAGAGATGGATTGATGGGTGTGACGGGGAACAAGAGGGCGCGG
>CAYMME010000586.1:0-5054 GCA_964391465.1 uncultured Planctomycetales bacterium
CAGGTCTACCGCTGGCTGAAGCGCTACGATATCGATCTCGCAACGCTCAGACAGGCCGATCGTTGAGTCCATGCGCTCGACCAGGGGGACCTGTGGTTCAGACAGTAGCCCCTGGCCACCGCAGTTGTGCGGGTGAGCGTGACGGGCGGAAGCAAGGGTGCGGTTTTTGTCGCCGTCGGCGGGCCATTCTGTATGCTAGTTGAGCGATGGGCATACAGACGAGCAAGCAGCGCCAGGAATTGAGCCGGCTGCGACAGTCGCTTCGACGGCTGACCCGCGAGGTGGAGCAGCTGGCCCACCCGTTCATGTCGGAGTCGCCGGTCGTACGGGGCTCGCTGTACGAGCTGAAGCGCAGTTGCGGTAAGGCCGGGTGTAGGTGCGCTTCGGGCGAATTGCACGCCCGGATGGTGCTGAGCGTCAAGGAGCAGGGCAGGACGAGGCTGACCGTGATTTCGAAGGAAAATCTGGTCGAGGTCCGCTCCAAGGTGGACAGGTACCGGAGGCTCCGGCGCAACCGGGCCCGCCTCGGGGCGGTGCACCGCGAGATGCTGGCCGTGATGGACGAGATCGTCAGGTTGCGGTGCGAGCACGTTTTGGTCCCGGCCGGGTCCGGTGCCGTCAAGCGTCGCCGGAGGCCACGAGAGGAGCGTGCGGGCCCTTGATGGCAGGGGCGGCCGTGGCCCCGGCCCCCCGTCAATGACGATGGCAAGCTACTGTGGCTGGAGCCGATTGGCGGCCCGTGGCAGTGGGGCGTACCGGCTGTGGTAGCCCTGCCGGGATCGTAGCTCGGTGTTGGCGCTGGCTTTGGTCGGGCTTGCCCGGGTCGTGAGCCGCGTGGCCGGTGAGGCGTGGTATGGTGGCCGCGGTCTGAAGTGGCGGGGGCACGAAAAAAGTGGCGCTGGGAGCTTGCGTTCCGGTTCCGCCTCTGGTACGCAAGTAGATATGGAAGCCGCATTCACCTTTCGCGACCGCGTCCTGACCCCCGCCGACATCGAGTTCATCCGGGCTCTGATCGCCCGTCATCCGTCGGCGAGCCGGCGAGCGTTGTCGAAGATACTGTGCCAGCAGTGGGGATGGAGGCAGCCCAACGGCGCGCTGCGCGATTTCGTGTGCCGCTCGATGATGCTAGCGCTCCACCGGGCCGGGCACATCGAGTTGCCACCGGTGCGTCAGAGGTCGTGCAATCCGCTGGCCCGGCGGGCCAGGCCGGCGCCGGTTCAAGTGGACACGATGCCGATCCACACGGACCTGCCGGGTCTGGGTCCGCTCGACATGCGCCAGGTCCGCCGCACGGACGACGAGCCACTGTTCAACGGCCTCGTCGAAGCTCACCACTACCTGGGCTACGTCCAGCCGGTGGGCGAGCATCTCAAGTACGTGGTCCGGGCGCAGGGGCGGCCGGTGGCGTGTCTGGCCCTGTCGTCGGCGCCGCGGCACCTGGGCCCGCGGGACCGCTACATTGGCTGGTCGGCCCGGGCGCGTAAGAGAAACATCCGCTTCGTGGTCTACAACAGCCGGTTTCTGATTCTGCCGTGGGTGCAGGTCCCGCACCTGGCTTCACACCTGCTGGGCCGGATGGCCCGCAGCCTGTCGAGCGAGTGGGAGCGGCTATATGGACATCCGGTCTACTTTGTCGAGACCTTCGTTGACCCGGCGCGGTTTCGGGGGACCTGCTACCGGGCGGCCAACTGGGTCTGCCTTGGCCGGACCACCGGGCGAGGCAAGGACGACCAGACCCATCGGGCCAACCGGCCGATCAAGGAGGTGTTGGGCTATCCGTTGACGAGACGGTTTCGTCAGCTTCTGTCGGGGGCCGAAGACTGTTGCTCGGCGGCTGGGGCCGGGAGGGGCTCGAAGGGCCCAAAGGCGCCAGCCCGGCGAGGTATGTCGGCAGGAACGCAGTGATGGACGTCACGGTCTACGAACGAGACCGAGGGTTCGTTCTCGGCAAGCTTCGGGAGGGCGAATTCGACTACGTCGACACGTGCGATGAAGTCTTCGAGACGGACTTTCTCCGGTACGTCGGGGCTCGTGGAATCCTCAAGAAACTCGCCGAGACGTACCCGACACCGCGCAAGAAGACGGAGGTGCCGGTCTGGGTCTGTCTGGCCAGCAGCCTGTCGATGCGCCTGCACGGCGTCGAGGCGTTTCACCAGTACAACTACGTCATCCGCACCGGCGGACTGATGAACGCCTTCGGGCCCGAGCTTGGCAGCAAGGTGCCAGACCCCAAGACCGACGACATCAAGCTGGCCTGCGACGGGTTCAACCGGAAAAACCACTACCAGCGCGAGACCCCATGCAACCAGGACTTTTTGCGCAAGTTCTACCGCGACACGGAGACCGGGCGTGCCGAGCACTGGTACAACACGGACGTCGCCCGGATACTCAAAAAACGGCACGCCTACGACAAACGCGGGCTGTTCATCGGAGACGGGTCGTACCTGTTCGTCCCAGACAACCCGAAATACGAGGGGTCGGCGAAGCTGCTGTTCGACAAGCACAACCACCCGGTCGACCCCAAGGGGTTGACACAGGCGGAGGTTGCCGCACGAGGATACCGGTGGCGCCGTTGCTACAAGGTGGTCAACCTTCTGCACGTTCGCCCGGAGCTGGACTGTTTTCTGATGGTGGGCTTTCGCCTGCTGTCCGGAAAGCAGAGCGAGCTTCCGCCGCTCTATGATCTTGTGGACACGTTCGTTGACGCCGTCGGACCCGGCGTGATCAAGCGACTCATCCTCGACCGTGGGTTTCTCGACGGCGAGCGGATCGGCCACCTCAAGTTGGACCACGGCATAGACGTCCTGATCCCCGTGCGCCGGAACATGGACATCTACGCCGACGCCATGGGGCTGGTGGGCCAGGTGAAGTTTCGTGAGTATCGACCTCCTGATCCCCCTTCGGAGCAAGATGAACCGCCGGCGCCCAAACCCGAGGCCGTTGCCAAGCGGGAAGCGAGCCGCCAGCGTACCCTCGACAAGAAGCGCGCTGAGCAGCCTCCCCTGCCGCCCGACGAGCAACTTGTCGCGCAGGAGGTGGGAGCGCTGGCACAATTCCGCTCGTGGTCGAGCTGCCCGGTGCCGCTTTCGGCGGTCTACTGCCGCGACACATTCGCCGACGGACATCGCCACGAGTGGATTCTGCTCGATACGAAGACGGTCGACGACCCTGGGGCCGTGCGAGCCGAGTACCGCATCCGAACCCAGATCGAAGAGCGCTATCGCCAACTGAAGTGCTTCACGGATCTGACCGCGTTCACGTCCCGAAAACTGTCGCTTGTCCTGCACCAAATCATGACGGTGCTTCTGACGTACACTCTGCTCCAACTCTACCTGATGCGGCAGAAGCGCAAAGAGCTCAGCCGTAAGCCAATTGCCTACGCCCGAAAACAGCTTCTTCCATCCGCGTCGTGGATAGTCGTGTACTGCCAGGGCAAGGTCGCGTTCTTCGACGGGCTCGAATACACCGAGATCATAGCGACCCTCGACGACGAACCACGAGCCAAGGTGGCCAAACGCGCCCGAAGGCTGCGTCGCGAGAGGGCCATCATGTCCGATGGGCGACGGCCGCGTGGCCCGTAGCCCGCAGCCGAGCCATGGAGGGCTCGGCTGCCGGACAGCCAACAGCGGTCCCACAAGCCCGCCATTGGCGGTCGGTCCGGTCCAGTGCGGTCCGACAGCCGCCTTGCAGTTGTCGTGACCGGCCTGTCGTCCCGACCAGACCCGCGGCCGTAAAGGGCCGCCGGAAACGAGGACCGGAGCGTGCCAGCCCTCGACGCCCCGGGCGGCCGCGCCACAGACCCACCGCCAACGGCGACCCGAATCACCGTCACTGACGGCCTCGTGGCCTGTGGCTGTGGTCGCCGCCGTGGCCTCCGACTCCCGGCGACTCATTCGTCGAGCAGGTTCCGGCATGGCCCGTCGCGCCTGGGCCGACGGGCCGTCATCCCCGTCCGGTCAACCAACCCCGCCCGGTCTCCCGGCGGCTTGACCCGATTCGAACCGTGCCGCAGCGGCGGGCGGCCGGCCCACCCACACTCCGCCCATGCCACGGACGACGTGCCGGCCGGCTGCCCCGCAGGCGCGGGACCGCGGGCCCCGCGCATGACGATCCGCCGCCAGACGTTCTGGCCCGCGGAACTGCTCCGAAAGCCTACCGTCCGCCTATCGCGTTTGACGTGGGATCCTGCTGGGCTCGGCCGACTACGTCCCCTCGACAGGTGAGTGCGGCACGGCCCCAAGGTCTGTGACCACCGTACGACGTCTCACACCCGTGGCACATCGAGCGTCGGCGCCTGCTCGGCGGAAGGGGGTGACAACCGCAGGTAGTGGCAGACCAGACCCGGGCCGGACCGACCCCGACCCTGCTCGTCGCGCTTCACCCTGGGATTGTCGCTCACAGGCATACCTGCACTCTTGCCCCCTTGCGCGTTTCCCCCAGGCGGACAGTCGGGGTCCTCGATCTCTTCCGGCAACGCGATCTGCCTCCGCCAAACTGACCCCACGACCGGACGCGGCTCAGCGAACCCGGTCCGCCGTCTCGCTCCCACCGCACGCCCACCGAGCGCAGACCCACCGACGGCCCTGCTCTCGACCGTGCCCTCGCCGCCTCCCTGGCGCTCCACCAGGGTCTGCCTCCATGCCCCGCTGTGCGGACCCACGACCCGCAGCGATCCGAGGAGCGGTCCGAGGTGCCAGGCGCTTCGGGGAGCCAGCACCATATGGCTGCCCCACACCGCACGATCGTCCCAAGCAGGGCGCACCCTCAGTCGATTCCGCCTCGCAGCAACGACGAGCCCGCCTACCCCCTGGCGCCTTGCGTCCCCTGCCGGCCCAGGCGCTCACCCTGCCCAACCGTCGGACGGCCCCTGACACGCAGCCCGCCCCCCGAGGGTCACCAGTCGCGCAGGACGCCCGCCGGACCGCCACGGGCTGCTGGCGCCCCCGGCGGCCGGCCGCCCCCAGTGTCTGAACCGCAGGGACGGTTCTGGCTTTCTGTTATTTTCTGGGCGGATCTGTTATTCTACTCCGGGCTCGAAGTCGAGCCCGTGTCGG
>CAYMME010000587.1:0-5042 GCA_964391465.1 uncultured Planctomycetales bacterium
GGCGATGCGTCGAGGCGGTCGAGCCCGAGTACCTGGGCAAGCTCGACATCTGCGTGCCGAAGCTGAGTTGCTGCTCTACGCGCAGACCCCATCGCTCGAAGGCGCGGTCATCCCCGCCGGTCCTCGCCACCTCGGTATCCGCGGCCTGGTAACACCCGGCGCCGAGGTCACCGTCAACGGCAAGCCCATCAAGAACGTCCGCCCCAGCGGCTACTTCTCCCACGCCCACTTCATGCCCGACGACACACCGACGGCAACAATCGTCGCCAAACACAAGGGCAAGGAGCGAACGGCCAAGCGAATGTTCAAGCTGACGGATTGAGCCGATCCCGGCGGCTCACGCCGCTGGCCACTGACTGTCGCCCCTGGCGGGGCTGCGATGTTCCGGACGGAGGTGGTAGCGATCTCGGTGTCGCAGCGGACTAGCAGCCTCCGGCCGTGCCGGTCGAATGCGTTCTTCAGGCGGGTCAGGTACAGTGGTTCGAGGAGCGCGAGCAGAATCTCCAGGACGACAAGAGCCGGCAGAACCGTGACGGCACCCAGAAGCGGCATCCTCGCTGCGGATGGCGCCGCACCCTGTCCCTGGTCAACTGAGCCCTTGGCCGCATTCGGGGCACCGCAACGATCGCGCCGATCCACGTAGGTCATATCCGCACTTGATACACCTACCTCGGCGGCAGCGATATGATGAGATGGCCGAACGGTACCAGCGCCGTGACCCATGAACGCCTAGAACCAGTGCCACGCATCCGACAACGCTTGCCGCACCTGCGGGATAATCTATGTAATGAATTGCGGCAGTCGGATCTCGTGCGAGCTGCTCCAGTTCCATACTTCGGAACTCCACGTCCATGCGCGTCACCCCAAAACCGCAATAGCGTCGTTTAGCTAACGTTGAGCGCAACTCTACCGACGCGCTTCGTATCTGTTCTCTTGTTGCGTCGACGCGCGCCGCGCCCTTGTACGCGTACCAGTCGTACATCCGGTATTCGAATGAAGCGAAGGGCACTCCAAATCTGTAGAAACGTGTTCGGCGTTCAACGATTCCTTCTCCTTCGCCCATCGCAGTTGTGACATACGTTGGGCGAGGGGGGCGAGGAAAGAGCACCGCTACTGAAGCCGCGACCAAGAGAACTGCCGCCCGGGCGACTACTGCCTTCCTGCTCACCACGAACGCATTCCCAGAGGCTTCCATTTCAGCGGGCATCTGCCTTCACGTCCGGTCATTCCGTCGGCTGCTGGTAGTTCTTTGGATTCCCTCCGGCCTCCCTGCAATTCTCCCAAGCATTATCAATTTCCCAGTCGATTCTCCCCAGGCAAGTCGTATCCCCGCCGCAACTGGACTTCGCGCCGTTCAGACACTCGACCTGCGCCGCCGCGGCCTTGCACTCTAAATCGGGGTAATCATTCCAGGGCCATGGACCCTTTATGCCGTCAAATAGCCCGCATACCCCAGGGCCCTTGACGTGTTCTTCCTCGTGCTTGAACGCGCACATGCGCGCCGCCTTTCCTCCTGGCGTGTTGTCCGTGGGCGGATAGTGCTTCTCGTTCACACAAGCGCACTCACAGCCGGATTTGCAGAACACCTTGCCGGCGTCGTCCTCCTTGAAGCGCCCTTGGTTCTCGCTGCATATCTTCGGGCACTCCTTCAAGCAGTCCGGGGGAGGCGGGCAATACAGGTCACCACAGCAAGCGGTTGGGTGGGCGGCACCGCCGTAGACTTGAAGGCCGCTCGGATCCATGCCATGCAGAGGATTCGAGACCGCATAGCTGTACACGTTCAGGCCGTCGACGTACTGCTTCGTGGGTATTAACCGAGGTGCTGCCGCTGGGCTGTTGGACAGGCCAACAGGGTCCCGCTGCAAGAACCGCCCCAATCGAGGGTTGTACATGGCGTCGGCGGTTGTGCTGGTGATCGTGCAGAAGAGCACCGTCGTGATGGTCAGGCTGAGCGGCTTCATGTCATGGCCTCCTGTTATTGTGTCATGGATATGCGTGCCTTGCCAGGGGTCGCGGAACGCTCGCGTTTGGGTTCGGACCGCCATAGGACGGCCGGGGCGTTGTTGGCGAGTGTGGCATCGCGCCGGGGACTGGCGGTGGCGGCGCGTTGAACTGGAGTCCGTGCCTCCCGTACGGTCGATCGCGCCACGGCTGCGCCCGGATCGGGCGGTGGCGCGGGCTCGACTTCGGGCGGCGGGCTGCGTCGGCCCGTCGACGGTCGCTTGCAGGCCGCACGGGCGCCGGGACGAATCGTTTCCCGGAACCGAGCGTTGCGAGGTAGCCGCGGTAGTCCTTCACGTGCGGGGCAAGCCGAGATGCGCGCACGTATGCCTCTCGCGCCTCGGCCAGGCGGCCGGTGTCTTCGAGGCAGTGGCCTCGGGCGGCCAGGAAGACCGCCAGCTCCTCGGCCGGCGACAGCGACTTGAGGTATTCGCCGCGAGCGACCTCGGCGTCGGAGATCCGATGCGGCCAGACCTTGTAGTGCGCGTCGTCGTACGTGCCGAACCCCTCGCCCGCCGCTTCGACATTGACACGCTCGCGCGGGCCGTCCCACCGGCAGAGGATATGAGCCTTGGCCCGGACGAGTCTCACGGGGTAGCGGAGCCGGCGGGCCACCGCCGTGTAGAGCACCGGCAGCGAAACGCACGTCCCGCCGTGGCGTGGGTCGAACAGGCCGTGAATGAACAGATCCTTCGAGTCGGTGAAGTCGACCTCCCGAATGCGGTCCGGGTTGTAGCGCACGCCGCAGTCCTCCTGGAGCACCTGCACGAGCATCTCCATGCGGAAGACGGCCTCCGAATGCTTGTAGTGGCCCGCGTACCGCGGGTCGGTCAGTCGATACAAGTGCCGCTGTGTCTCGAAGCGGACCCGCCGCGCCCACTCGTCAAGCTTCGCCAGGCAGCGCGTTACGTCGATGCCCTCGGAGCCGGGAAAGTCCTCAGCGCACAGCAGATTCCGCACTGCAACGTCAACGCGACCAAGCTCCGCCGGCGGCACGGACAGAAGCGCGGCGAGGGACGCCGGAACGGTGGCTGCCGGACCGGTAACGGTCATGACGTCCTCCGGCGTCGTGCCGCTGCCCACCACTTGCCGGGTCAGCCCGGTTGCAGCGAGGACGATCAACGCTTCGCAGATGCCGAGCCACACAACGCGCCGGCGAACTGGTGTTGGCGCGACGGGCTCCGTCGCCCGGATGTTCCCCTTCGTGCGCATTCTCGACCTGGACATGAAGCTGCCGCCTCGCTTCCAGCGAGCGGCGATGCCGGCGTTTCCGGTGGACCGCCGTGCGTCCGATATCGCGCTCTGCATAGGGCATACACCACGAATCGCAGCGAGGCAAACAGTTGTTGAAAGATCGAAAAAGACGGTGCGCGCCTTTGGGAAACACTTGCGTTACGTCGCCGATTCTCGGTGAACGCGCTGGCTCAAGCATTGTCGTGAGTTACGATAGCCGGGTCCCTATGGCGCGTTTCGTAAGTGGCGCGAGAATCGTTGCACCGTGTTTTTTGGTCGTACTGTTTTTATTGTGAGGTGGCACACGGATTGCCGCGTGCTCACTTGCACTATCGTGCCGCGGGGAAGATACATGCGTGTGTCGTGGCGGCGCCCACGGAAACCGGCGACCGATTCGTCGTGAGCCGTGGGTTTGCGGTCGGGGTCCGGAAGAAGCGTCATCCGCCTGCGACACGACGCTATTCGTGAAACAGTTCAGGAGGAACGGGTCGCCCGACGGTGCCTTCGCTTCCGAGTTCGGCGCGAGCCAGTTGCTGGTAGTCGGTGCGGGCGGCATCCCACAGCGACTTCACCGGTATTCCGGCGAGGGTCAGGGCCCGCACTGCGCAGCGGGCGGCGAACGCGGCGTCTGCGGCCGTGTCGTCGATGCAGCGCCCGGTGGCGCTGGCGGCTGCGGCCGCGGCCGCGCGGGCAGCCTCGATTGCGGCCTCGGCGACTCGTTCCTCGGCATCCGAATACGCCGCCGCCAGCGAGGCCGCACGGAGTGCACGCGTGCGCAACAGGGCGCGCGACACGGAACGCGGCGACTGCACGTCATCCGCACGGGCGGCCATCGACTCGGCCATGGCCAGCGCCTGCTCGACCCGCGGGTCGCGATTCAGCCCCTGCACCCGCCGGGCACACCGGCAGGCCCAGCACACGATCGCCCGCTGCGGCAGCGATTGAAGCTGCTTGCGGACGGCCACGACATCAACGTCCCAGCCCTGCACCTGCTCACGCTCGCGAGGGCTCGTCGTCGGTGGCGTCAGCGATACCGACAGCAACGCCTGGGCGAACGCACCGGCGGTCTCGAAGCGGTCCTTCGGATTCTTGGCCAGGCTCCTGGAGATGAGGTCGGCCAGTCCCGGCGGAATGGCCGCGTTCCACGTGCGCGGGTCCGGGGCCGGCTCCGAGATGTGCTTGAGCATGATGGCGAACGGGCTTGCTTCCTCGACCTCGAACGGCAGGCGCCCGGTGAGCAGTTCGTAGAGCGTGATTCCGAGCGAGTAGACATCGCTGGCCGGAGTGACCAAGTCGCCGCGGCATTGCTCCGGGCTCATGTACGACGGGGTGCCGATCTGCTGCCCGACGCCGGTTAGCCAGGTCGTTCCTTCGTGGATCATCATCGCGCCGAAATCGGCGACCTTGATCCGGCCGTTGGCGTCGAAGAGCAGGTTGGACGGCTTGAGGTCGCGGTGCACGAGGCCGATGTCGTGTGCGGCGTTGACGCCCTTGGCGGCCTGTGCGATCAACGTGATCGCCTCGTCGACGGCCAGACGTCGACCGCCCGGTTCAGACGCGTTCAAGCGGTCACGCAGGCTGCCGCCCGGCAGAAGCTGCATGACGATGGCCCGGCCCGGTCCGCACTGCGGGAAATCCAGGATCCGCACGACATGCTCGTGCCGGATGCGGGCCATGCTTCGGGCCTCGTGCTCGAAGCGGGCGGCGAGTTGTTCGTCGGAGCGATAGTGCGGCTTGAGGACTTTGAGCGCGACGTGATGCCCGTATGCGTCTTCCGTGGCCTCGTACACGCGAGCCATGCCGCCTTC
>CAYMME010000588.1:0-4972 GCA_964391465.1 uncultured Planctomycetales bacterium
AAATCGTCTGTGGGCAGTTGCGTCTCGCCCTCGCTTGAGGCAGTCACAACGAGTTCAATGGCGAAGTTCGTCTCATTGATCAGCACGAAGCGATTGGCCTCTGCGGACCCAACGGGGTTGGGGAACGGATCAAAGAAGAGGCCGGCCCCGGACACGTCTTCCACGACGACAACAATCAACTCCTCACCACAGAAGTAGTCTACGCCTTCGACCCAAGTGAACGGTTCGACGCACTCGAACAACTCCCAGTCGCCGATTGGAAGGGAGACGACTTGGCACCCGGCAATCCCTATGATCCCCAACAGCAACGGGACCCGACGATCTACCGCGAGCATATCGGACCTTCCGTGAGTTCTCGTCCGTAGGGAATCGCTCGGCACGCCCGCCCCAGCGCACCATGAGCACCGCCTCAAGGCGATATCATTGATTAGAACACAAGGGTCTCGTGACGTCAAGCCGGCATCGCGGCTGGCGCGCTACCGCTCCGGTCGCCGGACTCCGGCGGCTGCCGCGCGATCTGATGCCGCCGGGGCGCCCAAGTTGCGTTCTGGGCGTGAAGCGGCCATACTAGATAGGTGTCTTGATCAGCATCCGTTCTAGGAAGAGGAGGTTGTGTGATGGCTAGGTCAATTCTCGCCATAATATCAGCGTTCGTGTGCTGCGGGCAGGTGTGTGCTCCGCCGCCCGCCGGATTCCCCACTCCCCAGCAGCTCGGGTCTGTCATCCCCGAAGGTGTCTACGAGGGAACCTCGACTACGCGCGCCAGATCGCACATCAACACGATGCTGCTGGAGGAGAACACGGACACGACGACCACGACTACTAGTTTTGGTCCCGATGGGCTCCCATTAACGAAGCAGAATACGAGCATATTCGTCGGGTACACGGAAGCCGCTTCCGTCGGCGGCGCCAGTTTCACCCAGGCTGTTACGGCAATCCGCTCCGTCAACAACGGCGTCAGCATCGACTACGATGTCACAATGGACTTCCCCATCGAAGGGGAGCGGTTCGTCTTGACGGGTGTCGCCACGGACGTCTATTCCCTCCTGTCTGACGGGAGGTTAAATAACATATATAACATGTATGTGGCATTCATCACCTTCGATGGTGCGGTCTTATCGTTGGAACTGGACGGCAGCGCCATGCTCCACCGCTAGAAGAAACCAGAACGTGTTGCTGACTTGTCTTCCCAGAAAGCGGATTCAACAGCAAAGCGGATGCTTCCTGACTCAGAATCCGTGGTTACCCGGACGGCGCTCGACTGTCTCAGCCTTATCAGTTGCCTTCGCGCACGATCGATACGCACACACCATCGATTCCGTCACCCCACACGAAATCCTCAGCACATGGCGTGTCAATCAACAAGTCATCCCCGGCTTGCACCAGCATGTCGTTGAAGCCTTCAAACTCGTCGTTGGTCGTATACGCTACGTCGCCAACGACGTCGGACGCTGTGGTGTTAACGAGCACAAACCGATTGGTGTCGACGAGCTGCCCTTCGATCTTGCGTACGTCGAAAAAGAACCTCTCGCCCGACGGATCGCTCAGCAGGATGACGATGATTTCGTCCCCGCAGAGGTAATCAGACCCGGACGTCAGCATGAGCGGGTCGATGCAGACCAACGCAGTGTCCTCGGCTGGCACCATCCAAAACTGGCAGCCGACGAGTCCCAACGCCAATACCATCACACACAGTCGGCGCGAAACGCACATGTGACACCTTTCCATGTTACGAGCCCGTAGGAAATCACGCGAGCCGCCCGCTTCAGCACTGCCGAGCGTCCAACCAAGGCGGTGTACCCGTATTGAAACGCTACGCCGGCGGTTTGTCAACGCGCAGGCTCGGCAATCCGGCGTGTTCGCGAAGTGTGACGCCCGACAGACCGCCGGATCACGCACAGGCCGGCCGCAAGGATCAGCCCCGATGCGGCGATCAACGCCCCCGGCGACAGCGCAGGCACCGACGGCTGCGCTTCAGGGGCCTCATACGCCCCCATGTCCACGACACCGGCGACAATCCGGGGGTTGCCGTCCAGATCCGTGGTCGTGCCCGCGGGAACGACCGCATTGTCGCCCGCGTTGATGCAAGGCGAACCGATCGAAGGCCGCAAGTTGTCGTCGAGCGTGCCGACGACATCGTCCGGCCCGGTCCGCATCCGCAAACTGCGGGTCGTCACCGATGTTGCCGCTACCGGCGAACGTGCTCAGGTCTTGAATGCACGAATACGTGACGACCGGCGTCCCGCTGACCGTATGCACCTGAGCGGACTCGTCGCTGCCGCCCCGGTCGGTGTTGCCCCAGAAGATGCAGTTGGTGATGATCGGGTCGGCGTCGATGTTCAGAATGCCGCCGCCATTCTTGCCCGCCGTGTTCCCGCCGAAGCTGCAGTTGGTGACGGTGGGCGCGCTCTCGAAGTTGCACATTCCGGCACCGCCGGTCGTGCCGATCGTACCGGAAGGCTGAACGTTGCCGCTGAAGACACAGTTGATCAGCGCCGGGTTCCCGCCGCTGTTGAACATCCCACCGCCGGTGGCGGCAGCCGTGTTTCCGCAAAGCACGCAGTTCGCGATGGTCGGGCTGCCGCCCTCGTTGAACACGCCCCCGCCGTCTTCCTGCGCGTTGCCCGCGGTGATCACGAAGCCATCGAGGACCGCGGTCGCGTCGGCACCGCTGGTCGTCACGACGTGATACGCATTCTCGTCGATGCTGCCGCCCGATCCGTCATCGCCGTCGAGGTCGCCGCTCAGGATCGTTGCATGGAGGGAGGGATTGCGCAGCTCGCGCTCCGCTTCGGTGCCTGCGAACCCACCGTACAGCCGCAGGCCACTCGTCAGCACGAACGTCGCGCTTCGCGGATCCTCCGGGTCGGCGCGCCACTTCGGCCGGTACGTCCCCTCGGCAACCCAGATCTCCTCGACGCCCGTGCACGACGCGCTCGCAGTGTAGAGGGCCTCGTGCAGGCTCGTGAACGCATCCGGCCAACTCGTTCCGTCGCGATTGCCCGTGGCATCGGCGTCCACGAACACCACCGGCGTAACTCGGCAAGGATGCACGTCGAGCGCGATCCCGTCCGGCTGACGCAAGCCCATGAAGTGCGAGATCAGTTCCTCCGACAGAGCACCGCCCTGAATCTCTCGATTCACCGTGCTGATCAGATCCCATGAGGCGTCCGTCCAGTACAGTCGGTCCGGCGTAAGGTCGAGCGCCAGCCCGCGCGCGCTGCTGAGGTACGTACCGCTGACCACGTCCTCAACGCCACTCCCGTCCAAGTTGGAGCGCCGGATCGTCAGATATTCACGCCAGTACATCTTTCCGTGAGCCTCGTCGACGGCGAACGCATGGACCTCGCTCTCCGGAAGCGTAAAGAGATCCTCGAGCCCCGAGCCGTCAAGGTTGGCCCGTTGGAGCTTCACCGTGTCGAACGCAACGAGGTCACTTGGCCAGTACATCTTCCCATTCGACACATCCAGCGCAATGCGCGTCGGAGCGCTGATGCCGGAAGTGATGAGATCCTCGATGGCAGTGCCGTCGAGGTTCGCCCGTTGAATCTTGCTGGGACTCACGGGATTGCCGAAGGTGTCCACTTCTCCCTGCGTCCAGTACATCTTCCCCGCGCCGAGGTCGAGCGCGATGCCCCTGGGCGATACGAGCCCGGTCGTTACCAGGTCTTCGAGACCCGAGCCGTGAGGTTCGCCCGCTGAATTCTGCCCGTGGCGGACTCGGTCCAGTACATCTTTCCGCCCTCCCGATCGAGGGCGATCGACCGGGGCGACGGCGCCTCGCCGACGATCACGTCGGCCACGCCCGTTCCGTCGAGCGCGGCGCGCTGGATTTTTGCCATGCTGTCGTCGGTCCAGAGCATCGTTCCGCCGGCTACATCGAGGGCGAGCCCCCAAGGGCCGACCGCGCCGGTCGTGATGAGGTCTTCGATTCCGGTGCCGTCGAAGTTTGCGCGTCGAATCCCTGGGCCGTATCGTTCGGTCCAATAGATCTTGTCCCCCACACTATCCACGGCAATCGTCGTTGCGGCCACCCCTCCGGTAACCACGATGGTCTCGGCGCCGGTCCCGTCCAGGTTGGCTCGTCGAATCAGCCACGAACCTCCCGTGCCCGCCGACCAGAACATCCTCCCCTCGGACAGATCCAAGGCCAGCGCCTCCGCGCCGGATTCATCCATAGTCAGGACCGTCTCCACGGCGGAACCGTCGAGGTTGGAGCGCCGAATCCTGAGCTTATCGCCAGGGTAGGGTTCCTCGGCAATCCAGTACATTTTTCCAGCCGGCGCATCGAGCGTTATGTCCCGAGCGTCCTCCTCATCCGCGACCAGGGTCTCGCCGCCCGTGCCATCCAGGTTGCTGCGGTAGATCCGATCGCCTCGGAAATGACTCCGGTAGACCTTGCCCGCAGCGCTGTCGACGGCGATGCCGGATGCAGAGCCCGCATTTGGCGCGATCTCTTCCACCGCCGTGCCGTCGAGATTGGCACGGCGGATGCTACCGGGTCCCGTGTCGGCCCAGTACATCTTCCCGTTGACCAGATCAACCGCGATCTCGCGCGGTTGCACGAGCGACGATACGACGAGATCCTCCAGGTCCGTCCCGTCGGTGAAGGCCCGCTGGATCTTTCCGGCGACGGAATCCGTCCAGTACATCCTGCCGGCGCGGGCTTCGTGGGCAATCAGGCTCAGGACCCCGATCGCGATCGCGAACCGCAGACGAAGTGGGAACGATGCACGCACCATGCGTCTTACCTCCTCTAGACCTTCCAAATGCCGACCGCCGTCCAGCGGCGGTTGCGGCTCTGCCGAATATCGTCGTGGAGTCACAACCTAGATAAAACCTTACCGAATCGCCGCGACGAAAACAAGAGCAAGGCGACGTGGGGTCCGTGACACTTTCGGCGGGTGGCATGGGCAGGACCCAAACCGCAAGGATTGGGTTTTGCCCGTGTTTGCAGGGGGACACGCGACCC
>CAYMME010000589.1:0-4961 GCA_964391465.1 uncultured Planctomycetales bacterium
CGCTGCCTTCAAAGGACTACGCTGTTTCCGGAAAGCCGAACGAACCTGCGCGCAGTTGTTCCACGAAGCCTCGACTCGGGGCCGGGAGCTTCGCCCGGACGCCTTCCAGCGCACACCCTTGCGCAACGTCGAATTCCGCCCGGGATCGCCCGGTCCGATCTGGAAAAGCCTGACCTTCACCGCCGAGATGAACGGTTGCGCTGAGCCCAACGGCGCGCGAGGCGAGATCCGCCTCTACGAATCCGAGAAACGAATCGAGTTTCACTTCGCGATTCGCAAGCTGTCGAATGCACAACCCGAGGCCGTCTACGTGGCATTCCCGATGGCGCTGGACGATGCCGAAGTCCTCTACGAGTCGCAGGGCGGCATGGTCCGCCCCGGCAAAGACCAATTGCCCGGCAGCGCATCCGACTGGCAGACCGTTCAGAGTTTTCTCGCGGTTCGCGGACGCGACGGACAGATCATCTGGGGCAGCGATCAAGTCCCGCTCGTCCAACTCGGCGGTCTCAAGCTGGCCAAGTGGCAGCCGATCGCCCGGGTCGAAAGACCCCACGTCTATTCCTGGGTGATGAACAACTACTGGTTCACGAACTTCCGCGCCACCCAGGAGGGGGAGTTCCGGTGGAGCTACTACCTGACCTCGACGCCGGACACGAGCAACCGTGCGGCCACTCGCTTCGGGTGGTCCTCGCGCGTCCCTCTCGTCGCGAGAGTGCTCCCCGCCGGCAAGGCCGATCAGCCCGCCACCGCAGGCTCATGCCTCAGCCTCGACGCGCCCAACCTGGTTCTCATCTGTGCCCGCCCCGCGTTGCACGGCGACGGCGTCATCCTGCACCTGCGCGAGGTCGAAGGAGAGCCGGCCACGCTTCACTTCAGCGGCTCGACCGCCGCCGATGCCGCAAGGAACGTGACCGAGGTCAACGTTCTCGAGGAACCGCTGCACCCCGTCCCTGCGGCGCTTTCCTTCACGCCCTACGAGGTCAAGTTCGTGAAGCTCGGTCGGAATCGTTGACGTGCAAACGGGCCGGCACCGCGCAAACCAGTACAATGTCGCAACGGTGGTGGTTGCGAACGCACGCCGTGGGTCGCGAGGAACTGGACGCCCGCAGGGCGAGGAAGTGTCATGGCTATGAGCAGGCTGTTCATCGGTTTCTGGGTTGCGGTCGGCGTACTCGGGCTGGTGCCGGTCACGCAGGCCGCGCCGGAGTCGTATGACGTCGTCGTGTACGGCGCCACCGCGGGCGGGACGATTGCTTCGATTGCCGCGGCGGACGCGGGGGCATCGGTGGTGCTGCTCGAGCCGGGGCGGCACGTCGGGGGCATGGCCACGGGCGGGCTTGGCTGGACCGATCACGGGCGTCGCGAGGTGATCGGAGGGTTGTCGCGCGAGTTCTATGAGCGCCTCGGCAAGCATTACGGCTGCGACATCGAGTGGTATCCCGAGCCGCACGCGGCCGAGAAGGTTCTTAACGACTGGCTGAAGGAAGCCGGCGTGCCCGTGCGGTTCGGGCACCGGATCGACCGCGTCGAGAAGACCGGCACGCGCATCAACGCCATCGTGATGGGCAACGGCGCCGCCTTCCGGGCCAAGGTGTTCATCGACGCGTCGTACGAGGGCGACCTGATGGCCCGGGCCGGCGTCTCCTACACCGTCGGTCGCGAGGGCACGTCGAAGTACGGTGAATCGCTGGCCGGCCGACGGGCCCACAGCCGCTATCATCAGTTCGCGGTCAAGGTCTCACCGCGCTACCGCGGCGGCAAGCTCATGCCGCTGGTGAGCCCCGACGACCCGACGCCGACGGGCGGCGCGGACAAGAAGGTCCAGGCCTACAACTTCCGACTCTGCCTGACCCAGCGCAAGGACAACCAAGTGCCGTTCCCGCGACCGGCCCACTACGACCCGAAGCGGTACGACCTGTTCGCCCTGTACCTCGAGAAGGTGCCGGGCCTGACGTTCAAGAAGGTGGTCAGCGTTCGGCCCGTCCGCAATGAGAAGACGGACATCAACAACAACGGTGCGTTCTCGACCGATCACATCGGGGCGAGCTGGGACTATCCCGACGCCGACTACGCCACGCGGGCGCGCATCTGGCAGGACCACGTCGAGTACGTGCAGGGTCTGTTCTACTTTCTGGCCAACGATCCACGCGTGCCGCCGTCGCTTCAGGCCGAGGCGAACACGTGGGGGCTGGCCAAAGACGAATTCCTCGACACCGCCCACTGGCCGCACCAGATGTACATCCGAGAAGCCCGGCGGATGACCGGCGCGTACGTGCAGATCCAGGCCGACTTGCAGACGCAGCGCACGAAACCCGAGTCGATCGGCATGGGCTCGTACAACTCCGACTCGCACCACGTGCAGCGTATCGCCACCGCCGACGGCGCGGTGGAGAACGAGGGCGACATGCAGGTGCCGGTGGACGCGTACGAGATCCCGTACCCGGTGCTGACGCCGAAGCCGGCCGAGTGCGAGAACCTGCTCGTGTCGGCGTGCTTCTCGGCGTCGCACGTGGCCTACTCGTCGATGCGGATGGAGCCGCAGTACATGATCCTCGGCCACGCGGCCGGGGTGGCGGCGGTGCAGGCCATTCGCGGCGGCACGTCGGTGCAGGGCATCGACGTCGACACGCTGCGCAAGACGCTGCTCGCACAGAAGCAAGTGCTCACGTGGGACTACCCCGGCCGGATCGACCCGAAGAAGCTGCCCGGCATCGTGCTGGACGATCCGGCCGCGAAGCTGACCGGCGAGTGGTTCCACTCGCGGTCAGCGCCTGGCTACCTGGGGAGCAGCTACCTTCACGACAAGCGTTCGAATCCGGGCAAGATGTTCGCCCGGTTCGTGCCGAAGATTCCCGAGGCCGGTCGGTACGAAGTGCGCGTCGCCTACACGGCCAACCCCAATCGCGCCACCAACGTCCCCGTGACCGTACGCCACGCCGACGGCACGGACACGGTGCGGCTCAACCAGAAGCAGAAGCACAAGAAGAACAAGCCGTTCGCCGCCATCGGCACCTACCGCTTCGAAGCGGGAGCCGCCGGCTACATCGAGCTATCGAACAAGGGGGCGAACGGCCACGTCATCGTCGATGGCGTGCAGTTGGTCCGAAAAGCATCACCCTGAGCCAGCATGTAGCGGGCGCCCCCCTTCACGGATGCGTTTTTCGGTTTCTTGACCAGTTTCAAGTTCAGTTCGCGCTTGTGGCTACCGATGCACGATACAGCCCTCCGCGCGTGGGGCGCGTGGCGTACGTTGGGGGAAAGCGCAATGATGACCAAGGGGCTGATCACGCTGGTGGCCACGGCTTTCGGGGTGTATCTGGCACCGACAATGGCGGATCACTTCGGGGTTTGGGACGAGGGGCAGAACCTCATCTTGCAGGCCGTCGGGGCCGGCGTCCTGGGCACGATGACGCTGATGGTCCTCACGCAGCGAAAGGCATGATTCCCGGCGCACCAACTCCGCTTCGCGCCGGGTCGATTGGCAAGCAGCCCACACGCACAGAGAGCACGGCCGGCGGGGCGCCGGCCGCTACATCACGCACTCACCAACCGAAGACGCTGCCAACGTCCCGTCTCACCCAGAGGGAGGTTTGCCCACAAGTGGGATGCCGGCCTTGCCGGCACCCCACGCTCTGTAACGGTCGCGTCTCGGTGTGGGGCAGCGCTCGTTGACTCTGAGGCGCTACGCTGGTGTAGTGTCTCGGGCAGACTGCATTTTTTCCGAACCGCGACCGTGAGGGAGCGGCAATGCTTCGCCTTACCGCGGCCGCTTCCTAACGGGCGCGGTTCGGATCAGATAAGCCTCGCCAACTCTGAGACACCACGCTAGAGCTTGACTTCCGCCACCAACTCCTTGACGTGGTCCACGGACGACTGGAACATCTTCTTCTCGTCCCCGACCAGCTCGACCTCGATCACCTTCTCCACGCCGTTGGTCCCGAGCATGCAGGGCACGCCGACGAAGTACCCGCCGACGCCGTACTCCTTGTCGCAGAAGGCCGCACAGGGCAGGATGCGCCGCTTGTCCTTGATGATGGCCTCGGCCATCTGGACGGACGCGGCCGCCGGGGCGTAGTAGGCGCTGCCGGTCTTGAGCAGGCCGACGATCTCGCCGCCGCCCTTGCGGGTGCGGGCGACGATGGCGTCGAGCCGGTCTTGGGGAATGAGCTGCGTGACCGGGATGCCGGCCACCGACGTGTAGCGCGGCAGCGGAACCATGTCGTCGCCGTGGCCGCCCAGCAGCAGCGAGTCGATGTCTTCGACGCTGCAGTTCAGCTCCATGGCGATGAACGCCCGGAAACGCGAGATGTCGAGGATGCCGGCCTGACCGACGATGCGCTGCGTGGGGAACCCGCTGACCTTCCAGGTCACGTAGACCATCGCATCGAGCGGGTTGGACACCACGATGAGCACGGAGTCGGGGCTGCGCTTGGCCACCTCTTTCGTGACCGAGCCGACGATCTCGGTGTTCTTGGTGAGCAGGTCGTCGCGGCTCATGCCCGGCTTGCGGGCCAGCCCGGCCGTGATGATGACCACGTCGCTGCCCGCGGTGTCGTCGTAGTCATTCGTCCCGACGATGCGGGTGTCGAACCGCTCGACCGGTGACGCCTGGAACAAATCGAGCGCTTTGCCCTGCGGCATCCCTTCGACGACGTCGACGAGCACAACGTCGCCAAGCTCCTTGGCCGCCGCCCAGTGGGCGCACGTGGCCCCGACATTACCCGCACCGATGATCGTGATCTTTGCACGTTTCATAAAGTTTTCTCCTGACGTGTCCGTGTGGCACCGTTCGGGATTGTAGTGGGTCGGCCCCGGCTTGCCATAGGAAAAATGCGATTCGCGGGCGGGGGGGACGGAAGAACACAGAATACAGGAGGCAGGATCGCGGGTGCCTGTGCGATCACGACGGCCGAGCCCGGAGCGCGAGCGGGGCGGGGGAATTGCGGATTGCGGTCGCGGGT
>CAYMME010000590.1:0-4957 GCA_964391465.1 uncultured Planctomycetales bacterium
TTCGGCCAAGACGGAAGAGATGACTTGGCACAGCTATTTCATCGCAGGGCCTTACCCGAAACGACTGCCGAAGGGCAACTCAGCGATCGAGGAGCGACGCCTGCTCCTCATGCACGCTTGCTACGTCCGACTCGGCCGATCCGTGGTGGTACTGCGGGGCGTTGGTGCGTGCGGCGATTCCCTTCTGCCCCCAGAACGAACGGCAACCCACCCGCGAACGGGCGTGTCAAGACCCGGCCCGCGTCGGCCGTGCTTCCGTGTGCGTGGCCCCGTCACTGCTGCGGGTCGCAGCGCTCGTCAATGAGTTCGCGATAGCGCACGACGGATGTGAGCGGCACGCCGAGATCGATGCAACAAACCAAGTCGTTGCTAGCGGCATGGCCCGAGTACCACTGCACGTGACCGTCGGCGAAAAGCCAGTTGGTGCCGTTGTTCATTGGGCTCGTGCCGCCGTAGTGACGGCGGTAGGCCGCAGAGCCGGTAGGATCACCCAGGCGAGTGGTGAGCGTGACGAAACGCCAACAGCCCTTCCCTCCTCCGTCCTCCGGGTCCATCTCTCCAAGAAGCGGATAGCAGTACGGTCGCACGAGGTCGTCGAGCTTGCGCGGCGTCTCCTTCCAGAAGCCCCCGTCCCAGAACCACCGCACATCCCAGTTCGTATCGCACGAACCGCTGTACGTGACCGGCTCGATCCAGTCCTGCTGCCCCGCCTGCTGGCCGATCTGGCCGGTGGACCAACCCCGATCCGCAAACGCCTTCGCCGCAATGGGGTCATCCAACACACGATCGCCGATGAGCCTCCAGTCGCGGGTGCTGTCGACGTAGCGATGCCGCGGCCGCGCATCCGCAGGGCACCGGTACAAGCCGCCCCGAGTTCCCGCCACGCTGCGCTTGACATCGACATACGGCAGGATCTGGTGGAGCCAGATTCCTCCCTTGTAGTACTCGGTGGAGTTCATCTCTGCGGTGTAGTAACTTAACTGTGGGAGATAGCCGTTCCCATTGTGCTTGTCCTCCACGTAGTAGTAGATGCCCTTGAAGATCGCGCTCAGGTTCGCAGCGCATTTGACCTGGAAAGCTTGCTGGCGAGCGCGGGCGAGACTCGGCATCAGGATCGCGATCAGGAGCGCGATGATCGCAACCACGACCAGAAGCTCGATGAGTGTGAACGCCGCCGATGTTCGTCGTATCGCGGACCGAGTTGTCATGCAGCCAGCCCCCCTGTGCTCTGAATGACACCGCCGATTGGGGACCCTCGATGAGTCTAGGCGAAAGGCGCTGGAAGAGCGAACTCAACGGTCGAGGAGCGAGGCCAGCTCGCCGCACACGGTCGCGACGTCCGATTCGGCCAGTTCGTGGTGGAACGGCAGCGCAATGGTGCGGGCAGCAAGCGCCTCGCATACGGGACAGTCGCCGGGCGCGTGGCCGAACGTCTCACGATAGAATGGTTGGAGATGAATCGGGGTGAAGTAGTTGCTGCACGCCACGCCGCGCTCGCGCAACTGCGTGAGGATTCGGTCGCGGTCTTCTCGGGTGTAATCGTCGACGAGCCGAACCACAAGCACGAATGGGCTCTCCTTGACCCCGTCGGCTGCGTGCTGGAGCACGACCCGCGGTTCGGACCCGAGGTGCTCGGCATACCAACCGGCCACGCGCCGGCGGGCGGCGAGGATCTCGTCCAGCCGGCGAAGCTGCACAATCCCGAGAGCGCAATTAATGTCCGATAGACGGAAGTTATATCCGAGACGATCGTGGGCAAGCCACCCGGCGCTGCCCGGATCGCGCCCCTGGTTGCGGAGTGATTGGGCAGTACGGGCGAGTTCCGCGTCGTCGGTGACGATCATCCCACCCTCGCCCGTGGTGATCTGCTTGTTGGGGTAGAACCCGAACACGCCGGCCCGTCCCATCGACCCGGCCGTGCGTCCGGCATACTTGGCGCCGAGGGCTTCGCACGCATCCTCGATGACGGGCAGCCCGTGACGCGCGGCGACATCTAGGATCTCATCCATCGCACACGTGTGGCCGAACACGTGAACCGGCAGGATCGCCTTGGTGCGCTCGGTCACGGCGGCCTCGATCCGCCCCGCATCGATGTTCCACGTTTCGGGGTCGACGTCGACGAAGACCGGCCTGCCGCCCTCGAAACAGATGCTGTTCGCGGAAGCAATGAATGAGAACGGCGTCGTGATCACCTCGTCCTCCGGCCCGATCCCCAAGGCCTTCATGCAAACGTGAAGAGCGGCCGTGCCGGAGGACACCGCCACCGCGTGCTGCATGCGACATTGCTCGGCGAAGCGTGCCTCGAACTCGGGCAGCTTCGGACCGAGCGATAGGTTCGGCGTGCGCAGCACGGCCACCACCGCTTCGATCTCCGCTTCGGTCACGTTAGGTCGGGCCAGTTCGAATCTCATCCCGCAAACCTCGCGTCGCACACTTCGTTCACACACCGGAGGAGCCGGACCACAACGGCTCGACCGCACCGCCGCGGGCCGGTGGAGAAGATGCAGAAGCAGGGATTATAGCCGGAGACCGCGTACCCGCCCATACGCGCCGAGTTGTCGAATTGCCCGGCCAGGACGGGCTCAAGGCGCGGCGCCACATGGCGCGGGGCGTGCGGCGCGGCGGACGATCACCGCCGCGGCCAGCAGGAGCGAAACCATCATCATCAACCCCATGTGCGTCACGGCCGGAACTGCGGGCGCGGGGTCACAGTTCGGGGGAATGCGTCCGCGATCGATCTCTACCGCGGCGTGCGGCGGGTAGAGCGGGTATTTGTTCGCGTCGTTCCAGGTTCCCGTGTTGGGGTCCATCGTGGCGTAGTCTTCGTCTCCGATGTTGTTGGGCTCGCCGGCGCTCCAGTTGGTATAGCCCGCCGGCTGACCGCTGACCCATTCGAACGTGCCTTCCACTACCTCATCCGTGAAGCCGATCCAAACCAAGCGGCCGGTGCTGCCGTAGTTGGCGAGGTTGGCGCGGACCCATTCGTTCTCCGTCGCGTCGTTGATGGTGGCCAAGTGACCGCCCAGCACCACCGCCGTCTCCTCGGCTTCAGGCCAGATCGCCAGGTCCAGGAGGTAATAGTCGTTGCAGTTGTTCGGGTTCCGGATCGGCCCGGCCAGAGCCGGCACGGTACACAGATTGTGAGCCAGATCGGCGCAGGCTGGAGTCCACGTACCGCTGCAGCAGGAGGCGTCGACGGCGCACACGGAGGTGCAGCACGCGGCATCGTCGCAACTGGGCGACCCGTTGGCCTCGTAGCAGCTCCCCAGGCCGGGACAAGCCTGGCAATCGACCTGGGCGCAGTCGGTGTCGTCGCCCATGTAACTGTTGTTCGGATCCCCTTCGCACGAGCCCCGCGTGCGGGGCACGCAGTCTCCGGGCGTGCAGCAGGCGCCGACCGGCGAGCAGCCGAACTGGGCGCACGCTACGCCACCCGCCCAGGACAGGCCGCCGAGCACGCTAAAGCAGTCGTTGAGCGTGGACATGGCGCAGCCGCCGTCGGACAGGCAGCACCGACCCACGTCGTTGCAGTCAAACCCGGCGCAGGTGGTGTCGTCTCCGACGTAGAACCCGCCGGCGGCGGCGCAATCGGCCTCGGTCACGTCGTCTTCGCAAGGATCCCAGCCTTTGCAGCATGCACCGGTCGGAGTTGGGGCCTCGCACGTGACCTCGCTGCACAGAAGGGAGTCGCCCTTGTACGTCCCGCCGTGGGCAGCACACTCAACCGCCGTCAGAATGCTGCACGATTCGTCCGGAAGACAACACGCACCGACGTCGACGGGGGCTTCGCAATCGATTTCCCCACAGTCTGTGCCGTCTCCGTAGTACCAACCGTACTCGCGACAACCGGCGTAGATATCCAGGTCGCACATGTAGAAGCCGGGATCGATCTCCTCGCAACAGGCGCCGGCCGTCACCGGGCACTCGACTGTCGCGCAGGACGTGCCGGGACCCTGGAACGACTGGTAGTCTGAATCGCCGCAGGCCTCCGGATAGGTCGCGTAGCAGCCACCGAACGCGTCACAGCAAGCACCAATGTTGGAGGCAGCGCAAATGCCTGCATCACAGGGCACGCCACCGCCGAGGAACGTGCCCCCGATGTCGGCGCACACGCTGCTCAGGATGTAATCGCACACGTCGTCGTCGATGCAGCAGGCCCCGACTTCGTCGAACTGGGCCACGGCCGGTCTTGCCAGGAGGACCGTCCACGCACACGCGGCAACCACGGCAACACGACAGGTTTGGCTGGGATGCAACATCGCCTCCTCCTCTCTTCGTTCAATTCCTGCCCTTCCGCGAGCGCCATCGGGGTCGGCGTTCCGTCTCCACCTCTCCCACGAGACGGAATGTGCGCTCCATCGACATATCCCAGGCTACCGCAACCGGCAGGGCCGTTTCAAGCCCCTTCTCAAGGCCTGGGCGTCGGAATCCCTCAAGCGACTGGAGCGTCGGAACCGATAATCGCAACGAGCGCCGCTGTGTTGCGAGCGGCGAGGGTGAAGAGGACCAGCCGACCTGATTGTGGTTCACGATGCCTGGAGTGGATGTTCATGTCGCACGCAGTGGCAGCGGAAACCGGCGCCGTCTTGCGCCGATCGAAGGATGATCTCACGACGATGTTCCCCGCACTGAAGGCTACATTCAACGACACGCCCGCCCCCGTGTGGGTGACGAATCTCGAGGGTCAACACCTGTACACGAACCCGGCCGGAGCGGAGGTGCTGGGGGGCGGCGTCGGTCACGGCACGCTGCGCGACCAACGCTCCGTGTTCGGCGAGATGCTGGACGAGGTCTCGCGCCTGCACCGACCCGTGCAGCGCAGCGCGCGCCTTCGAGGGCGACAGTTCGACGCCCTGCTTTCACCACTGCAGAATCATCACGGGAGAACGGTCGCGGCCCTGATGACGCTGCGACCGGCGGACTGAGTCCCGCAAACCGAGGGGCAAGACACAAGCAC
>CAYMME010000591.1:0-4956 GCA_964391465.1 uncultured Planctomycetales bacterium
CGAGGAGGTTGAGCTTGCGACAGATCTCCAGAGCAGCGTCCGGGTGTTGACGGAAGGCCTCCAACTCGCCAAGGTCGGGGAGGCGAACGATCAGCCGGAGCGTCCCGTCCTTGCCGGTGTCAGGCAGAAAGACGAGACCGGCTACGGACCGGCCGCGAACGAGGAATACGCCCCCGATGACATGCAAGACAAGGATGACCAGCAGGGCCTTCCAGCCCCATCGCCTGCGCGGCGAAGGTGTTGGGTCGTGTGCGTCGCGGTGTTGGGTACGTTGCTTGGGCATCTCGCTCCGTGATTCATGGTGTCCGGTCGGGAGAGCGTGAGCCGCTCGCGACACGCGCATCCGAGTCCGAGTAGCGAGCTACGAACAACTGATCCGCAGGCACCTGCCGCCACGTGCTCTGCTTGCCGTCGACCCAATGCACAGTCAATCGTACCACGCGGTCTGTCTTGCCGAGGCCGAAGTGAACACGAGGGTCGCTGCTGCTGCAATAGCTGCACGCCACGTACAGGGGGCGACGCCGCGTCTTCTTTCCTTGGACCTCGACCTCGACGACCGCGCCGTAGGCATCCCGCTTGCTGTCCGGGCCGATGCAACGAACCTGTAGCCAGTGGTTCGAGCGCGGCGCGTTGTTCCGCAGCAGACGAACCGGTCCGTTGTTGGCGAACGTCACGAGGTCCATGTCCCCGTCGTTGTCGTAGTCGATGACGGCAGTGCCGCGGGTGCAGAGGGCCGTCTCGAGCGCCGGTCCGGCCTGTGCCGTGACATCCGTGAATCGCCGGTTCTCGAACGACCACTCCAGCAACAGATCCCGCTCGGCGTAGCCGTCGGCTTCGTCCATCGCAACCTTGCTGGCCATATTGGCCTTGCCGTTGCCGAAGTAGAGCTGCATTCGGCCGTCGTTGCGAAGATCGAGCGTGCTGATCCCGAACGTGGTGAATCGCCGCGTGGCCGCGTGCAGACCGGTCCTCAGGCTCACGTCGTTGAACATCCGGCCGCGCTCGTTGAGGTACAGCGTGTTCGGGTCTTCCGAGTAGTGGCCCAGCAGGAGGTCGAGCCGGCCGTCGAGATTGAAATCCTCGATGGTGATTCCCATGCTCGACTGGGCGATTCCTTCCGCACTGAGATCGCAAAGCATCTCATTCGCTCGATCCACGAACGTGTGATCCGGCTGCTGAACCAACAGCCGGTTAGGCAGGGCGTCGTTTCCGACGTAGATGTCCTGGAGGCCGTCGCCATTGAAGTCGGCCGCCCCGACGCCCATCCCGGTGCCGACTAGCGGCTCGATGCCGGCAGCGACGCTCACGTTGGTGAATCCCGGCGCGTTGCGATCGCCGTTGTTGTGATAGAGAAGATCGGGCTCGGCCTTGTGGGCGAGCGGGCCGCAGTAGTCGCGCCGCGACGTGCCGGCGATCGTGCACTCGCGATCCTCGTCGACATCCCAGTGGACATAGTTGCAGATGAACAGATCCAGCCAGCCGTCGGCATCGTAGTCCAGGAAGGCGGCGCCGTCGGCCCAGCCCGGGTCGCCGACGCCCGCTGTGGTGGTCACGTCGGTGAAGGTGCCGTCACCGTGTTGTTGTGCAGGAGCGTGTTCGGCCCGACGTTGTAGGCAAAGATGTCGACGTATCCGTCATTGTCATAGTCACCGCACACCACGCCCATGCCGAATCCCGTCGCGTTGATGGCCGCCGCGGCCGTGACATTCTCGAACGTTCCGTCGCCGCGGTTGCGGTAGAGTTGATCGGAGAGCTGCCGTCCGCCCGCAACGCCGGGCAGGGCGGCGCTCTGCACGAAGTAGAGGTCGTACCAGCCGTCGCGGTCGTAGTCGAGGACGCCCACGCCGGCGCCGTGGATCTCCGGAAACCGGAACTCACCGGTCTCGTGCTTGTCGTGCACGAACGCGATTCCGGCCTCGGCCGTCACGTCGGTCAGCCAGGCCTGCTCCGCCGACACCCGCCTCGCGCGATCCGCCCCTGCCAACTTCGGCGGGGCGTCGGAGTCACAGCCGACGCCGATCGCAAGCACCGTCGTCATCGTCAGCAGACCAGCCTTCTTCGACACGGTCAGCTCAGCCCTCGTGATTCCGCGGTCCGAGCGTCGGCCGCACGCCGTTCTCCGACCTCACAACACAACCTCGTCCGCCCCCCTGTTCGCCGCGTCCTAGCTACTCCTTCGGCCCGCACCATCGGCCATCTCTACCCAAGACTCGGCCCTGTCCGCTCTGACCGCGCTTCCGCACCACGGCCGAAGCTTCCCGCGGGCTCCGACCCGTTGGTCACCGCGGCGGTGGGCGGAGGGCCTCCGACTTGCGATGCGCCTCCCCCGCCGACTCCTGGTGCCCGAGGGTGGTGTACGCGGCGGTGAGCCCTTCATGACAGCGCGAGAGCAGACGCCTCGCGTTGTGACGGCCCTGTAGGTCTTCGGGCAGAGACTCCAGACGACCGACCGCGGACTCGAGCAACACGATGGCCTCGTCGGGCTGCTTCATTTCGTGGAACATCCGCGCCAGCGCCGATTCGTAGAATGCTGCGGCGAGGGCGTACGCGAAGACATCCGCGTGCCGATCCGCGAGTTCGGCTTGCACCGTCATCGCCCTGCGCAGCGCGGCCAGCGAATCGTCCCGTTGCCGCTCGCGACCATGCACGTGCGAGAGGCGCATGTAGAGGTGCGCGAGCGAGAAGCGGTAGTCCGGAATGTTCGGGCGCTCACGGATCAGGTCTTCCAGCATCCCGGCGGCGTCTGCCAACCTCTGCCGCGCATCCGGTCCGCGGTCCCGCATGGCGTATGTTTCGCTCAGGTCGAACCGGTACGCGGGCACGTGCGGAAAAGCCGCAACCAGTTCCTCGATCATCTCCGTTGCACGAACCAGGTTGCTCGACTCAGCGTCCTGGCGGCCCGGCGGTCCCTGCCGTCGAGGCTCGCGCAGGCACCGTGCCAGCAAGTGCTGGTACTCCGCAGCACCGGGCGACTGCGCGCTCAATCGCTCCAGGATCGCGATGGCGTTGTCCAGGTGAGCATGACGTTCATCCGCGGGGGGCCGACGGTGCGATTGCGGTCCGCCGCGCTCCGGACCCGTTGGCTTGCGGGGAGGAAACCCGTCGGGCTCAGGGGGCCGACGCCCACGCGGTCTCGGCCGACCTTCGACAGGCGGCGGCCCCCCATGCCCCATGGAGTGCGATCCGGCGGGCGGGCACGACATCAAATAGTACGTGCGCGCCAGTTCGAACCACGCGTCGTCGGAGGCGGCTTCTTCCTTGGTGGCCGGCTGGAGAATGCCGACCGCCGTGTCGAAACGCGCGGCCGCCTCTTGTGGCTGGTCCTCCGCGAGCAGGACCCGACCGACGCGATTGTGGAGGCGCGCAACCGCAACGTGCAACGCGGCGGCCTCGGCCGGCGCGTCAAACAATGCCTCGTACTTGTCGATGGCCTCTTCGTAAATGGCCCGGGCCTCGGCGTATTGTCCAAGACGTTCGTGAATCTCACCCAGTCTGCGCTGTGCCGCCGCTGCCTTCTGCCGCAGCTCGATCGAGCCCCCCTCCTGTTCCGCCAGGCGCCGATAGAAGTCGAGCATCGACCTCAGCAGGCTCGCGGTCTCGCTCGACAGAACGGGCGGCGCCGATACGGACAGCGTGTAGTCCTGCGTGCCGCTTGTGCTGAACTCACGCGACCCGGGTGCCGTGTCCGGCGCGAACGTGTCGAACACGGTGTCCAAAGCACCCACCGCCAGGGTCGCGGTCCGCTCTGCCCGCAACCGCTGCTGGATCTCGGACGTGAGCGCGTTCTCCGTCTGCTTGTTGGCGCGGCTCACGTGGACATACGCCGCAGACGTCACCATCGCGATTGCGATCAACAGCGCGAAGGCCAGGGCCGCAGTCGCGGCCAGGGCGGGATTCCGTCGCGACCACCGCCAGAGCCTCTCCGCCGGCGAGGTTCGCCTCGCTTCGATCGGGCGGTCTTCTACGAATCGATGCAGGTCGTCCCGGAGGGCCGCGGCGGACGCGTACCGGTTGGCCGGCTCGCGAGCGGTGGCCTTGAGGATGATCGTTTCGAGATCACGGGGCATGTCCGGGAACCGCTGGCGTGGCGGCGTGAGCAGCCCCTCCGATATCAAATGGACGAGGTTCGCCCCCTTGCTGTCGGCAAAAGCCGGTTCGAGGGTCGCCAACTCGTACAGCGTCACGCCGAGACCGTACACGTCACTGCGCGATTCAGTCTTCCCCTCGAACTGCTCCGGAGCCATGTAGCGCAGCGTGCCGACCACGTCCCCCGGCTGCGTCAGCTCGTCATGGTCGATCGCCTTGGCCAACCCGAAGTCCGTTACCCAGAGCGTACCATCGGCGTCCAGGAGAAGGTTGCCCGGCTTGATGTCCCGATGGAGCACACCCTGACTGTGCGCGTAAGCTAGAGCGTCGGCAGCCTGAGCCAGCGTGCGGGCCATGCTGCGCCAATACCGGTAGTCAACGGGGCACGGCAGTGCGTCGTCAGTCCGCAACCGGCCGTCTGCGTCCACGGGTCCGGCAGACGGTGGGCCCAGCAGTTGGCGCGCTGCGTCGGAGAAATCGAAGCTCCCCGGCTCCGCCCGCGCCGATGTGGCTCGATCCCTCGAAGAGTGCACGTGCGTGCTCGACAGTGTCGAGAAGACTGCGTCGAGTCCGACGCCTCGAATGTACTGCATGACGTAGTAGGGGCAGCCTTCCTCCTGACCGACGCCGAAGATCGGCACGATGTTCGTGTGGTGCAGGTTGGCCGCGGTGCGTGCCTCGCGCTCGAAGCGCTCGCGCCGCCCTTCGTTCGATGCGAGGTGCCGAGGGAATACCTTGATGGCGACGCGTCTTCTCAGGGACTCCTGCTCGGCCTCGTAGACAATGCCCATGCCGCCGCGGCCCAGCTCCCGGATGACGCGGAAGTCGCCGAGACGGTCGATCGGTGGGGCACTGTCAATCGGGGGAAAG
>CAYMME010000592.1:0-4952 GCA_964391465.1 uncultured Planctomycetales bacterium
TGAACGGAATGCACAGGCTCATCGTCCCGGCCCGGGCCCCCATCTTGATTTCGAACCCGATGACCACCACCACCTCGTTGGGGGCGACGATCTGAGCCAGGTGCGGGTTCGACTCGGTCTCGATGAGCTCGAACTTGGCCTCGACCAGGGCCGACCAGACTTCGGAGAGCGACTCCAGCGCCCGGTCGCTGATGCGTTTGACCAGCCGCAGCTCGATCGAGGTGAGCGGCCGCTGCGGGATGAACATCTCGGCGTTCGAGCCGCCGAGCAGTCGGTCGACGACCGGATAGATGATCAGCGGGCTGATCTCGAGGCACATCTGCCCTTCGAGCGGGGGAGCCCGAAGGAGATTGAAGCAAGTGGGGTTGGGAAGCGAGTAGATGAACTCGCTGAAGGTCAACTGCTCGGCCGTGGCCACGCGGACCTCGATGATCGTCCTGAGAAAGGCGGACAGTGCCGCCCCGAAGTTCCGGGCGAAGCCCTCGTGGATGGCCTCCATCGCCCGCATCTGGTCCTTGCTGACCCGCTCCGGGCGTTTGAAGTCATACGCCGACACGTTTGCCGGCTCGGGCAGTCTCGCCACGGTCGGGACCGCGGCCGGGGCACGCTCCTCCAACTGGTCCCCGGAGTCCACCGCGGCCAGAAGGGCATCGACCTCGGATTGATCAAGAACGTCTGCCAACGTCACGGCTCCATCCGGCGCAGCGCACACTACGCCCTCTCTCACAACATTATCGGGCATGCCGACGGACACACTTGAGTTGCCCCCTGCCGGACCCCAAAGTCGTGCGAAATCGCTTGACCGGTTATCGGGCTCGACGTACCATCCCGATGTCGAACGCCGTCACCGGCAGCGATGCGTTGGCGCGGCTACTGGGTCGATCGCTGCGACGGGGTAAGGAGGCTCCGGCGGGACGGCAGCGATGTCCCGCCCGTCCTCCGAGGTCGAGAAATCAGGGAGCAAATCATGCGAACGGAAGCGAAACTCGGCGTGGTGTTGGGTGCCGTGCTGGTGATCGGTGCGTCGTGGTACTTCTTTCAGCGCCAGACGGATACTCCGCTCGAATTCGTTCCTGATGCGCCCCCGTCGGAGCTTGCCTCGCGGACCGGCGAGCCGGCCCCCCAGTCGACAAACGACGAATCCGGCTCTCGAGAGCGTGAGCCGGAGGTCGCCCCGGTGCCGTCCGCGAAATCACCGGCTACGCCGGACTCGCGGCCGGCGCTCACAGTGCTCCCGGTCAAGGATCCGGCAATGCCTGTGGCCCCAGCGGCTGAGGACGCTGATCCGGCTTCACCCCGGACCGAGTCGGAGCTGACGGACCCGCTTGCGCCCGTGGATCTGAGGGGCAACGAGACGGTACGGGCGAACCGCCGGTTGGTTCTCCCGGACACCCCCACCGCACCGGCCGAGTCGGGAATTCCCATTCCGAGCGTGGAACTGGCTCGCAGCGACACGTCGGACCCCGAACCGACGCCCGTTCCGGCACCCGTGCCGGAAGCGCCCGCCGCCGGCGAGGATCTTGACCTGCGAACGCCGCGGACATTGATCGGGGCGACGACCCCGAAGCCGGAGGCCGCCAAAGCTCCGACGACCCGCCCGGCACCGACGCCGACGACCTCGAAACGACGGGGCGCGTCGCCGACGTTCGCCGAGCACGTCATCAAGTCCGGCGACTCGTTGGCAATCCTGTCCGAGACTCACTACGGCAGCCAGGGCTACGTTGGTGCCCTGCTTGCCGCCAATCCACAGATCAAGAATCCGAACAAGATTTTCGTAGGGACGAAGATCCGCATCCCGCCCAAGTCCAGCGTCGTCGGGCGTGCGGCCGCCCCGGGCGCCGCGAGCACGCCCGGGCGGCGTGGCGCGTCCGGGCGATCCGGCACCGTTCCGCCGGTTGCCTCCGGGATGTACCGCGTGAAGTCGGGCGAGACACTGTACGGCCTCGCGGGCCGGCACTACGGCTCCGGGGAGCGGTGGCGCTCGCTCTTGAAGCTCAATCGCGACCTCGTGGACGGTGACGGCCGGAACCTCAGAGCGGGGCAGCTCATTCGATTGCCTGCGGTTCTGCCGGACGGAGCCGAGGCGAAAGCCGCGTCGGCCCGCAGCCGCCGACGCTGATCCGACATTCGCCGCGACACGTCAGCAACATGAGCCCCCCGTGCGAACGGAAACTCTTGCAGTCATTTTGTGCGCTCGCGGTGGCCCCTCACGGTTGGATGGCCGATTGTCTCCTTGATGGACAATCGGTAGAGTGGGCACGCGCGAAGAGGTCTGCGTGATCCGTCCCCCACCCTTCGCCCGCAGCCGCGACGGATGGGGTACCCGCCCGGAATAGAGGATGGGACACGCGCGCGAAGGATGGAGCGGCCATTCGCGACAGGAGCATATGCATGGTGTCTGCCAGTGGCTCGGGCCCGATCGTGGGTGTGGACCTCGGGGCGACGAAGATCCTCGCCGTCGTGGTCGATGCGGACAACACGATCCTCGGCCGTGAGAAGCGCCGGACGAAGCACGAGAAGGGATCGGAAGGTGTCATCAGCCGGATCGCCAAGGCAGTGGAGACTGCGCTGGAGGCGGCCGAGCTGACGATCGACGAGATCCAGGCCGTCGGGCTCGGCATCCCGGGACCGACCGACAGCAACACGGGCATCGTGCACCACGCGCCCAATCTGGACTGGGATGAGACGCCGGTGGCCCGCATCCTCGGGGATGCGCTGGGCGTCCCGGTGTTTCTCGGCAACGACACGAACCTCTGCACGCTGGCGGAGTTCGATCTCGGAGCCGGCCAGAGCACCGAGAGCATGATCGGCGTATTCGTCGGCACCGGAGTCGGCGCCGGCATCGTCGTCAACGGCGAGCTTCTCGAAGGGGCAACCCAGGCCGCGGGTGAAATCGGCCACATGATCATCCAGCTCGACGGACCGGAGTGCGGCTGTGGGCAGCACGGATGCATGGAGGCGATGGCGGCGCGGCTGGGCATCGAGCGCGATATTCACGCCCTAATCGCCAAGGGCAAGAAGAGCATGATCACCGAGCTGCTTGCAAAGAAGCAGAAGGGCAAGGAAACCGATAACAGTCGTCGGATACGCAGCGGCATGTTGGCCAAGGCATACGAGGCCGACGATACCATCGTCCGCCGCATCGTGAATCGCTCGGCGGAACTCGTGGGCGTTGCCCTCGCGGGCGCGGTGCACTTGATCAATCCCGAATGCGTCGTGATCGGCGGCGGGGTGACCGAGGCGATCGGTGATGCCTACGTGGAACAGGTCGCCCGATCGATCGAAGAGCACACGTTTGACATCTCCCACCGTAATCTCCAGGTCGTTCGCGCAGCGTTGGGCGACGATGCGGGCGTGCTGGGCGCCGTGTGCCTCGTCCGGCGTCGACTGGCCGCGGCCTCAGGAACCTCATGAAGTCCATCACTCGACAACTCGAAGAACGGTTCGTCCGCGCCCTCTGCGCGGTGCTCGAAACGGGAGCGACCGCAGCCGACGCACTGCTGAAGCCTGCCACCGATCCGCAGTTCGGCGACTTTCAGGCCAACTGCGCGATGGGGCTGGCCAAGAGACTCCGCAACAAGCCTCGCGACGTGGCCGGACGCATCGTCGAGGCGCTGGAAATCGACGACATGTGCGAGGCGCCCGAGATCGCCGGTCCGGGGTTCATCAACCTGCGTTTGCGGCCGGCCTTCCTGGCGCAGTGTCTGTCCGAGATCCCTCTCGCCGACCCGGCAACCGACGCGACCGATCGGCTGGGCGTCGACGCGATCACGGCGCCCCAGACGACCGTAATCGACTACTCGCAACCGAACGTGGCCAAGGAAATGCACGTCGGGCACCTGCGCAGCACGATCATCGGCGACGCGATCGCCCGCACGCTCGAGTTCCTCGGCCACCGTGTGATCCGGCACAACCACATCGGCGACTGGGGCACGCAGTTCGGCATGCTCATCGAGTACTTGCGGGCGACGAACCCCGCGGCCCTGGAGAACCCGTCGAGCTTCCATGTCGGCGACCTCGAAGCTTTCTACCGGGAGGCCAAGAAGCGGTTCGATGACGAGCCGGGCTTCGCCGACGCGGCGCGGCGCAGCGTGGTGGCCTTGCAGTCGGGGGATGCGAACACGGTGGCCGTCTGGCAGACCATCGTCAGCGAGTCGATGCGACACTGCAACGAAGTGTACGAACGGCTTGGCGTGACGCTGCGGCCGGAGGATGTCCGCGGAGAAAGCGCGTACAACGACGAGCTGCCCCGGGTCGTGGCGGACCTGCGGGAGGCGGGAATCGCGGTCGAGTCCGACGGGGCCGTGTGCGTCTTCCTCGATGGGTACAAGTCGCGCGAGGGCACGCCGCTGCCGGTCATCATCCAGAAGGCCGATGGTGGGTACCTGTACGCGACGACCGACCTCGCGGCCATTCGCTATCGTGCGGGTGAGTTGGAGGCCGACCGGATCATCTACGTGGTCGACAATCGGCAACAGCTCCACTTCCGACAGGTGTTCGACCTGGTGCGACAGGCCGGATGGGTGCCCGGCGATCGGGAGGTGTTGTTCCACGCCGGGTTCGGGATGATGATGACGCGCGAGGAGCAAGCCGACGGCAGCGGCAGCGTGAAGACGCGAACCGTGCCGTTCAAGACGCGAACCGGAGGGACGATCAAGCTGGTCGAACTCTTGGACGAGGCCGAGCAGCGTGCCACCACCCTGTTCGACAAGCTGCAAGAGGAGCGTCGCGAGCGAATGGGCGACAACGCTCCGACGCTGGACGGAGCCGAGAAGGCGGAGATTGCCCGCGTCGTCGGGATCGGGTCGGTCAAGTACAACGATCTGCTGCATGAGCGAACGACCGACTACGTGTTCGATTGGGACAAGATGATCTCGATGGAGGGCAACACGGCCGCCTACATGATCAACGCCTACGTACGCGTGCAGGGGATCGGGCGCAAGGGCGGCGTG
>CAYMME010000593.1:0-4950 GCA_964391465.1 uncultured Planctomycetales bacterium
GGTGGCTCTCCTTCACCGTGAAAGTGGTCCCCTCTCTGACCGCCATCGACACCGTAGACGGCTACATCATCGGCCTTCCGTTCGCCGGACCCACGATACCACGAGACCAGCAGGTCGCCGTTCGAACACTCGACGATACCGGGAGCGTGGTTGTGTTTGGCATGCAGTGGGAAGATCAGCTCCGCGCGCAGGAACGGCGAGGGCGCCACGGCCGGGCCGGTGAGTAGTGCAGTGCTCAGGAATGTGAGCGTGACGCTTGGCATGATTGCGTTAGCTTCGTCGTTGGCCTCGGGTGCCACGGGCAGCTTGCCTGCCCGTGCGATACGCGGCCACGTCGTCTTCGGCAGCCGTAGCCGTGCCCGAGCCGCGGCGTTCACCCTCTTGACGCGCCGGGCAGGAGTTCTTCTCCGCCCCATCCGGGGCGGTTGTGTTCTGCGGGGCACGCGAACCACGGGTTCCGCTTCGCTCCACCCGTGGCTACGTTCCTGCGCCCCTATCGGGGCGGCCCCGTGGAGTTCCTCTCGCTCACTTGCGCATTCCTTCCACCCTCATGGACTCATTTCGTTGCCAGCTTCGCCTCGAGCTGCGACGGTGCGGGTTTCAGACCGGCTTGGTGGCGCTCGATCTCCTTGCGGATGTCGGCGATCACGTCGGGGTGTTTCTCGCTCAGGTCGTACTTCTCCGACGGGTCGTGGTGCAGGTTGTAGAGCACGGGCGGATCGTGCGTCTCGGGCTTGCCCCGGCCGTAGGCGGGCTGCGTGATCAAGTGCGCCTTCCACGGCCCCTTGCGCACGGCCATCAGCCGCGTGCCCCGGTAGTAGAACAGCGTCTTGCGGTCGCTCTTGCCCGTGCCCAGCAGCACCGGGGCGAGGTTCTTGCCGTCGATCACGCGATCGGTCGGGACCTCCACGCCAGCCAGCGTCAGGCAGGTCGTGAAGAGGTCCATCGTGCTCGACAGCGCGGCGCTAACGACGCCCGGCTTGATCTTCCCCGGCCACCAGGCGATGGCGGGCTCGCGCATGCCGCCTTCCCACGTGCTGCCCTTGCCGTCGCGCAGCAGCCCGGCCGACCCACCGTTTTGCTTCATGATCAGCCACGGTCCGTTGTCGCTGGTGAAGAAGACCAGCGTGTTCTCAGCCACCCCGACATCACGCAGCGTATTGAGTACCTCGCCGACGCTCCAGTCCAACTCCTCCACGACGTCGCCGTAGAGCCCGCGCGGGCTCGTACCCTTGAAGCGGTCGGATGCATACAGCGGGATGTGCGGGAACGTGTGCGGCATGTACAGGAAGAACGGCTTGTCCTTGCTCTCCCGGATGAAGCGCACGGCCTCTTCGGCGTAGCGCCGCGTCAGCGTCTCCTGCACGGCCGGCTCCTCGATCTGCTTCTCGCCCCGCAAGACCGGGCACGGCTTCATGTCGTTGCTGTAGGGAATGCCGAAGTAGGAGTCGAATCCGCGTCGCGTGGGCAGATACTGAGGCAGGTGACCGAGATGCCACTTGCCGACGCACGCGGTGGCGTAGCCCTTCGTCTTCAGGGCCTGGGCGATGGTGATCTCGGAATCAGGCAACCCGCCGGCCGAGTTGGGGAAGAGCACGCGTCGGGCGTCGTGGCACATTCCGTTGCGGATCGGCAGGCGGCCGGTCAGCAGGGCCGCTCGGCTGGGCGTACACACCGGGGCCGCCGAGTAGAACTGCGTGAACCGCATCCCCTCGGCCGCCATGCGGTCGAGGTTGGGCGTGCGGATGGTGGGATGGCCGTAGCACGACAGGTCGCCGTAGCCCAGGTCGTCGGCGAAGATGATGACGAAGTTGGGCGGGCCACCGTCCCGCGCCGCCGCCGGAAGCGTCGCGGACGCGACGGTCAGCGCGGCAGCGCACAGAAAACACCGTTGCCTGTTCATTTCGCTCGATCCCCTGATTGGCCAAGACACGCGGAAAACAAGTGCCGCTACGGGCGCACAGATGATCGTGCGTCCGGCGGGCACCGTCAACCCGCAGCGTCACGACCATGGCCCGGACGGGTGCATCTCGTGAATCGTGGCACCACCACACGTGATGGGTGCCACTGGCGGCTTGCCCGCCAGTGTTTCCCGCGGTCCAGGTGTGGTGAGCACGGGCAGGCAAGCTGCCCGTGGCACCCGGCTGCCACCGAATTTGAGATGCACCCGGCCCGGACCATGAGGTCGGGCACGTCGACGAGGTTGAGCGAAGCCTGAGCCATGACGGTATTCTGGACGCCGCGTCGCTTCCGCCAGGAACCGGACGATCCGATCTTACGCGAACCAGCGTTGCCTTCCGTCGTAGCATCCGTGCTGTTGTCGCCGGGACCGCCGCGCCGGCACGCGGCATTCCGGTGGGTTGTCGTGCGCATTCCTCCCGCGGACTGCGCGGATCGCGTGCAGGTGGCGGTGCGCAACACGGTTGTGCAGCCGCCACCTTCTCTCGACACGCATCGCCTGCCGACTACACTGGGGCCGTGGGAATGAGGGTCACGTGACACCTCTCGTCATCCGGATCGGAGGAAACAACACAATGCGCAGCGTTCGACTTGCCCAACCGACGATACTCGCACGCCTGACCGGCGCCCTTGCCCTTGCCGTTTTGACGACGGGCTGCGCCACGACCCGGCCGTGCCTTCCCAAGAACGAGCATGCAAGGAAGGTGCTGAACGTCATCGACGAGATGACGCGCGATCCCGGCCGACAATACCACAGTGTCTGCTATGACGACGGGCGGCTCATGCGGCAGTTGGCCGAGGCGATCGGAGCGAAGCGGGTCGTCGAGCTCGGCACGGGCACCGGCTATTCCGGCCTCTGGTTCGCCCTGGCCCTGCGCTCGACGGGGGGCAAGCTCGTGACGCACGAGTTCGACCCGGACCGGGCGGAGACCGCCCGCGCGAATTTCAAGAAGGCGGGCGTCGATGACCTGATCACCGTCGTCGTGGGTGACGGCCACGAGACCGTCAAGCAGCAGACCGAGCCGATCGATCTCGTGTTCCTGGACGCGGACAAGAGGGGTTACATCGACTACCTGAACAAACTACTCCCGCTGGTCAGACCCGGAGGGCTCATCCTCGCCCACAACATGCGGGAACCCGCCCCCGACCCGCGCTACATCGACGCGATCTCGTAGGACCCGGCTCTGGACACGTCGTTCCTGCTCATGAACGGCGGGGGAATCGGCGTGACGTTGAAGAAACGATAGACACGGCCGAAGCGGGGTCGCATCGGTCCGGTGCGACGGACCATCGGCCGGCGCCGATCCACGACCTCGTCACGCCGTCTACTGGCGGCGCAGCAACCTGGCCCACAGGGCGACGTATTTCCAGAGCTCTTTGCGAATGGACCGGAAGGGGTACAGCTTCATTTTCATGTTGTAGCCGTACCAGCAGTAGAACAAGGCCCGGTAGAGCGCGCCCAAAGGCAGATCGCACAGGACCGTGCAGAACGGCCGGAGGACGGGGAACCGGACGATCAGGCCGAACAGCTTGTGGAGATTCTCGATCCGTCGCTTCTCTCGCCGGGTGGCGAAGTCCAGCACGGACGACCGCTTGTTCGTCTCGAGGAACTCGGTTTCCCCTTTGAGGAAGCCATGGGCCTCGGCGTGAGCTTTCACCGGGGTCCCGGGATACGGGAACAGGATGGAGGACCACGCGAACGTCGGCTGAAGACCGATGTTGAGATCGAGAGTCTCCAGGTCCGTGCGGTAGGCACCTGGGATCGGCAAGCCCACGAGATTCTGCGTCACGACCTTGATACCGCGTTTCTTGATGGTTGCGCACGCCGTCTCGAGCTGATGGTTCTCGAGCTGGCGTCCGAGGACCACGTTCGCGGCGTGCTCGTTGCCGCACTCGACCCCCATCCACACCGAATCGAGCCCGGCCTCCTTGAGCAGGCTGACGTTTTCCTCCGTGACGACGTTGGCACGCACGTTGCAGGAGAGCGGAAGGCCGACGCGCTGCTTGTACAAGTCGGAGAAGCGATGGAACCACTGCTTGGGCTTGACCAGGAACGTATCGTCGTCGATCCAGACGGTATCGAGGGCATAGCGCTCGCGCACAAGGCAGATTTCGTCGATGAGGTTCTCCGGGGACCGGAATCGCACGGATCGCCCCTTGCCCTTGTAGATCTCGTTGTAGCGCCGATTGAAGCAGTAGGTGCATTGATAGGGGCAGCCCCGACCGGAGAAGAACACCTTGTGCCCCTCGTCGATCAGATGCGGATCGGCCTCGTACAGCAACTCTCGATCCGCGAATGGAAGGGCGTCGAGATCCTCGACAAGGGGCCCGACCGGGTTGCGAACCACGTCGCCGTTTCGTCGGACGATGAAGTTGCGCGTATTCCAGTATTCGTCATCCTGTTCGACGCGGCGGCAGAACTCCGGAAAGGCGAGGTCGCCCTCGCCGACGCAGATCGCATCTACGCCCTCTTCGTTGACCATCTCCGTGTAGAAGGTCGGATGCGGTCCTCCGAAGACGGCCAGGAACGGATGCCTTTTCTTGAGGGCGCGGTTGGTCTCGAGGAGTGCCATGTGCTCCCCGGTCATGGAACTGTATCCGACGATGGCCGGCTCGTAGTCGTTCAGCAGGCGGCTCAGGGCCGGGATGCCGAGCCGCTCGGTGAAGGCGAGCCGCACGTCGTGGCCGTCCTGCCTGAGCACGGCGCCCAAGCTGGCCACGCCCATCCGCTCGTGCATGACCGGCTCTTTCAGGAGAAACAGTACGCGCACACCGACGCCCTCCGACTGGTCGGACAAAGACCCCCGACACCCATCGGATCGCGCCGCCTTCAGACTGCAACGTTTCTTGCGCCGCCGCCGGACGGACCCACGCCCCGCGGCCGTAGATGGGACGAGCGCCGGGCGAGAACACCGGCAGCTCGAATCGTAAGTGAGGGAGGCGTTTGCGTTGTTGACCGTGAACTGGCCGTCCACGTCCCACGCTGTACGT
>CAYMME010000594.1:0-4943 GCA_964391465.1 uncultured Planctomycetales bacterium
GCGTGTCCGGGCTTCGACGATGACGTCGTAGCGTTCGGGGACGGAGCGCCGGACGGTTGCGATGCCTGTCCAGGCTTCGACGACACCGCTGACAGGGACCGCGACACCGTTGCGGACGGTTGCGACAACTGCCCGTCCGTACCCAACGACGACCAGGCCGACGATGACGGCGACGGCGTGGGCGATGTGTGCGATGCATGTCCGGGCTTCGACGATACGCTGGACGCGGACGGGGACGGAGCGCCGGACGATTGCGATGTCTGCCCGGGATTCGACGACACACTCGACGCCGACACCGACGGCCTGGCCGATGGTTGCGACAACTGTCCCGACGCGGCGAACGACGACCAGGCCGACGATGACGGCGACGGCGTGGGCAATCTGTGTGATGCGTGTCCGGGCTTCGACGACACGCTCGACGCGGACGGTGACGGTGTGCCGGACGATTGCGATGTCTGCCCCGGCTTCGACGACAACGGCCCCGATGGCGATGGCGATGGCGTGCCGAACGCTTGCGACAACTGCCCCTCGGTCGCGAACGCAGATCAGGCGGATTCGAACGGCAATGGCATAGGAGACGCCTGCGAAGGTCGAACACTGTACGTCGACGCCGCGGCTCCTCCCGGCGGCGCCGGATCGAGTTGGGCGGACGCATTCAACACGATTCAGGACGGGATCGATGCCGCGGTCAATTGCGACGAGGTGCTCGTCGCGAACGGGCTGTACATCGGAGCCGGCAACAAGGGCCTCGATTTCGACGGCCGGCTCATCGCCGTCCGGTCGGCGTCGGGCGACCCGACTGCCTGTATCATCGACTGCGAGGCAAGCGGCGGGGGTTTTCGTTTCATCGACGGCGAGACGGACGCCGCCGTCGTCGAGGGCTTCACCATCCGTAACACCTCGTCGACGGCGATCGAATGCTACGAGAGCAGCCCCACGATCCACAATTGCCTCTTCAGCAACAACACTGGCTACAAGACCGGAGCGATCTCCTGCTATAGGTGCAGTCCGACGATCCGCAACTGCTCCTTCAGCAACAACACCGGCCCCTCCGGCGGGGCCGTCCGTTGCCGGAATGACAGCAGCCCGACGATCCGCGGTTGCGTCTTCAGCAACAACACGAGCGAGCATGGCGGGGCGGTTCATTGCAGCGGCAGCAACCCGACGCTGATCGACTGCACGTTCACCGAGAACGTCGCTAGCGATGCGGGCGGCGGGATCTATGCGGTTGGGGGCACCGTGACCGTGAATGGCTGCGTGTTCACGGCAAACGCCGCCGTCAACTTGGGCGGCGGGATGGCCGCCGAGTATGGCGCCTTGGGGCGCGTGATCGACTCCACGTTCAGCCGGAACACGGCATCAAGCGGCGGCGGAGTGTGGGACTACGACGACAACTCCGTGATAGTCAACTGCACGTTCACGGGGAACCGAGCGGACGCCAACGGTGGAGCAATGCTGGCGCGCCGAGCGTTGGTGGTCAACTGCCAATTCAGCGGCAATACCAGTGATGCATACGGTGGCGCGGTCTACGGCGGTCCGAGGCTCTTCAACTGCACGATCAGCGGCAACGTGGCGGCGGTGCAGGGGGGTGGCTTCAGCGGGCCTCCGGGACCCATCGTTGGGTCAGGACCGCCTCTCACCAATTGCGTGGTTTGGGGGAACCGCGACGCCGGTGGGACGGGCGCAACTGCCCAGATCAACGGCGCGGGGGCCCTGCAGAGCTGCGTCCAGGACGACGATCCCGACGACGACACGATTCCGTTCGGCGGCACAGTCAACGGCAACATCGACGACGATCCGCTCTTCGTCCGCAATCCCGATCCCGGGCCGGACGGAGCGTGGGACGGCGTGGACGACGATTACGGCGACCTTCGCCTCCTGGCCGGCTCGCCATGCATCGACACCGGGAACAATGCCAGCATTGCTCGCGACGAAATCGACGTCGATGGCGACGGGAGCACGACCGACCCGACACCGTTCGACCTCGACGGTGGCCCACGCATCCTGGACGGGACGGTGGACAGGGGTGCATTTGAGGGTTCGGCTGACCGCGACGGAGACGGTGTGGTCGGTGGCGCCGACAACTGCATAGAGGATCCCAACCCCGAACAGGCCGACCTGGACGCGGATGGCGTGGGAGACGTGTGCGACAACTGCCCGGACACGGCGAACGAGCGTCAGTTCGACACCGACGGCGACGGTTTCGGTGATGCGTGCGACGCCTGCCCGGACTCCGCAAACCACGAGGACGCCGACGGGGACGGTGCGATCGACGGATGCGACAACTGTCCGGGCATCGCAAACCCGGATCAGGAGGACGTCGATCGCGATGGTGCCGGCGATGCCTGCGATGTCTGCCCGGGATTCGACAACCGGGTCGATGCCGATGGCGACGGCGCGCCCGACGCGTGCGATCTGTGTCCCGGTTTCGACGACGCAGCGGACAACGACGGCGACGGAACGCCGGACGGGTGCGACGACCACGACGACGACGACGGGATCCCGGATGCTGAGGACAACTGCCCGTTGATCTCCAACGTGGGACAGGTGGATTCGGATGGCGACGGGTCCGGCGACGTGTGTGACCTGTGTGTGGGTGACGATCGCACCGGGGACGCCGACCGCGACGGGGTGTGTGACGACGGCGACGTCTGTCGCGGCGGCGATGATCTGGCGGACTGCGACGGCGACGGGATCGCGGACGCATGTGACGTTTCCGTTTCTCAAGTCGCGAAGCTCATCGCTTCCGGTCTCGAAACGGATGACTCATTCGGATACTCCGTTGCGGTCAGCGGCGACACGGCCGTAATCGGGGCCCCGGTGGACGATGACCTGGGGGAGAATGCCGGCGCGGCCTACGTGTTCCGACGCATTGACAGCGGGACATCGTCGGACCTCAGCGACGACGTCTGGGTGGAGGCGGCAAAGCTCACGACCTCGGATGCCGCACCCCGCGACTGGTTCGGGTGGGCGGTGGCCGTCAGCGGCGACACGGTCGTGATCGCAGCGCGCCAGGCGGCGTACGTGTTCCGGCACGATGACAATGGAACCCCGGCCGATCCCACGGACGACTCCTGGATCGAAGAGGCCAAACTGAACCCGGCCGCCGGCCGCTCCGCGGCGTCCGTTTCCATCAGCGGTGACATCGTCGTGATCGGGACACCTGCCGCCCGCCGAATTCTCGGTGCGGCGTACGTGTTCCAGCGCGACAACAATGCCACACCGGCCGACGCAACCGACGACTCCTGGCATGAGGTACCGGCACTGATCGCCCCCGACGGCCACGAGTACGACTCCTTCGGACAACCCGTCGCCGTCGGCGGCGACATCGTCGTGGTCGGAGCACCCTACAACGACATCGCCGGCGGACGTGGCGCCGGCGCAGTGTACGTGTACCGGCCCGACGACAACGGGACCCCGGGTGAGCCTGCCGACGACTTCTGGGTCGACGTGGCGAAACTGACCGCCTCCGACGGGGCGGAGGGCGACTTGTTCGGTTACGCGGTCGCCATCGCGGATGACACGCTCGTGATCGGGGCAGCCGGGAACGCCGGCGCGATGTACGTGTTCCGGCGGGACGACCGCGGCACGCCATCCAACCCGAGCGACGACGTGTGGGTCGAGACGGCCAAGCTCACGGGTGCAGTCGCTGACGAAGGCCTCTTCGGAGAGGCCGTAGGTATCAGCGGCGATACCGTGGTCGTCGCGGCGCCGCGGGAGGAGCACGAGGGTGATGACTCCGGCTCGGTCTATATCTTCCGGCGCGACGACAATGCGACCCCGTCGGATTCGAGCGACGATACCTGGGCCGAGGTGAAGAAGCTCGCGGCCTCGGGTGCGGGCGGAGGATTCGGCGCATCCGTCTCGATCAGCGGCGACACCACGTTGGCCTCGGCGGCCAACGACGGCACGGTGGTGGACGACGGAGGTTCGGCGTACGTGTTCTCGGGGGGCTCCGGCGACTGCGACGGCAACGGCGTACCCGACGCGTGTGAGCCTGACGCGGACGGCGACAACATCATCGACGCCTGCGACGCCTGCCCGGGTTTCGATGACGGCACCGACGGTGATCACGACGGCGTGCCGGACGCGTGTGACATCTGCCCCGGTTTCGACGACACCCTCGACCGCGATCACGACGGGGTCCCCGATGCGTGCGATCCGTGTCCCGACGACAATCCGGACGACGCCGATGGCGACGGGCTCTGCGGTGCCGGCGACAACTGCCCCCACGTCGCGAACAGCGACCAGACCGACAGCGACGAAGATGGTGCCGGGGACGCATGCGACGGGGATCGTGTGTGGTTCGTCCGCGCAGGCGCAACAGGATCGAACGACGGCACCGGTTGGGGCGACGCATTCGTTGACCTACAAGACGCCCTGGCGATGGTCCCTGCCGGTGACGAGATCTGGGTCGCGGCGGGAACATACACGCCCACGGAGCAAAGCGGCGACCGGAACGCGACGTTTCGGTTGCGCAACAGTCTGGCCATCTACGGCGGGTTCGTGGGAACGGAGACCCAACGTGCCGAGCGCGATCTCGATCCCGCCACCAACGGGGCGGTCCTGAGCGGAGATCTCGACGGTAACGATGTGGAAGTCTCCGATCCGACGGAGCTGTTCAATGAGCCCAGCCGCAGTGAGAACAGCTACCACGTGGTGACCGGCAGCCACACGAGCGCCACCGCCGTTCTCGATGGCTTCACGATCACCGGCGGCAACACCCCGGGGCCCGGCGGCGGGATGCTCAGCATCGAGGGCGGCCAGACCGTGACCCACTGTGCGTTCAGCGGCAACACGGCCCGCTATGGCGGCGGGATGCACAACGGCAAGAACAGCAGCCCGATCGTGACACACTGTACCTTCAGCGGAAACACCGCCAGCTCCGCCGGCGGAATGTACAACAACGAGAACAGCAGCATGATCGTACCCCACTCTACGTT
>CAYMME010000595.1:0-4862 GCA_964391465.1 uncultured Planctomycetales bacterium
TCACGCTCATCCTCAGCCTCGACTTCTACGTCGCGACCTACGACTTCCCCGGTTTCGGTGCGTCCGAGGGCCCGACGACCTTCCCCGCACTGCCCGAGGCCCTCCGCGCCGTGATCGACGAGACCCTGGCCCGCAACGCGCCGGGCACCGACCGTATTGTCCTGATGGGATTGTCACTCGGGGCCATGGTGTCGCTGTCGGTCGCCGCCGACCCACCCGAGTCGCTGGTCGGCGTCGTCCTGATCGCGACGCCGGAGTTGCACACCTACCCCACCCTCATCTCGCTGCTTCGTGCCCAGTTCGTCGGAGCTCCGACCTCACTCGCCGAGGCCGATCTCGATCCGCTCGAGAACGTCCGTGACCTTTCCGTCCCTCTCCTCATGTTGCACAGCGCCCACGACGACGTCGCACCCATCCTCGGAGCCCGGTTCGTCTTCGAAGCCGCGCCCGAGCCGAAGACCTTCGCCGAGCTCAGCGGCAACGCCTTCTCGACGTTGCTTGGCCTCTCACCCCACGTGCTCTATCTTCAAGACAATGGACCGGACTACAGCGAGCCGATCCGCACCTTCCTGCTCGATCGCGCTGCCGACTGACAGTACTCAGCAAGCTCACGACCCGGAAGCCAGGGCGACGAACCGACCGAGCAGTGCACCGTGAACCATGGCCCCAGTCTCATGCCCATACTCGCCACGAATCCCTCACCCAACGGGCATGGCCAACGCACGAGGATTCAGCAGCGGTGGCACAGTCTGCTCGGAGACAAGCCCCAACGAAGCATCGCCCCTACAGGGCTCGATGGTTCTTGTGATCGTTGACCCAGGGCTCGCCCCGGCTGGCGCCGGCCTGCGCCCTGGGCTAACCACCCTCGACCCCTACAGGGTCGCGGAGAGGCCGCGAGCACAGTTGCCTCATCAACGTGGTGGTCTCATCTCCTGACGTGTCCCCAGCCTCGATCGACGTCCATCAGCCGCGGAATCATCAGTGGTCGAAGTGTGAGTAGTCCGAGATCAGAACCACCGTCGTGTCCGCACTCTTCGCAATCAAGCGGTAGTGCACACGGTGATGCCAGGCGCTTCCGGCGCGGGGGCCTTGGACCGTGAGATCGATGCAGTCGCCCCGATGTTGCTCCTCCAGCGAAGTCGTGTCGAGCTTGCCGGTGATTTCCTCGAGCACGGAGCCCACAGGCCGGGCAACGCATGTGCGAATGCGACACGTCTCGCCCCACCAACCGCCCGAACGCAAGAAGCAAGTCGGTTTGTGGTCGGCGGGCAGGACGAGGTACTCCGGCGGCGTGACCCACGAGTCCGTGCACCACGCCCAGATCGCGGCGCAGCCGACAAGCGCGATCCACCGCAGGAACTTCACCATGGTGCTGACTCTCGTCTCGGCCTTTGCCCCCCAGCGGTGCGTCAGGTACGCGTACATGCCGAGCGCAATCAACGGCGGCAGAGCCACGAGCAGAACACGCTCGAAGCTGACGGCCCGAGTGCCGCCCGCCGGGAGCCCGAAGCCTTCGAGAACGTTGCGCACGGAGAAGAATGACATCGCGCCAATCCCCACCGCAGTCACCGCGCGCCAGACAAAGTGCATCAGGCGGTTTTCCTCGTAGCCTTCTCGACGATTCTACCGCATTCCGGGCAGGTTCCGGAGACGTTTCCAGTGAGGTCGTATCCGCACTTGGGGCAAAGACCCCGGCGCCGGCGATGCCGGGTGCGGGTGAGGCGGACATAGAGCGGGTAGGCCGCGAAGACAGCGGCCACGAACCAGAAGCGGACTCTCCATCGGAAGGCATGGTAGGCAGGCGTGCCGTACCTCCGCACGGTTGGATACCACTGGGTGCCGAACAGGGCCGACTCCGGAAGCCAGACGTAGATCCGGATCCACTCCCAGTCCCACCACTCGGAACGACGAGCGAACCGGTTGAACCCGTCAGGGAGCGGCGTCAACAGCGCGCGGCCCGGGCCGGCCTCGACCGGCACGTTGTCGCCGATCACCAGCGCCATCTGGATGTGGCCGCTACCCGCCTTCAGACCCGCCACGTGCCGACCGTGCTTGTGCACATACGTCTCGTGCTCCATGTGCGTGTATGCCCACAGGCACAGCGTCAGCCCGAGCAGGATGAAGCACACCACCACGACCAGTTTGCGGGGCATATCACCTCCCGGCATCCCCGGCACCACGACTCGGTCAGCCTCTGTGGTATGTACGACGAGTTGCGGCCCCGGGTTTCCGGATCCCGGCCGTCGTCCCGGCAATCGCGACCGGCGGATGCGATTTTTCCGAGTTGGCGGCTAATATGCACCCGGCGGCCTGCGTCATTGCGGTAGCGGGGCTGTATGTATACGGGAAATCGGTGCGGATGATTCACTGGCAGCGCTTGCTCGCTGAACACGGCCCGAACATGTACCGGGCGGCCTGCCGCATACTCGGGCGAGGCGAGGATGCGGAGGACTGCCTCCAGGAGATCTTCCTGGAGCTGCTCGCGCGCGAAGATCCTCCGGCCGCCGACAACTGGTCCGCGATGCTCCGCTGGATGGTGACCGTCCGGGCGATCGACCGACTAAGGCGAACCCGCAGCCAACGCGAGGTCGGCCCCGAACCACTCGATACGACCGCGGCCCGCGGCGACGATCCGGCTGCCCAGGCCAGCGCCGCCGAGATCGGCGAATGGCTCCGCGCCACGCTCGCCGAGTTACCCCCGCGCCGCGCCCAGGTGTTTGCCCTTCGATACTTCGCGGACATGAGCTACGCCGACATCGCGTCGGTCGTCGAGATCGAGCGCAACGCCGTGGGGACCATTCTGCACGATGCGCGCCGCCAGTTGCGAACCATGATTCCGGGTGAGTGGGTTGAGGATTGGAGAGCGAGGGATGGCCATGCCGGCACCTGAAGACACAATCCGAGACGAACTCCTAGACAAGCTCGTCGAGCGCATCCAAGCGGACGTCCCGAGCGACGAGGCGGTGCGCGACGCACTCGCCAGCGTGAGCCGGCAGATCACGGGGCAACTGGCCGCGCCCGGCCCGGCCGATCCGGACAGCGGCGACACGCCAGCCGCCGCCGAGCGGCCTCCCTTCCTGAAGAGACTCGTCGCCAGGCGCGCACTGGTGACCGCCGCGTCAATCGCCATTGTCGCGTCCGTCATCGCTACGATTGGATGGCTGACCGGGGACGGTCGATCCGGCGGCGTTGCGTTCGCAGACGTGATCCGGCCGTTTCGGGAGGCTCATACGTTGCGGTGCACCGTCACCGTCACCGCCACTCACCCGGGAATCCCGGAATTGGCAATGGAATGCATCTGGGCCGACCTGGAACGGGTGCGATGTACCGTACCCAACGAACCCCCCCTCGTGGGTGGCATGGTGCAGATCATGGACCTTTCGAGTGACAAGATGCTAATGCTCATGCCAACGACGCGGACGGCCATCATGATGTCCCTCGGCATTCGGAGTTCGGTTGGCTCCCCTGGGAGTCCGGGCACGACAAAGGATGAAGAAGAGGGGTCCGGCGCTCAAGGCGACATCGACGGACGATGGGTCGCCGGTTTTCTCGAGAGCCTGCGCAATACCATGGATGACGAAGGCGAACCCGTCGGTGAGCAGGACATCGACGGGCAAAGGGCCGTCGGTTTCCGCGTTACCGATGAGTTCGAGGAGCAAATCATCTGGGCGGACAGAGACACCGGCGTGCCGATCCGCATCGAGCACACGATCGAGGTGAATGGGCCGTCCGGTACACCCGTCCGCCAGACACAGGTCATGACCGATTTCGTCTTTGGTGAGCCAGTTGATGAGTCTCTGTTCACGCTCGAGATACCCGATGGCTATCGGTTGCAGAAGGTGGACTTGGAGGTAGACGCCACAGTCCCGGACGAGCGCGATCTGGTCGAGTTCCTGCGCCTTTATGCCGAATCAGTGGAGGGCCGATTCCCCTCGAAGTTCACAATTGACGTGTCAACCGAGATCCTACTCACCCACACCGGCGATCTTGCCAGCCTCATGGGCTCGGGCATGAAAGCGGTCAGCAAGGGCACAAGGGCTGCCCAGTTCGTCGAGGACCTGGGGCCCGAGAACGACTGGTACTATGCCGGCAGAGGCGTGAAGCTGGGCACGCCGGACACGCCGATCTTCAGGTGGCGTCCGGACGGATCGGAGGTCTACCGCGTGGGCTATGCGGATCTCACAGTTCGCGAGGTCAGCCCCGACGCACTGCCGGAGATGAAGGCATTCGAAGGCCCCGTCACCGCGAACGAGTTCCTGGAAGCCTACGACAACCACAGGAAAGAGGCGTGCCGGCGATACACTGCCGTTATCCATCGCAAGCGCCCCGAGCGCACGACCGTCACGGCCGAGCACAAAGACGGCCCGCGTATCAGATCGGACGCACGCGGGACCTCAACGAGCGGGCCCGCGGGCGGTGATCTCGACTCACTCTATCAGTGGCTTCAGGCCGGGCAGGGCTCCGGGAACCGGATCCGTATCGTGGATGCTCAATACGCATACACCATCTATCGCTTCCCGGACGAGAAGTGGAGAGTGAGTCGGTCCCCGCGTCGGAGAGCAGCGTATGAATCGACGAAGGGTGAAGGCGAGGTTGCGGACGTTGGCTGGCCTGCAATAGGCCCGATCGAACGGCGCGTGGATGACGACGCATACGCCAATGAGCACGGCCTGATCTGCCTGGAGTACGTGTTCGAGGGGCACATACTCGAAAACGGCAAGGTCCTTCTGCCGTCGCGGGACCGGTTCTATCTGGATCCGCGCCGGTACTACATTTGTCGCCGCATGGAAGAGACCCACCGAGCCGACGCTCCCTGGCAGAAGGACAAGTCGTGGCTCGAAGGTGTCGACCCAGCCGCCATC
>CAYMME010000596.1:0-4856 GCA_964391465.1 uncultured Planctomycetales bacterium
AAGCCCTCAATTACCGTGATCCGAGGCCCCTCAGAATGCGCGAGCACTCACAATGAGCACAGCGTCCACAGCCCTTCTCCTTGCACATTGTGCCCCAACTGCGGAGGCATCCGAGGAATCCTCGAATTGCGCGGCCGCGCTGATATGATACTGCGACTCAACTGGCCACGGCCAGATAAGGGATCTCGTTTTAGTCACCTTGGCGCAGGCGCGGGGTTCATGAACGGATTCTCAGACAGGTCGAGTATGCCCCGCGGTGGAACGACTCGGTCGCGCCCATCGGCCTGCGGAGGGGTATCGCCCGTTCCTCAGCCCCGTCAGGGGCGCGAGTCCATAGCCAGGGGCGTAAGCCCCTGGTTGGTGTGCGCCTTCACACCTCCAAGCCCCGGCAGGGGCGACAGATTCCTTGCGCACCCGCGTTCTGTCGCCCCTCCGGGGCTTGATACACTCACCCACCGCCGTTCCAGGGGCTTGCGCCCCTGGCTATTGACTAGCGCCCCTTCGGGGCTGACGCTGCCCCGGCGCGGTCTTGCTCGTCTTACCGTGCCACCCACCGTCGTGCGCGCTGCGTGCGTTAGACGAAACACACAAGGAGCAACCGCTTGACTGAATCACCCCCCGAACGGGACGCGGACTCGCCGGTCCGCCGGCGTTGGTATCAGGCCATCGGGCCGGGGTTGATCACCGCGTGCGTGGTGATCGGGCCGGGGAGCATTCTGACCAGCTCGAAGGTGGGGGCGACGTTCGGCTTCCGCATGGTGTGGGTGCTCTTCGTAGCCGTGCTCTTCATGATGGTTTACACCGTGCTCGGAGCCAAGCTGGGCGTGGTGTCGGGTCGGTCGCCCGGTGACCTCGTGACCCGCCTAGCGGGGCGGTGGCTCGCGGCCATCATCGGCCTCGGCGTGTTCTTCATCTCTGCCACGTTCCAGTTCGGCAACAATCTCGGCGTGCACTCGGCGATCAACGTCTACGTGCCCAAGGAGTACGCCGGCCTCTCGCTCGGCCTGATCGTATTGTTCAACGTGCTGTCCATCGCGTTCATCTTCTACTTTCGGAACCTCTATCGCCAGGTCGAGCGGCTGATGATGCTGTTCGTCGGGTTGATGCTGGTATCGTTCGCCGCGAATCTGATCTTCGCCAAGCCGTCGCTTCTCGAGCTGCTGCGCGGCCTCGTTCCTGGTCGGCCGGGCGCAGACACCGACCTGTTCCCGCTGCTGGGCTGGATCGGCACTACGTTCTGTGTCTCGGCCGCGTACTACCAGGCATATCTCGTCCGGCAGAAGGGCTGGAGCCGAGCCCAGCTAGGCGCGGGACTGATCGACGCACGCGTCGGGTCGGTGATTCTGGCCTTGATCACGCTGATGATCATGTCCACGTCAGCCGCGGTGTTGCGCGGCCAGAACCTGCAGAGCGTGGGCGATGTTGCCGTGCAATTGAAACCGCTGTTTGGTGCGTGGGGGCAGGGACTCTTCTGTCTCGGGCTCTTCTCGGCCGCGTATTCGTCGTTCATCGTCAACTCGATGATCGGCGGGTTCATCCTGGCCGACGGACTCGGCCTCGGCAGTACGCCCAGAGACTTCTGGACCCGAATGTTCACCGCGGTCGTGCTGTTGACCGGAATGAGCGTCGCGTCGATCGTGATCCTTGCGGAGTGGAAGCCCGTGTCGGCCATCGTCGCGGCCCAGGCGGTTACCGTCATCGCCGCGCCGCTCATGGCGGGCACGCTTTTGTGGCTGACCAATCGCCGCGACGTGATGGGCGACGAACGCAACGGCCCCGTCACAAACGTGCTGGCCTTCCTGGGCTTTGTGATGTTGATCGTGGTGGCGTGGAACGTGGCCGTCAACAAGGTCTTGCCGGCGATTCAGCAGGGAATGGGCGGATAGCGGACAAGCCTCGGAGAGGCGAAAGAGACTAGCCCACGGCGCGAGCCGTGGGATTGCGATCGCCCCGTCCGCGCAGCCCCGGACGGGGCGCAAGATCAATCCGGCACACCCAACGCGTTCGACAGACCACAACGCCCACGGAACGTGTCGGTCGCCTCGCGAGCGAATACGCCGGGCGCCGCGCGTTTCGCGGGTGGATCTTTCGCCCCCGCCGGGGCTACGCCGGCAACGCGCCACGTCTCCCACGGCTCGCGCCGTGGGCTAGACTCTGACGCCCCTGCCGGGGCTGGGCACGTGCGACGTCTCATGTGCGCGAGGTGTACGTTCCAACTCGTCCGTTGATGGCCCGCCAGCGTCCCGCAACCACTTGCCGAAATGAACGGCGAACAGCATCTTGGCGGCACGACCCAACCGGTCACGCCACGCCGTCTGTTCCCCGCACGTCCGCGATCGCTCGTAGCAGCGCGTCGATCTCCTCGCGGCCGATGCTGCCTATGTTGCCGATGCGGAAGGTGTCGGCGTCGGTCACTTTGCCGGGGTAGATGATGAACCCGCGGGCCCGCAGCCGGTCGTAGAAGTCACGAAACTCGAAGCGTTCGTCGGGGAAGCGGTAGGCCGTGATGATGTGGCTCTGGTGCTCGGAGGCCACGAACGGCTCGAACCCGAGCCGCACCATGCCCTCGTTGAGCACGCGGTGGTTGTCGCGGTAGCGTCTCGCGCGGGCTTCGGTTCCACCCTCGGCCTCGAACTCCTGCAGAGCCTGGAGGAACGCCAGCAGCACGTGGGTGGGCGGCGTGAAGCGGAACTGTCCGGTCTTCTCCAGGTGCGACCACTGGCCGTGGATGTCGAGGCTCAGTGATCTTGCCCTGCCCGCGGCCTCTTCGACGGCCTGGCGCCGCGAGATGACGAACGCGAATCCCGGCACACCTTCGATGCACTTGTTGGCCGAGCCGGTCAGATGATCGATGGGTCCGGCGTCGAAGTCGATGGCTTGGCCTGCGCCGACGGGGTACGCGCCGAGAGTGGAGATCGTGTCCACGAGGAAGCGCCGGCGGTGGCGGGCGACGGCCAGCCCGATTTCGCGAATCGGGTTGAGCACACCCGTCGTCGTTTCGCAGTGCACGCACGCGACGTGCGTGATGCCCGGGTCACCGTCCAACAGCGCGTCGACAGCGGCCGGGTCGTGCGGCCGGTTCTCCGGGTCGCGAATCGTACGGCAGGGGATCTGAAGCGCCTCGGCCATGAACACGATACGCTGTCCGTACGCACCGTTGACCAGGACGAGCAACTTGCCGTCGCGCGGAATCGCCGAGCCGAGCACCGCCTCGACCGCGTACGACCCGCTGCCCTGAAACGGCGTGACGGTCACGTCTTCGCGCCCGCCGACCACCGCGAGCAACCCCGCACGAATCTCGGCTACGAGGCGTACACAATCGGCGTCCCAGGAGCCGATGTCGTCGAGCATGGCCTCGCGAACGGCCTGCGTGGTCGTCAACGGCCCCGGCGTGAACAGCACTCGACGCCCCTGCCGGTCCTCCGGTGTGAATGAGATCATTGTCCGCTCCTGAGGGTGCCACGGGCGGCTTGTCCGCCCTTGTTCTGCGGTCATAGCACTGGCAGGCAAGCTGCCAGTGGCACCCGACGCCAAGCACATACACGTCGGGGTGGCCCACCTCCTCTGGAGGTGGGGGACGCGATTCTGCTCGGCGCGTCAACACGCCACGCAAATCAAACCGCGTCACGGTCGCGAATCGTGTCCCCCACGTCTGAAGACGTGGGCCACCCTGTCTGGGACCACGATCAGACTACAGTGAATCACGCCGCGCGGCACGCTGCGATGACGTCTCCGGCAGACTGCGCCGTTCCCGAACCGTCCCGACGTACATCGGGATCAAGGGAGCGGCAATGCTTCGCCTTGCCGCGGCCGCTCCCTCACGGTCGCGGTTCGGATCAGATGCACCTCGCCAGCTCTGAAACACTACACTACAATCCGTCCGGCACACTACAAAGGAAGCTGCTTACATGAAGAAGAACAGAAACTCAACAACCTGGTTCGCGCTGCTCGTCTCCGTGGGCGTCTTGTGCGGCGTGGCTCCCATGGCATCGGGGGCCGGCGCGGGCGACGCAACGCGGCCGAACATCGTCTTTCTGCTCACCGACGACCAACGCTGGGATGCGCTGGGTTGTATGGGCAACTCCGTCATCCAGACGCCGAACATCGACAAGCTGGCCGCCGAGGGTGTGCGGTTCGCCAACATGTTCTGCACCACATCGATCTGTGCGACGAGCCGGGCCACGTTTCTGACCGGCCAGTATGCCCGGCGGCACGGCATCCACGGTTTCCGCTCGCCGCTCAAGCCCGAGGCCTGGGCCAAGACGTTCCCGGCCCTGCTGCGCAAGGCGGGTTACCGCACGGCGTTCGTGGGCAAGTGGGGATTGGGCGGACCGTTGCCGAAGGACGCATACGACTACTGGGACGGGTTCTCCGGGCAGGGGCGGTACTTCGAGAAGGGCAAGTCCAAGCACATGACGCGGCGGCTGGGTGACAAGGCCCTGAAGTTCCTTCGCGGCGGTGGGGCCGCGGGGCAGCCGTTTCTGCTGTGTGTGAGCTTCAAGGCCGCCCACGTGCAGGACGGCGACCCGAACCCGTTCCAGCCGGACCCGGCCTACGACGCACTCTACGCCGGGCAGCGCATGCCCGTGCCGCCGACCGCCACCGAGCAGTTGTTCCAGGCCTTGCCCGAGTTTTTGCGCAGCTCCGAGGGACGTCGGCGGTGGAAGACCCGGTTCGCGAATCCGCAGATGACGCAGGATTCGATCCGCAAGTACTACCGGCTCATCACCGGCGTCGACCGCGTCGTGGGTGAGTTCATGGACGTGCTCCGCGAGAAGGGCGCGTACGACAACACGGTGTTCATCTTCACGTCGGACAACGGGTTCCTTCTCGGCGAGCGCGGGTTGGCGGGCATG
>CAYMME010000597.1:0-4844 GCA_964391465.1 uncultured Planctomycetales bacterium
CCTCCCGGTCGGGGGCGATCGGGGCGGTACATCTGTGCCGTATCGTACGCGCTGCTCGGGCTGATCTTCAGCGTCGGCCTCATCGGCCTGTGGCGCAAGCCGAACCGCATCGATGACGCGGGCGCCGACCGCAGCGGGATGACGCGGCAATTCGAGGAAGGCATCGACCCCAACCACGCGCCCTGGTACGACCTGGCCCGACTGCCCGGCATCGGCGAGATCAAGGCCAAGCGCATCGTGACCTACCGGGAGGCGGCCATGAACGACGAGCAGGCCCCGACCGCACGACCGTTCCGCACTGCCGACGACCTCCAGGCCATCCACGGAATCGGCCCCAAGACGGTGGAGAAGCTGCGACCGCACCTGCGCTTCCCGAAAGCAGCGGCGGGGCCGGCCGAGGGAGCGCCTCGATCAAATCGCTCCAATCGAACGAAGAACCCACACGAACCAGGGCAGTAGGAGCAACGCCCAGCCCGCGAGGCAGAGCAACGTCCCCGAGGACTCCTGCGTAACGAGACGAAAGCTCGCCCAGCCCCGGTAGTACGACAGGTACTCCCCAAACCAGATGCATGCGAGCGGCAGCGGGAGACCGACGAGCACGTCGAAGACCCCTTCGCCGCCGTTTTCGGCGTATGCCCAAACGACGTACCCGACGGCGATCGCAAGCGAAGCGGCCTTCGCGCCCGGAGAGCTCAGCGATTCTCCGATGCTCATGATGCCCCTGCTCGTCCGCCGGCGCGCCGCCGACTCAGAGCTCCCTGCGCCGCTGCACGCGCCCCATCGCAATGAGCCCCAGCACGGACAGGATTCCCATCTGGGCGCAACCGATTCCGCACAAGCTGCACAACGGGCTGATGACCACAGGCGTCTCGCCCTCGGGTTGCTCCTGACCCGCACCGGGCTCCGGCTCGGGCTGCGGTTCCGGTTCAGGCAGCGGCTCCGGCGCGGGTTCGGCCGTTGCCGGCATGCCGACGGCAAACTCGCTCAAGTCGTCGCGCACCGTCCAGAAGGTCACGCTTCCGTCCGGGTTGACGACGTACCCGGAGTCACCCACCACTCCGGTGGGGGCCGCTTCGCCGAGGTTCGTACCCGCCGGCTCCCACGCGTTCGTGTCTTCGTTGAACACGTGCAGCTCGATGTCCGCGGGTTCGATGCCCAGCGCGGCCAGCTCGTCCGCGGTGAACGTGATGCTGATCGTGGCCACGTACGTCCCGGGAGCCAGCGGCGTGTAGGCCATGAACGTGCGTCCCAACGCGGAGCCTCCCGCGAAACCGGCGAACGTACCGGCGTCGCCGGGCGCGTCGCCCGGGCCCATGCCGTCGTCGCTCGCAAGGAAGCCGAAGTAGCCGCCGGGCTCGGCGCCGGTGACCGCAATCTCCGCAAGAGCTCCACCGCTTGGGCCATTGGCCGCGCCGTAGAACGTGCCGTCGTCGCCGACACGCCCGCTGCCGGTGTTGCCATAGCCGACCCCCACGGTATCGCTGCCCGACCAGCCCGCGCCGCCTTCGGGTGGCGGCGGCAGCTCGGTGAAGTGGGCGGTGATGTCACTGTCTTCGGTCATGATCACGACGGTCGCGGCCAGTGCCGGATCAGCGACCGGGCCCTCCCAATGCGAGAAGCCCCAACCGGCCGCCGGATCCGCCGTCACGTTGACCGGCGTGTTCTCGATGTATGGACCGGGCGCCGGATCGACCACCACCGCTCCGTTGCCGACGGTGGCCGTCGTCAGCGTGTACTCGGGCGGCGGTGGGGCCGCAGGGTCCACGACGAGCACGTTCACCCGGTCCGGCAGGCTGTCCGACGTGCCGTCGCTCACCACGAGATCGAAGCCGTACAGCCCGGGCACCGGAGGATTCACGATCGCCACGGCCTGCTGGGGTATCGCGCCCACGGAATCGCCTACCACCTGGGCCCACGTATACGTGGTGATGGCACCGAGCGGGGTGCTCGCGCTGCCGTCGAGGGTCACCGGGACTCCGAGGTCAACCGGCGGGGCGACCTGATCCGGCCCCGCGTCGGCGACCGGGATCGCGACCAGGCTGATGTCCGCGACCGTCGAGCCGAGGAAGTTGGCCTAGGCCGAGCTGCCCCTGCCCGTCGCGGTAGCGTACAGCCGCTGACGGAACTCGAGCACATAGTCCACGCCGGCGACGGCGGTCCAACTGTCGTCGGGCGGTGTTTCCTCGTCGACCTGGTTGAAACCGGGCGGGGTGTTGCCGAATCTCGACTCGTGCTTGGTGAACGTCTTGATGACCGCGCCGGTGTTCACCTCCTTGATGGCAGCGTCCACCTCGATGAGGGCCTCGGCAAACCCGTGCGTGACCAGCACGCCGTGCACCTTGACCGTGAAGTACATGGTCTTGTCGGTGTTCACGCTGAACGGCAGCGATCCCTCGCCGATGACCTCACCCGTCTCGGTGGTCTCGGGCGTTGCCAGGCTGTAGTTGTGGCCGGTGGCCAAGACGTTGGCCCCCACGTGGGCACCCACATCCTCGGGAGACTCGTAGAAGTCGGTCGCAGCATCGACCTCGATGAAAGCGTTGCCCGACTGGGTCACGGTCAGCGGATCGTGCGGCCCCGGGGTGATCGATGTGCCCGGACCGCTGTACTCGTCGGCGCCCATGTCCACCGTCGCACCGTTGCCGCCGTTGATGATCCGCGCGTCGCCTTCGAAGTCGGTGGTGACACCCGCGGCGGCGGTGTTGTTGCCCGCGTCGATGCACTGAGAGCCCGCGCCGAGGTGGTAGTCACCGCCCCCGACGAATCCCGGGTCCACCTCCAACAAGTTTCCGGTTCCGGGCAGGCCGGTTTGGTCGACGGCGGAGTAGTTCACGTTGACGACCCAGAACACGGGAGGAATCTCAATCTCCGGGTTGCTGCCCGCGAGCGTATTGCCGTAGATGATCGTGTTGGTGATGTCCACGTGCGAGCTGTTGGACTCGACCGTACCGGTCCCGGGGTTCGCATCGGTGGTCGTGTTGCCGGTGATCGTGCAGTTGATGAGCTTGGGAGGGGTCCCGTTGCACAGATAGAAGAGGATCGCCCCGCCCTGCGAGGCGCTGTTGCCGGTGATCATACAGTTCACGATCGTGGGGTTGGTCCCGTTGTCCCGGATCAGGAGTCCGCCGCCCGTGCCGCTCGCCGTGTTGTTCTTGATGATGCAGTTGCGAATGATCGCGGCGGATCCGTTCCCGATCTCGATCCCGGCCCCGTCTTGCAGGCCCTGACTCGCCGGATTGCCGCGCGTGAGCGTGAAGCCGTCCACGACCGGGGAGCCGGTGCGGATGTAGATGCAGTGGCCGCGGTCATTCTGCCCGTCGATGATCGTCTCGTTCGCCTTCCAGTCCCGATCCGCCATGGTCGGGTTCGCCGTGTTGGGGAAACCTCCGTAGATGTGGACGGATCTGCTGAATATCCTGATTCCGTACACCTCCTCGGGGTGATAGGTCCCTGCCTTGACCCAGATCTCGCTGCCATCGCCGGCACCCGCATCCAGTGCGCCCTTGATGGTCTTCTTGGGCGTATCCCAACTCATGCCGTCGTTGGCGTTGTCACCGAGCGGACCGTCGTCCACGTGATACCGGGCCGGGGGATCCGCGCTCGCCGGCAGTGTTAGCACGCAAATGAGGATAGCGCCCACCACCGCCGTTAACCGGCCGGCCGTACCGTCAAAACGCCCCGTCGTCTTCGTTTGCATGTTACACCTCTCCCGAGTCGTTGGATGTGTCCCGATGCCCCGTCCCGGACGGCGAGTCCGCGTGCGGCCCGTCCGCCCGACCCCCGACGAAGTAGATACTCGTCGCGCGTGATACCCTATTGTCACACCTCGAGGCGCCTGTTTCAAGGGCGCATGCGATGAGAAACCACGAGGAATGCCATCCAGCTCGTAGGGTGCGCCACCCGAACATTCCTCGTGCCTGCTCCTCCGGGGTCCGCTCTGCGGACTCGATGGATCTCGCCGAGAACGCGGCTGCCGAGTATCCTCCGGCCGTGCGGAGGCCCTGATTATGAGACGAACTCGACGGGTGACGATCGCGATCCTTGCCCTTGCCGGCACGATGAGCGGCGGATGCGCCGCCACCGCGCCGAAACCGTTGTTCGAGCAGGCGCCGAATCTGACGCAGTGGCACACGGAAGGCGCCGGGCAGGTCACCATTCGTCCCGACGGCGCCATGCGGATCGTGTGCGACGGAAGCTGGCAGGGCGGCGTCGGATGCATGGCTTTCTGCCGACAGGATTTCCCCGACGGCATCGCGGTCGAGTACGACCTGCTCGTGCACGAGAGCAACGGGTTGGTCATCACCTTCCTCGCCATGCAGGGGCTCGGCGGCGAAGACATGATCACCGAGCTGCCGCCACGCGAGGGTCGGTTCAAGGACTACACGGGCAAGGACGCCCGGTTGCGTTCGTACCACGTGTCGGTGAGCCGGTACAACGACAGGGGCGAGCACACGGGCGTATGCAACTGGCGGCGAAACCCCGGGCTGCATCTGATGGGCCAGGGTGAGGATCTCTGCCGCGAGATCGGCCGGACGTATCACATCCGCATCGAGAAGGACGGACCGCGCAGCGCCCTGTTCGTCGACGGCAGACCCGGTCCCGCGTTCACCGACCCCGGCAAGCTCCCCGACCGGATCCCCACCACCGGCAAGGTCGGGTTCCGAACCATCGGCGCAAAGGTCGTGGCCGACATCGCGAACTTTCGCGTCGTCAAGCTGAGATAGGGGAGGAAGGGACGAAGGGACAGAGGGACGAAGGGACGGAGGTACCGGGTGCTTCACCCATCGTCCTGGTGCGCCGGGATTCGCGATGCGTGGGGAGCCAAATCCCGCGCCGGCGCCGGT
>CAYMME010000598.1:0-4829 GCA_964391465.1 uncultured Planctomycetales bacterium
GAACCCCACCCCTACCTTCTCGCTTCTGCGGCCCGCCGCCTCGCGAGAAACGCCGCACCGAGCATCAACGTCAGCACGGATGCGGGTTCGGGAATGATGGGGACCAACGCCGGGATGCCGACAAGTCCTGTCCCGCCTCCGAAAACCTCCGCCCCTTCTCCGCTGTCGCCCGTGCCTACGCCGATCTGCCCGATCTGCACATTCGAAGTGGTGAAGACGAGCCCCATCGCCGTCGTACCCGGATTGATCTGCCCCGTCCCCGGCCATTCGAGGTCGAGTTCACTCGAGCGGAACGGTCCGAAGCCGGAGTAGTCAGCATAGTCCAGCTCAACGCCGGTGACACCGTCCGGATAGGCCTCGAACGGAGGGGTGCCGGACGGCGCACCCGGTAGTGGAGCCGTGTTGTAAACGCTGCCGGTGATCTCATCCAACGCCATGAAGGGCCCTGGGTTGGAGATACCCCCGAGAAGCGCCGGGGACTCGATCAAACGAAGCAACTTGAGGTCGTTGATGGGACTCTGGGTCACGCCACCCAAGGTCCCCGTGTAGTCCAGGGTGTACGCGAAGACGTAGCCGCCCCCCGGAACCTCGATCGAGCTTCCGCCTTCGCCGATCCCGATGGAGACGCCCGGACCGGCGGGCACCTGGAACACCTGGGTGATGAGGTTCAAGTTGCGGAGGGCGTCCAGAGCACCGCCAAAGTCGTATCCTTCGACTTGGGCATCCAACTCCGCCACCTTTGGCCCGAAGACCGTTTCGAGGACCGCGGGCGACACACTGTACCCGGTGAAATCGTACGTGAAATCGGTTTGTGTCCCCTCCGCCGACCCCACCGCCAAGACGAGAGACAGAACGGTTACCAACGCCCGCAGCTTCATGATCCCGCTCCTTTGCATAGGGGTACGCTCCATCAGCGGGGCAAGACTATTCATTGCCCAGGCATCGATGCGGACTTAGCGACCGCATCGCCGCCGGACGAACGCGCAACAACCGAGCCCGAGCAGCAGCAGCGAAGCCGGCTCGGGAACGTTCAGGTCGGGCTGGGTGGGATCGTCCACCGGTGCGAGGACGACGGCGGTGGCGGTTCCAGTGTCCTGGACGACCGCGGAGACTTCCCCAATATCCACCGCGCCCGTGGTCGTGACGAACAGGGTCGCCGCATTGCCAGTCAGAAGCCCATTGCCGGAATCCCACTCATAGACCAACTCGTCGACGATTGGAAACAAATTGTCGAATGCATCAGCGTGATCCGGAACGTTCGTCGTCCCGCCCGTGACGTATCCCGTTCGTCCCGCCGATGATTTCACCGATGCGCAAGTCATCCTGCAGGCCGGTTGCCGCCATCGACAGATCGACGACCTGGGTGACCGCGAGCGTGACGCTCAGATCATAGACGAATGTGACTTGACTGGCTGGAACAGGATCATGGTAGACGCGTGAGGTAAGCGTTCCGAAGAACGCGGCTCCGGCGTAATCGGAAACCAGCGTCTGTTGGAGCGGGCCAAACCCTGTCTCGTCCGGCACTACGGTAAGCGGCGTCAGGTCGACGGCGCTGGCTGCCGACGGGAGCACGGCAACAACGAGACCCACGATCAAGGCGTAGACAACCCCCGCGCGCCACCTCTGTACCCATCCAGTCTGCATCTTCTGCTCCTTTTCGCCTTACCACACCCGCGCTACGTGGACCGAGCGGGCCACCACAAGAGATGGGGGGGAGGGTACTCGCTTTCCCTCAGCCGTTTATTCCCCTTCACCGAGGAACGGGCCACGGGGCGCCATCCCCTGAACCCATAGTCCAGCTACCTACTTCGGTAACGCACGCCCGGGGGCATGTCAAGCACAAAGTCCGAAAAAAAGTGGGCTGCTGGAAAACGCGGCGGCATCACCTGCCGGAACGGGCCCCCTTTCGCGTCAGCAGCCCGCGGTGAGGAGCGTGGCAACTCATCGTGCGTCGGTACCGACAGCGGCGGCTACTCGAACAGCCGGTACCGCTTCTGGGGTTCGGCGAAGCCCTGGAACTCTTTGTTGACGAAGTCGTAGGGCCCGGCGTCCCAGTTGTCGCCGTAGTGGTAGAGGACGGTGCGATGCTTGATCTCGTCGGGAAGCGTGCGCATCTCCTCGAGGATGGGGTGGATCGGTTCGGGTTGGGGCACGAGTTGCACGTCGTGGAAGCACACCTTCGAGACTTCCATCATGCGGGAGTAGGCCGGGTAGTCGAAGCGTGTATCGCCGGAGTAGAAGACCGACTCGCCGGACTGGGTGTCCTCAATGAACAGACCGTACGAGGGCCAGTCGTACTTGCGCTCGATCTGCACGTGATCGGTGGGGAAGATCGAGAAGCGGTAGCGTCGCATCAGCGTGAACCGGTCGCGCCCCTGCTGACCGGGAACCAGGTTGAGGATGAAGAAGTAGTCCTGCAAGAGGGCGTACCGGCCGGGCATGGTGTTGAGTCCGCCCTTGAGCGAATGGTCCCACAGGTTCACCAGGATCGAAATCGAGCTGATGATCTGCGGCTTGAACGCCTTGCCCGTCTCCCGGTCGGCGTAGACGAACGTGTTCATCAACGCCAGTTCCTCGAGCCCGCCGATGTGATCGGCATGCTGGTGCGTGACGAAGATGCGGCGGATGCCCGGGTATCGAATCAGGCCGTTGCTGTCGAGATACTCGAAGCCCGGCTTGCTCTTGAGCTCATGCAGGGCCAGCGGCCCGGTGCTGCCGAAATCGATGAGGAGCGTGTCGTCGGGGGCCTGTTGATCGTCCGGCCCGCGGGACCAGGCTTCGACCAGGATGTTCGAGTGGGCATTGCGTTTCGAGAACGCCGAGCCGACGCCGAGAAAGGTAAGTGTCAACATACTGAGCGTCCAACCCTTGATAGGATCGGCAGGGGGAGTCCCGGTCCATGAAAGGACCGCTACCGACTGTTCATCGGTTCCATTACCACCTGTTTTGCCTCGCCGGGTACCGCTCTGTCACCTTCCATGGTAGCGGGCTGAGCGAAGGATGCAAGGGCCGCCACCGCCGCGCATCTGAATGCGTCATGACGCCGGGGCACGCGAATTCAGGGGATGACGGGCTCGGGCGGATCCGGCCAGGTGAGGAAGTCCTCGACGAACGCAGCTACGTCCGTGACGATGCTTTCGATCAGACTCCTGCCCTTCTCGGGGGTCGCGGCGCTGGGTTTCCCCATCGAGCCCGATGCGGTCTGACGCGCAAACCGGGTGAAGAAGGTCACCCGATTCTTGCGGCGGCCGCACACGTAGGAGGACGTGAGCATCGGCTCGGTCTCGATCGCCCGCTCGAGATGAACCAGATCTCCGGCCGTGTACAGCATCATGGACGACTCGTACTCGCAGGCGTGGGTGATCTCCGGCGTCGTCATGCCGTGCCGCTCGGGCGACATAGCCTCCGCACCCACGTGCCAGTAGGAGGCGAACACGGTCCACACGGCGTCCGCCTCGTCCGACTCGTTGGAGAGTTCGGTGAGCGCCTGATGGCCGGGGATGAGGTTGCCGCCGTGTCCGTTGAGCAGAAGCACGCGGGTCGCTCCGGCCTTGACCAGGCAACGCACCACGGACTTGATCACCTGCGTATACAAGGAGTTGGGCAAGGAGACGGTGCCGGGGAAGTCCAGATGGTGATCCGACGCCCCGGTCCAGAGCGTGGGCAGGCGCAACACGCGGTCGCCGATGGCCTGCTCGACCGCATCGGCAACGGTCGTCACCAGATGCGTGTCGGTCACGAGGGGCAGATGATGCCCATGCTGCTCGATCGAGCCGAGGGGCACGACCACAACCGCGTCGGCCACGGCCTGCTTGGTCTCGGGCCAGGATAGGTGGGCGTACTGCATGGTACCGCTCCCGCTCCGGTCAACCGGCGGCGTCGGGCGTGTCCGCAGTCTCGTCGCCCTCCTCGCGTTGAGGCTTCTCCTCCTTGTAGCCCGTGCGCTTCCGTAGGTTCTCTCGATCGAACCAGCTCCGCTGAACCTCCATCTGCTGTTCCTGGCGCAGCATGGCCAGAAGGGCCTCGCGTTCCTTCGCATAGTCGTCGCGACGAACGGGAAGCGTCTCGATCCACTCGACGAGCACCCACTGCTGGGCATCGGGCCGACCCAGAAGGCTTACTTTCCGGTCACTCGGTTGTGTCGTGGTCGCCTCACCGAGCTCGAAGCACGCTTCAACGAAACGCTCCTTCGACTCGGTGTCCCCGTAGATCCCGGGCACCGAACTGGGCAGCTCGATCACCTGGGGAGGAGCGAATTGTGTCATCCGACGCTGTGTCCGAATGACACGTGCGAAGGGAGCAGGATTGGACACGCGCACTTGCTTCTGAAGCTTCTCAGGGAGGGTCGCCTGAGCCGCGAGCACGCCCTTCTCGCGAGCTGCGGGCAGGATGCTTTGAGCGATCTGGCCGGCCCGCTGGTAGCTGTGAAGCTTCCGCAAGTCGGCCTCGATCTTGAGGCGAACCTCATCCACGCTCGCCGGAGCGTGGGCGGGCTCCACGGCGACTACGCGAAACAGATAGACATCGCCGGTGCGGTCATCCTTGAGGATGGTCGGGCAGGTCTGATGCTGACCGAGGTACAGATTCGTGTCGGCGTCGGTGTCGCCCTTGGGGAAGTCGGCGACGCCCTTGACCTGCAGCACGAGGCTGCTGAAGCCGCCGACCGCGACACCGGCTTCTGCAGGTCGGGCGCGTCCGAGTTGTGGAACGCGGGCCGCCCGAGAAAGCGTGGCATCGAACGGCTTGGTCGTCCCTGTGGTGAACGTCTTGGCGAGCTTCCACCGTTTCTGAACCTCGCTCAGGATCGCGTCGTAATGCCCGGAATCGGC
>CAYMME010000599.1:0-4827 GCA_964391465.1 uncultured Planctomycetales bacterium
GCTACTGGCTGGGGGCCGTGTCTACCGCTTCGCCGTGCTGACGCCGGGTGTGGTGAGCGAGCGGCAGAATGACGAAATCCGAATGACGAATGACGAAAGAACGTCGAAGCTCGAATGACGAACGGGCACCGAGGGCGTCAATGGCCGCGGGTCCGTGCTCCGTCATCTTGCACTTCCCGCTCCGTATTCCATCAGCTCGATGACGGCGCCGTCGCTCGTCTCGTAGAACCCGACGCGGCGGTTGTCGCGCGACTCGAACGGCTCGATCAGAACCTTCAGGCCCTGCGATGCCTGCGCGATTGAATCGACGCGGTATCCCACGTGGGCCTGGGTCCGCACCGGGCCGGTGACGGGGCTGTCGGATTCGAACCGCAACCATTCGATGTGGAACGGATGCTTGGTGAAATCCGTGGCCCAGACCCGTGTGGCCTCGATGAATACCTCGCCGGGCTTGGGCTCGTTGGCGATCAAGCCAATGTGCGTGAATACCATTCGATCGAGCCGCCTTCCATGTCACTTGTAGAACCGAGAGTCGTGCGTAGCCTAATGCCGTGTCTCAGGTTAACTGCATTCTCTCCGAACCGCGACCGTGAGGGAGCGGCTGCGGTAAGGTGCAGCAATGCCGCTCCCTTACGGTCGCGGTTCGGATCAGCTCCGCCTCGCCGACTCTAAGACACTACAATAGCACACTGATTCGACGATGCAGATCGAAACCGGTCCGATCCACCGATATACTTCTGTAGCCTCCCTTGGAGTCGGACGGCTTCTGCGAACGGTTGTCTACGTGCAGGGTTCGGCCTCGGCCGGCGTTTGAACGGATACGGTGAATGGTTGTTGATGTGACCGGCTCGTTCTGTCTTGTGGCCGCCTTGGCGGCCGGTGGCCCGAGTACGCAGGGTGCTCGAGAAGTCGGATCCCCGCTCGACGAGGCGCGACGGCTGTTCATGCGCGGGTACTATCGTGCGGCGATCGAGAAGTATGCACCGCTTGCCGAGCACGATGCGACGCGCCTGGACGCGACGCTGGGCATTGCCGATTGCGACGAGCAGGAAGGTCGGTACGCCGAGGCCCTCGAGCGCCTCGAATCGATCCGGCAGCTCGGCGAGGGCTCGGCCGGCTGGCACGAGGCCGTCGCCCGATTCCATCGGCACTTGGGACGGTACGCCGAAGCGGCCGACGCCTATCGCGCCGCACTGCGTTGTGACGAGGCGCATTTCGCGGCCCGCCTGGGCCTGGGCGAGACGCTCGAGACGCTCGGACGCAAGCAGGAGGCGGCCGAGGTCTACGCCTGGTTCGATCAACTCCTCCGCGAGCGGATGCCCGAGCGGGCCGACGAGCTGACCTACGCCGCCCGCGGGCTCTACCGGTTCACGCTGCTGTCGCGACACCCGAACCTCGTCTACCGCACGCGATACGTGCTTCAGGAACTCCTCCAGCCGGCGTACGAGCGGATCGACCGGACGTACTGGCCGGCAAGGCTTGCGGCCGCGGAACTGCTCTTGAGTCGCTACAACACCCGGGAGGCGAAGGCGGACTTCGAGGCGGCACGCAAGCTGAACACCAATCTCGCCGACGCCTACGTCGGTCTGGGCTGGATCGGGCTCGAGAAGTGGGACTTCGACGAGGCCGAGCGGCGCGTCCGGGCGTCGCTCGAGCTCAACCCGAACCACATCGGCGCCATGCACCTCCTGATCGAGACGCGCGGAACCGAACGGAAGTACCGCGAGGCCGCCGACGAAGCAAAGAAAGCGATCGAAATCAACCCGAACGATCCCTACACACTCTCGCTGGCCGCCGCCGCACACATCCGGATGGGCGACGCGGACAAGGCCCGGGCGTTCCAGGATCGCGTGGCCGAGGTCAGCCCGCATTGCGGCCTGATGCACTTCGTGATCGCCGAGTGGCTCTCCGCCGCCCGGCAGTTCCCCGAAGCCGAGCAACAATACCGCAAGGCGATCGATCTCGATCCGGAAGACTCGCGCCCCCGCACCGCCCTCGGGTTGATGTACATGCAGTGGGGCAAGGAAGCCGAGGCACGGGAGGTGCTCGACGAGGCCTGGGCCTTCGACCGGTTCAACCGGCAAACGTACAACATGCTCGAACTCCTGGACGATCTCGAGCGTTTCGACCGCTACGAGAGCGCACATTTCACGATCCACTACGATGCCGAGCAGGATGCGGTGATCGCGCCGTACTTCGCCGACTACATGGAAGGAATCTACGACGGGCTGTGCGAGGACTACGGCTTCGAGCCGCCGGACAAGACGATCATCGAGGTCTTCCCCGACCATCGGCAGTTCGCCGTGCGCATCACGGGCAAGCCGTGGATTCATACCATCGGTGCTTCCACCGGCCGCGTGATCGCCATGGACGCCCCCCGCAGCACTTCCGCGGGCAACCCGTTCAACTGGGAGCGCGTGCTGCGGCACGAGTTCACGCATACGGTCACGCTGGCCGCGACGCGCAACCGCATCCCGCACTGGTTCACGGAGGGGCTGGCCGTCATGCAGGAAGACGCCCCGCGGTGGTACCGGTGGCAGAAGAAGCTGGCCGCCCGCTTGCGGTTGGGGCAGCTCTTCACGCTCGAGTCGATCGACTGGGGTTTCATCCGACCTCGCCGATCCGACGATCGCGAGATGGCGTACGCGCAGAGCGAGTGGATGTGCGAGTACCTCATCGGGCGCTACGGCTACGGCATCGTCAACAAGATGATTGCGGCGTTTCGCGACGCCAAGACACAGGGCGAGGTCTTCCGCGAGGTGGTCAAGATCGAGCCCGAGGCGTTCACCGAGGCGTTCGAGACCTGGGCGGCCAAGGAGGTGCGGTCGTGGGGGCTCAGCACCGAGCCGGTCGAAAGTGCATTGAAGCTGAAGGCTCTGCTGTTGCTGAAGCCGAAGGACGCGAGCCTGCACGGGCGCCTGGCCGAGACGCTCATGCTCGAGGAGGACTACGACGGGGCACACGAGGCGGCCGACAAGGCTCTGAAGCTCGATCCGAACAACGTCAACGCGCTCGAAGTGATGGCACGGTTCCTAATGGCCGCCGCCGAGCGTGCCGAGGGCGACCAACGCGCGAAGGTATACGGTTTGTTGTCCAAGTGGCTCGAGCGGCTCGTCAAGGCCGATCCGACGAGCCCGACTCCGCCCGAGGTGTTCGGCAAGTTGGCGGTCGCGCGTGAGCAGTACGACGAGGCGGTCACGTGGTTCGAGCGTCTCAAGCGGCTGCGACCGGCCCACCCGGCCTCGTATCGCGGGCTGGCGGCCATCCATCTGAAGCGCAATGAGCCGGACAAGGCGTTGCCCGCGTTGCTGGAGTTGTGGCGTCTCGACGAGAACGATGCGGCCATGCCGCTCGAGATCGCGCGGATCTTCGAAGCCAAGCCCGGCCGCGAGGCCGACGCCATACTCTGGTACCGGCGAACCATTGCTATCGATCCCTACGCGCCCGAGCCGCACGTAACCTTGGCCAAACTCTGCGAGCGCACCAAACGCTGGAACGATGCTGCACGCGAACACCGGGCCCTCTGTGCGCTCGAGCCGACGGAAGCGAAGCACCACGCCAATCTGGCCTTCGCCTACGAGAAGGCCGGCGACATGCCCAAGGCAAAGACGGCCGCCAACCGCGCCGTCGAACTCGACCCAAGCTCGCCCGCCAGGCGACTGCTCTCGACCGGGGAGCCTGACGAGTAGACACCGTAGCCGCAGGAGGCCCGTTCGGGGTCCAGGGTTCTGCGTCTGTACACGCTCCCCTGCGGGCCGCCGCTGGACATCCGTGCCCTTCACACTTTCACGCCTTCACACTTCTGCACCTCTGCATCTTCGCGCCTTCACCCTCCGTTCCCCGTTCTGTGTCCGGGCCGAGGACGGCCCGGTTCGCTGTCCGGGCCTTGACGGCCGGGCCGCCCCGTTCCATGTCCCCTACCCAACGTGTATCATGCCCGCGCGATCCATGTGGATGCGCAGCCACGAGTGTTACCGACTCAAGTGGGAGGTGCGATCATGAGGGACATGATGCAATCGCTGCGATGGACGGTGTGGGGTGCGGCGGGGCTGATGCTGGCGGCGACGCTGCCTGGATGCGGTGAGCAGAAGGCTTCGGTGAAGGCCAAGCCGACCGTTACCAAGGAAGAGCCAACCAAGCCCGCGGCCGAACCGACAGCGACACCCGCGGCCAAGCCCGTAGCCAAACCGGCGACAGAGCCGGCGGCAACGAAACCCACGGCCGGGGCCGGCAAGCCCGACCCGAAGGTGGCGGCGGTGCTCGCCAAGGCGGATGGCGTGGACGGCAAGACGGACAAGGTCGTCAGCAAGTGCGCCGGTTGCGCCCTGGGCATGGACGGCGACGCGAAGCACGCTTCAACCGTCAGCGGCTACAAGCTGCACCTGTGCTCCGAGCACTGCAAGGCTCAATTCGACAAGAATCCCGGCAAGGTGATCCTGGCTCTGAAGGTTCCGAAGTGATTTGCGGCAGGACGCTCGGGGTGGAGTCGGCTGGCTGACGACGCCCTTCCTGTAGTGTCTCGCAGTCGGCGCGGCGCATCTAATCCGAACCGCGACCGTGAGGGAGCGGCAGCGGCAAGGCGAAGCATTGCCGCCTCCTTGCGGTCCCGGTTCGGAGAGAATGTACTCTGCCCGAGGCATTACACTACCGTCGTGTCTCGGCCGGATGGAGCTCTGCCCGCAAGAAGGATGCCGGCGTTGCCGGCATCCCACGCTCCCTGACGGTCGCGTCTCGGTGCCGGGTGAAGTTCATCGACTCTGAGATGCTACGCTACAGGTGTCCGCGTGCGACGATCGGCCAGGTGTCAACCACGTCATCGCCACGCAC
>CAYMME010000600.1:0-4824 GCA_964391465.1 uncultured Planctomycetales bacterium
TGGCCTCGTGGGCCGTGACGTTGGAGCGCTCGACCGTCATCTGAACGGCGACCCCCTCGGGGCTGAGGATTGGGTCGTTGTCGAAGTAGTTAGGTGCGGACAGCCAGCGATCGAAGCCGCTGGCGCCGGGGTTGACCGGGCTACCCTCCTGGACCGACCCCACGTGCCACTTGCCGAAGTGCCCGGTCACGTAGCCGGCCCGCTTGAGGGCCTCGGCGACGGTCGCCTCCTGGGGCCGGAGCGTGTGCCCCCACTTGAAGCACGCGAAACGGTTCGGGTGCCGGCCGGTCAAGACGCTGCCCCGCGTCGGAGAACATACCGGTGCGGCCGCGTAGAACCGATCGAACCGCAAGCCCGCCGCGGCCATCGCATCAAGGTTCGGCGTCTTGAGCACCGGGTGCCCCGTGTAGCCCACGTCACCCCAACCCTGATCGTCGGCCATGCAGAGAATGATGTTCGGCTTCGCACCGGCGTCGGCCCCGCGGGCAACCGCCACGGCGCCAACCATCAATAGGGTCGTGCAGAGCAGCGTGTGAACGGGCGTTGGCAGTACGGGCATTCTCATGTTCGGGCTCGCGTGATGGTCAGGGGGCGAAGGCCGGGTTGGTGGGGAAGCGGTCATCCTTGTCGTTGTAGCCGTCGCCGTCGGTGTCGGGGTTGTTGGGGTCGGTGCCGTAGAACGCGACCTCATCGGCGTCCGACAGGCCGTCGCCGTCGGTGTCGGGTGCCGACGGGTAGACGAAGATGTCGACGGTGTCGGTGTCGACGCCGGCGCTGCTCGTGACCGCAAGCTGGAACGTCAGCGTGGTCTTCGCCGTCACGGTCGGGGCCGTGAACGTGGGGCTTTCGGCCGTGCTGTCCGAGAACGTCACCGTCGCCCCTGCCGTTTGGCTCCAGGAGAAGCTGAACTCCAGGCTGCCGGGCTCGCGACTGCCCGAGCCGTTCAGCGTTACCAGTGTGCCCTGTTCGACGTTCTGGTCCGGTCCCGCCTCGGCCACCGGCCCGGGTGTGGTGTCGTCCTGGCCCCAGATCACGACCGACACCGTATCCGTGCCCGTGCAGATGCCGTTGCCCACGGTCAACTCGAAGACGACCGAGGTGTCGTCGTCGAACCGAGGCGCGACGAACGAGGGCCGCGCGGTGTTGGTTGCCTGCAATGACTCCACGGCCTCACCCTGGATCTGCTCCCACGCGTACGTGATCGGCAGGCCTTCCGGATCGCTCGATGACAGCCCGTCGAGTTGCACCTGGAGCCCGCCTTGCACATCGGCGTCAACCGCCCGGGCCACGGCCGTCGGGCAGGGCGTCGCCAGCGTGCCGTCGACAAACAGCTCGGTGTAGTCGTCCACGCCGTCCCCGTCGCTGTCCGCCGCGTTCGGATTCGTGTTCAGAGCTTGGACTTCGAGCGAGTCGGGGATGCCGTCGCCGTCGGTGTCGGTGTCGTCCTGCGCGGTCAGATCGGGCGCGGCTTGCGTGAACTCCCCCGGCCGGGGCACGGGGATCGGGGGCACGAAGCCGTCGGCGCTACCGTACAGCCGCTGAATCGCGTCCGCATCGTCGAGCGTCAAGGCCTCGATGGGCATGTCGTAGTCGGTGGCCATCACTGACGCTTCAAACGCACTGTGCTCGAGCCCCAGGGCGTGGCCGATCTCGTGGAGCACGACCGCCAGCAGGCAGACGTCGCCCTCACGGGATTCGAGCGTCCACACGTCCTCACCGGCGTCGAGCTGGATCACCCCGGCCCGGGCCGTCCCCGGGAAGAACGCCCGGGCAACTTCGTTGCGCTCTTCGGTTCCGGCACCGTCGAAGCACGTCCCGTCGACCTCGTCACAGTTGACAAAACTGATGACGATGTCGGCCTCCTCCTTGCTGTCCACGCGTGTGAAGGTCAGCGTGCAGGCCTCGGCCCACTGCGCGAAGGCATCCTCGATGACGGCAAGCTGGGCGTCCAGGTCGAGCTGGTCGGAAGGCACGGCCAGCGTCCAGTACAAATCCGTGCGAGCCCACCGGCTCGTCGGCCGGAAGTAGATCAACGACCCGGCTTGGCGGGCAAGCCCATCGTAGAGGCAAGCACCGCCGAAGTAGCCGCAAGGCGTGATGCTAGTACTGGCCGTGCTGCCGTCTTGAATGCTCAGGCAATTCAAAACAGCCAGAGCCGCCACCAGACCCGCTTTCACCATCATGTACGTCCTGTTTCTTGAACCCCGGCGATTGGAGCGTCCAGCGGCCTTACATGGTTGAAACGGATTGTACCGGGTTGACTGTGGGTCCACAAGAGCCACAGTGTGCCACTGCTGTGCCAGCAGTGGAAACCGGCGAACCGACGGCGTCCGGTACGGAGCACTGCTCACAGAGCTATGGTATGCTGCCTACCCAATTTTGGTGACTGTCACGCCGTCCGGCGTCGGAGGGCTTGAAACCCAGCAAGTCTCGCACTATTCTGCAGATTATGCTGGTAGAGCATGGAGGGGATCGGAGAATCCCGTAGAACGCTCCCGTCACGGCGGACGTCGGCAAGTCGTTCAAGAAAACCGACCGGTGGTGAAAGGAATCACGGCCCTGTGCGAATGGGAGGTGAAGGCCGCCCGGCGGCGGCCGGAAGGCGACCAATCGCGGCCCGGGATTCTGGGGTGCACTTCTTGCTGGAGGACCTTGGCATGTTGAAAACGCGAACAGTGATCGGGGTGTCCTGCGTGGGATTGATGGCTGTCGTCTTTGCAGGCGGCGCGAACTGCACGGGTATTGTACCCGACACGGACGGCGACGGATGGCCGGATGTTGTGGACAACTGCCCGGCCGTCGCGAACGCCGACCAAGTCGACACCGACGGCAACGGTATCGGGGATGCATGCGACGATGCAACCAGGCCTCCGCCTCCTCCGCCTGACTGCCCCAACACGCCGCCCGTCGCGGATGCGGGGCCGGATCTCGAGGTGTGTCTTGGTGACCGGGCCATGCTCGACGGTCGCGCCAGCAGGGACGCCGACGGCGATGTGCTTTCGTACCGGTGGCAAATGGCGCGGGGGCCGGAGCCGGTCGTGCTGGACGGTGCCGAGATGGCCACGCCCTCGTTCGTGCCGCCCGAAGAAGGGATCTACGAGTTCGTGGTGATCGCCTCGGACCCGTGCGGGTCGACCGACCAAGACACCATGCAGGTCTCCGCCAGTGACTGCACGTGTCAGGACACCCCGGGGTATCCGACGGCACGGGCGCGCACGGACAAGGAGAAAGTGTGCGAAGGGACGCCCGCCACGCTGGACGGGAGCACCTCTTCCGACTTCTGCGGGCTGCCTGTGACCCACACATGGCGGCAGACCGGTGGACCGACGGTGGATCTGCTGTACGCCAACACCGCACACCCGTCATTCACAGCGCCCTTGGTTGATCAGGACGTACAGGTGACATTCGAGCTGACGGCGAGCAACGGGACACGCAGCGACACGGACACGCTGACGATCCTGATTCAGGACTGCGTCGCCCCGCCGAGGCCGCCGGTGGCGGATGCCGGCGAGGACCAGACGACGACCGAAGGCGAGCTGGTGGAACTGGACGGCTCGGGTAGCTTCGATCCGAACGATCGCGAACTGGGCTATTCCTGGAGCCAGACGGGAGGCCCAGATGTCACACTGTCGGACCGAACCGCTGCAAGACCAACGTTCACCGCGCCGGCGGTGGGGGAGGATACGAAGCTGGGGTTTCAGCTTACGGTTCTCAACGGCGTCGGCAACGATACGGACAGCGTGGACGTGACGGTGCAAGACACGATCATCGACTTCGACGGTGATGGCGTCCCCGACGCGGTAGACAACTGCTCCAACACACCTAATTCCGATCAGGCGAATTCCGACACGGACGAGGCGGGCGATGCCTGCGACCCGTGCCCGAACGATGGGAACAAGATTGACCCGGGGCAGTGTGGGTGCGGCGTGGCCGACACGGACAGGGATTCTGACGGGACTGCCAACTGCATCGACCCTTGCCCCGACGATCCCAACAAGATCGCGCCGAGGGACTGCGGCTGCGGCGTGGCGGACGCCGACAGAGACGGGGACGGCGTTGCCGATTGCAATGACAACTGCCCGGCCGTTGTCAACACAAACCAAGCCGACACCGATGGCGATGGGTTCGGTAACGTCTGTGACAACTGTCCGGACGATCCCAATCCAGACCAAGCCGACAGCGATGGCGATGACATCGGGGATGTGTGCGACGATCCACTCGGAGTCTCCGTGTGTCCCGACAAGACAATCACACTCGGCGAGACGGCACCATGTGCCGGATCCGCTACCGGTGGTGCCGAGCCGTACGAGTATCTCTGGGAGCAGATCGGTGGCCCGGCGGCCATCCTGACAGGGGCAACGGCCGCCACTGCCAGCGTCACGCCGCCTGCCCTGGGGACCACGAGCTTCCAGTTGACCGTCACTGACTCCCACGGCACTGCCGCCGGCGACATCGTCACGATAATCACTGGTTCATGCGAATGGCATTTCGGCGTGCCGACGCTTGAATCACGAAGCCACTCTGGCGTGGCCCTGGGGCGGGACAACAGGATCTACGTGATTGGAGGATATAACGCTGATGGACCCACAGATAAAGTGGAGCGATTCGACGAGGCGCTCCAGGCGTGGTCATTCGTAGCACCGCTACCAGCCCCTACGGGAGGGACCGCCGCAGCGGTGGATGATGCCGGTTTGATCTACCTTATCGGTGGCGCTCGAACTAGAATCCCGGTTGCGAACGTCTACCGGTATGACTATGACGCTGATTCGTGGTCCGAGGTCGCGCCGTTGAACATCGCGCGCAACGACCACGCGGTTGCATCCG
>CAYMME010000601.1:0-4798 GCA_964391465.1 uncultured Planctomycetales bacterium
CCGCGGCAAGGCGAAGCATTGCCGCTCCCTCACGGTCGCGGTTCGGAAGGAATGCCCTGTGCCTGAAACACTGCACTTGGAGCGGGCGTGACTGACCCGCCATCGGAGAAGGACTGTGATGAACCGGGGCAGCACGTCACCGTCTCCACAGACAAAGCGGAGACGGTACGTACCCGTCGTCGGCCCCCGGCTCGAGAAGCTGCTGTTCGTGATCTTCGGACTGATGGCCGTCACCGGCGTCGACTCGGTCTACCTCGTCAGCATCACACTCCTCGAATGGGCCAGCGGGCGGACCTACCAGAACTACTTCTACCAGTTCATGTTCCTGCTGCACCTCGTGCTGGGACTCGCCCTCATGGTTCCGGTGATCGTCTTCGGGCTCCTTCACATGCGCAGTGCGTGGAGCCGCCCCAACAAACGCGCGATCCGCGCCGGCCTCGCATTGTTCATCGTCACGCTGATCATGATGCTCAGCGGCTTGACCTTGATGCGACTCGACGCCTTCGGCGTGAACCTCGAGATCCGCAATCCGCAGGTTCGCGTCGTGGCCTACTGGACCCACGTCGCCGCTCCGCTCGTGGCCGTCTGGCTGTTCGTGCTGCACCGCCTGGCGGGACGGCGACTCCGGTGGAAGGTGGGCTGCGCGTGGGCGGCCGTGGCCGCCGCGTTCGCTCTCGTGATGACGCTGATGCACTCGCAGGATCCACGGCAGTCGGGCGGCGAGCCCAAGTCCGGAGAGGAGTACTTCTTCCCTTCGCTCGCTCGCACCGCAACGGGTGAGTTCATCCCCGCCCATGCCCTGGCCAACGACCAGTATTGCCTCGACTGCCACGCCGACGTCCACGCGAGCTGGACCAGCAGCGCTCACCATTTGGCTTCGTTCAACAATCCCGCCTACCTCTTCAGCGTGCGCAAGACGCGCGAGGTGCTCTTCGAGCGCGACGAGACCGTGCAGGGCTCACGCTTCTGCGCGGGCTGTCATGACCCCGTGCCGTTCTTCAGCGGTGCGTTCGAGGATGCGCGATTCGACGACCCGAGCTTCGATCTGTCTACGGACGTGATGGCCCAGGCCGGCATCACGTGCACGACTTGCCATTCCATCGTCAGCATCGACAGCCCCCGCGGCAACGGCGACTACACGATCGAGGAACCCACGCACTATCCGTTCGCCTACAGCGAGAACGCGTTCCTCCAATGGATCAACAAGCAGCTCGTCAAGGCCAAGCCCGCATTTCACAAGAAGACCTTCCTGAAGCCGCTGCACAAGACGGCCGAGTTCTGCGGGGCGTGTCACAAGGTGCATCTGCCGGTGGAACTGAATGACTACAAGTTCCTGCGCGGGCAGAATCACTACGACTCGTACCTCCTCAGCGGCGTTTCCGGCCACGGTGCGCAGAGCTTCTACTACCCGGATCGAGCCGAGCACAACTGCAACAACTGCCACATGCCACTGACTGTGTCGGACGACTTCGGGGCCCAGCTCTTCGATGACAGCGGGATGCTGAAAGTGCACGACCATCAGTTCCCGTCGGCCAACACGGCCCTGCCGCACCTGCTGGACCTGCCGGCTTCCGCGGTTGAGGCACACAAGGCCTTCAATGAAGGCGTGATGCGCGTCGACATCTTCGGAATCAAGGACGGCGGCACGATCGACAGCCCGCTGACCGCTCCCATCCGCCCCGACGTGCCCGTCCTCGAGCGGGGCCAGCGATATCTGCTGGAGACCGTCATTCGCACGCTGAAGATGGGACACCTGTTCACGGAAGGCACGGCCGACTCGAACGAGGTGTGGATGGACATCTCCGTGCGAAGTGGTGACCGCCTCATCGGTCGCAGCGGCGGCCGGGCCGAGGACGGCGAGGTCGATCCGTGGTCCCACTTCGTCAACGCGTACGTGATCGACCGCGAAGGGAACCGCATCGACCAGCGCAACGCTCAGGACATCTTCATCGCCCTCTACAACCACCAGATCCCACCGGGCGCTGCGGACGTTGTGCACTATCTGCTCGAAGTCCCCCGCGACGTGACGGCGTCGATCGTCGTGGAAGTGAAGCTCCAGTTCCGCAAGTTCGACGCTGCGTACGTCAAGTACTTCCAGGGCGAACGTTTCACCCGCAACGACCTGCCGATCATGACGCTGGCCGTCGACCGCGTCACCCTGCCCGTCGAGGGTGCGATGAGCGCACCGTCGAGCGATGTCCCGCCACCCGAGCAGTGGACGCGATGGAATGACTACGGCATCGGCCTGCTGCGCAAGGGCCAAAGCGGTGCGAACCGCGGCGAGCTTCGCCAGGCGGACGCGGCCTTTGCCCAAGTCGAGAAGCTCGGACGGCCGGACGGGCCGCTCAACCGCGCCCGCGTCTACATCAAGGAGGGTCGATTGGAAGAGGCGGTCGCGGCTTTGCGAGCGGCGGCCGTACACGATCCACCGGCTCCGGCCTGGTCGATTGCATGGTTCACGGGCATCGTGAACAAGCAGAACGGCCATCTCGATGAGGCAATCCGCAACTTCCGCAGCGTGGTCGAGATGGACACCGAGGAGACACGGCGCCGCGAGTTCGACTTCTCACAGGACTACCGGCTGCTCAATCAACTCGGCCAGACGATCTTTGAGCGGGCCAAGCAGGAGCGTGGCAGTGCCCGGGCGGCCGAACGGCGCCGGCTTCTCGCCGAGGCCGTGAACTGGTTCCGACGGACGCTGGCGATTGACCCCGAGAACGTCTCGGCCCATTACAACTTGAGTCTGCTCTACGCCCAATTGGGCGACAAGCCTCGGGCCGCCGAGCATCGCTCGCTACACGCGAAGTACAAGCCGGACGACAACGCACGGGACCGGGCCGTTGCCGCCGCCCGCCGCAAGGTACCGTCCGCCAACCACGCGGCCGAATCCATCGTGATCTACGACCTGCAACGCAAGGGCGCCTTCGAGCTTCCGGCACGACCGGTCAAGGTGACGCAGACTACGGAGTGAGAAGCGTGGGAAGCAACAGACGAAGACGAGAGAGTGGCCGGCAATGAGTGAACCGCAGCCCGACAAACCGAGCCAGACCAGGGACATGGTTGCGGCTGACGACGCGATCATTGGGCGCGCGTTCCGCTGGTCCCTGGGCATCTTCGCCGTGATCGGCCTGGTGATCGGGGCCATGGTGTGGGCGATCAGGCAGCCCGAGCCGCTCCCGCCGCCGAAGGAGCCCGTCTACATCCCGCCGCAAGCGATCGAGGTCTCGGCGACGGCGCCGCTCGTCACGTTCACCGATATCACGAAGTCCGCGGGTATCGACTTCGTGCATCAGAACGGCGCGACCGGCGAGAAGCTGCTGCCCGAGACGATGGGAGGCGGAGCGGCGTTCTTCGACTACGACAACGACGGTGACCAGGACCTGCTGCTGGTTAACTCGTGTCACTGGCCGGACCACACCCCGAAGGACGAGCCGCCCCCAACCATGGGCCTCTACCGGAACGACGGCAACGGGGGGTTCGCAAATGTCACTGTGGGTTCGGGGCTCGATGTGACGTTTTACGGGATGGGTGCCGCCGTCGCAGACTATGACAGCGACGGACACGTAGACGTGTTCATCACGGCCGTGGGTGAGAACCACCTGTTCCGCAACGTGGGGGGGCGCTTCGAGAACGTAACGGCCCAAGCGGGTGTCGCCGGGGACGCCGGCGAGTGGAGCGCCAGTTGCGGCTTCCTCGACTACGACAACGACGGTGATCTTGACCTGTTCGTCTGCAACTACGTCCGTTGGTCCAAGCAACTCGACTTCCAGGTTGACTACAAACTGGTCGGGATCGGCCGCGCGTACGGCCCGCCCATGAACTTCGAAGGCACCTATCCGTACCTGTACCGCAACAACGGCGACGGCACGTTCGCCGAGGTGGCGGCCGAGGCGGGGATGCACGTGAACAACTCGTCGACGGGACGCCCCGTGGCCAAGGCCCTTGGCGTCGCACCCGTCGACATCGACCGCGACGGGTGGATCGACCTGGCCGTTGCCAACGACACCGTGCAGAACTTCTTCTTCCATAACCAGGGCGACGGCACGTTCGCCGAAGAAGGCGTGTTCTACGGCGTGGCGTACGACCGCAACGGCCGCGCGACCGGGGCCATGGGCATCGACGCCGGCAACTACCGCAACGACGAGGCCATGGGCTTCTTCATCGGCAACTTCGCCAACGAGATGACGTCGCTCTACGTCTCGCAGGGCGACCCGACGCTGTTTGCCGACGAGGCGATCGGCGAAGGCATCGGAGCCCCGACCCGCCTCATGCTGAGCTTCGGCGTGTCGTTGTTCGACTACGACCTTGACGGCTGGCTCGATTTCCTAGGGGCCAACGGTCACCTCGAAGAAGAGATCAACGTCGTCCAGGCCAGCCAACACTACGAGCAGCCGGCCCAGTTGTTCTGGAACTGCGGAGCCTCCGCCGGAGCCTGCTTCGTCGCCGTCGAGCGCGACGCAGTCGGCGACCTCAGCAAGCCGCTGGTCGGACGAGGAACCACGTACGCCGACATCGACGGCGACGGTGACCTCGACGTCCTCCTCACCCAAACAGGCCGAGCGCCGCTGCTGCTACGCAACGATCAAGCACTCAGTCACCACTGGCTGCGAGTCAAGCTCACGGGCAGGAAGAGCAACCGTGATGCCATCGGAGCATGGATAGAACTGACGGCCGACGGCGTAACGCAAACGCGCCAGGTCATGCCGACGAGAAGCTACCTGTGCCAGGCCGAACGTTACCGGGAGTTCGGCCTCGGCGACACGGACCACATGGACAAGCTCGAAATCACCTGGCCGGA
>CAYMME010000602.1:0-4768 GCA_964391465.1 uncultured Planctomycetales bacterium
ACCAGGATGCCGAGGCCGTCCGTTGGTTCGACCGAGCACTGAAGGCGGTGTCGCTGCCCGAGGATCTGCGGGCCTGGGCGGTGCGCCAACGGGCCGTGGCCCAGTCGACTCAGGGCACCGCGGGCACGCGAGGGGAGAAGGGGCTACAATGACCACCCCGGCACGACTCGACATGAGGCAACACGAATGAGTGTGAACGATGCGATCGATCTACGAAGCGACACGATCACGCGCCCGACCCCGGGCATGCGCGAGGCCATCGCCCGGGCCGAAGTCGGCGACGACGTCTTCGGCGAGGACCCGACGGTCAACGCGCTACAGGAGCGTGTCGCGGCGTTGCTCGGCAAGGAGAAGGCAATGTTTGTCGCCTCCGGAACGATGGGCAACGCGACGGCGATTCGCGCCCACACCCAGCCGGCAGACGAGATCATTGCGGATTCGGACAGCCACTTCTTCAACTACGAGACGGGAGGCCCGGCGGCGCTGTCGGGGTGTTCGACCCGGCTGGTGCACGGCAAGCGCGGCGTGTTCACGGCCGACCAAGTGCGAGCGGCCGTACGCCGAGACGACCAGCATCTGCCCGTCTCGCGTCTGATCGTGATTGAGAACACACACAACCGAGGCTGTGGGAAGGTCTGGCCGGTGGAGCGTGTGGCGGAGATTCGCCAAGCGGCCGACGAGTTCGGTCTGTCCATGCATCTCGACGGGGCCCGACTCATGAACGCGTGCGTGGCCGGCGGTCGCAAACCGACCGACTACACGCAGTACTTCGACACGGTGTCGATCTGTTTCTCCAAGGGTCTCGGAGCACCCGTCGGGTCGGCAGTGGCCGGGGGCGCCGACCTGCTCAAACGAGCCCAGCGGGCGCGCAAGATGTTCGGAGGCGGCATGCGTCAAGCGGGCGTGCTCGCGGCCGCGGCACTGTACGCCCTCGATCATCACGTCGACCGCCTGGCCGACGATCACGCAAACGCCAAGAGACTCGCGACGGTGCTGGCCGATTGCCCGGGAATCGTGCTGGATCCGGCTACCGTGGAGACCAACATCGTCTACTTCGACGTCGAAGCACCCTGGCATTCCGCAGCCGAGCTTGTCGAGCGGCTCGCGGAAGTGGATGTGCTGTGCTTCGCTCTGGGACCGAAGCAGGTGCGGATGGTCGCCAGCCTCGAGGCCACCGGTGACAAGATCGACGCAGCCGTAGAGCGCATCCGGAAGGTCGCCGGCGCGGAATCGAGTGCCGGTTCATGAAGCTGCCTCGCGCCCGGCACCGCTGGGACGTGACGCCGAAACGAGCGGTGGCGCTGCAGCGTGAGTTGACCGAGCTGGTTGTCGAGCGCGCGCTGCCCGAACCGGTGCGGTTGGTGGCCGGGGCAGACATGGCGTTCTCGTCCGATGGACAGCGATGTGTGGCCGGAGTCGTCGTGTGGAGTCGGGACCGCCGGTCGGTGGTCGAGGAAGTCGTCGCGACCCGACCGGCGCGTTTCCCCTACGTACCGGGGTTGCTGTCGTTTCGCGAGGCACCCACCGTGCTCGCCGCCGCCCGCAAGCTCACAACCGTACCCGACGCGTGGATCTTCGACGGCCAGGGACGGGCTCACCCGCGTCGGTTCGGCCTTGCCTGCCACGTCGGGCTCTTCCTGGAGCAGCCGACGATCGGTTGCGCGAAGAGTCGACTCTGCGGCGAGCACCATGAGTCGGCAACCCGGCGCGGCGCTTGCGTGCCGCTGCGCGACCACGGCGAGCGAATCGGGTCGGTCGTGCGAACCCGTGAGGGGGTCAAACCCGTATACATCAGCGTGGGGCATCGGGCGACGCTCAACGACGCGGTGCGGTTGGTGCTCTCGTGCTGCACGAAGTATCGCCTGCCCGAACCCACACGACTGGCGCACCAACTGGTGACACGCTGCCGCGAGACGCTGTGAGATCGATCGTCGCAACAACACTGACCCTGGGAATCTGTGTCTCGCCCATCGGTGCGGCCGAGAGGGAAGACGCGGAGGCGCAGTTGGCGCGGGCCGGCGTTCTGCGTGAAGAGGGTAAGGCAACCGCGGCCGAGAAGCTGCTCGAAGGATTGCTCGGACGCGCACCCGATCACGCAGCGGCGCGGCTGATGCTCGCGGAGATCCTCGCAGATCGCCGCGACTGGAAGCAGGCGGACGGCCTGCTGGCGGGCCTGTCGGGCCGGACGCTGGGGTATCCGCTTCACCACGTACGCGGGAAGGTATCACTTGAACTCGGACGAACCGAGGAAGCCAGACGCGATATCGAGAAAGCATTACGCTACCGACCCCGCTCGGGCATCGACCTGTTTCTGCTCGGCAACGCCCATGCCGGCGCCCGGCGGTGGGCCCTGGCCATCGACGCGTACACGCGAGCCAAGGCGTGCGGCCACGACGACGCGGCACTGCACCTGGGCTTGGCCCGTGCGTACTTCGCCCGGCGAACCTACCTGGGCAAGGTGACCACCAAGAAGCTCCGCAACGCCGACCCCCACGCGATCGTGTCCGGGCACTATGTACTTGCACCCGAACCGGGACGGCCCGGCGTCTATCAAGTCTGCCCTCCCGCGTCGGCCGTGTACCAGGTCGCGGCGGCCCGCCGGCTCGGATGCCGAGGCGTGGCCATCGACCTCCTCGAAGCGGACATCTGGCTGGCGGCGGAGCGGTTCGATCGGGCGCGCTCCCTCTACGCGGCGGCGGAGCCGGCAATCGACAAAGGGCAGGCGGCGTCGTTCTATGAGCGATTCGGTCGCGCGTGCCTGGGAGTCGGCGACACGGATCGGCATCTACGGATGCTGCGCAAGGCGGCCGAACTTGACCCGAAGGCATACAGGCAGAGACATGCCGATGCCCACACCACGGCGGCGGATCGGGCCGCGGCCGCCGGTGACCTCCAACGTGCGTTGTATCACCTGAAACAGGCTGTTGCCGCCGCACCAAAGTCGGCGGAGTTGCGCCGCCGGCTTGGCGATGCGTTTGCCGAGCAGGACGAGGTGGCGTCAGCCGAGAAGCACTGGCGAGAGGCGCTGCGGCTTCGGCCGGACCATCCGGACCGCCGGGAGATACTCCGCAGGCTCGAGCGCGCAGCGACCGGAACGGATGAGGAACCGTAGCCGTGGCTCAACCTGCGGCGTTCACAGATCGTCGCCGTCGGCCTCGCAGGCCAGGACGCCGAGTTCTTCCAGGGCACGACGGGCGGCGAGTTGCTCGGCCTCGCGCTTGGACGGCCCCCACGCTCCGTTGAACCGCCGGCCGCGAATGGTAACGCACACCTCGAAGCACTTGGCGTGATCCGGGCCCTGCTCGTCGAGCAGCTCGTAGACCGGCGTGGACGACAGGATCTTCTGGGCGTGCTGCTGGAGCTGGGACTTGAAGTTATGCTGATGGTCGGATTCGTCGGCGGCGCTGATGTACTCGTCAAGCGACGAGAGAATGAAGCGTCTCGCTTCGTCCAGGCCCCCATCAAGGTAGATGGCGGCGATGACCGCTTCGTAGGCCGCCGCCGCCAGCGAGCTCGGCAGCGGCATGCGGCTGGTCATCCCCTTGCCCAGGGTCAGGTGCTCGGGCAGGCCCAGCTCCGTAGCGATTTCGGAACAGGCCTTGCGCGACACGACGGCGGACTTGATCTTGGTCAGCTCGCCTTCGAGATAGCGAGGAAAACGTTCGAACAGCCGCTGACAAACGACCACACCGAGAACGGCATCGCCGAGGAATTCGAGGCGCTCGTTGCTCTTGAGACGGGTTTCGGCCGACGAGGCGTGGACAAGCGCTTCGGCCAGGAAATCCGGATTCTGGAAGCGATACCCGATCGCTTCCTCCACTATTTGCAGGGAGGCTACATCCGCCACGAGCGATCAACCCTTGTAGGGTCGATGGCGGACGGCGCTGACCATGGCACGACCCGGCATTACGAATCCGGGACCCGCCAGCGAAGTTCGCCATCGACCTCGCTGCTGTCTTCACTGTATTATCGACTCCGCCCGGAGTCAATGTGAGTCTGGAAATGATGCTGCTTCGCAGAAAAATCGTGCTCGCGGTGGCGGTGGTCGCCGTCACCGGCCCGGTGGGGGCGACGATCGGGTATGGCATCTACATACGCAGCGACGCCTATCGCCGCTACGTCCAGGAAGAGCTGACGCGGTTCTTCGATCTGCCGACTGAGATCGGCCGCGTCGTGCCCCAGGACCTGAGTCGTTGGGAGTTCCGGGAAGTCGAGCTGTGGTTGCCGGATCGCCGGGACCGGGTCTTCGCCTGCCGCCAGGCCGTATGGTCCGAGGGGGTCGAAGACGGAACCGATTTCACCGAACTGGATATTCGGGGTGGGGAACTGGCCATCGGCGGTGACGCCTGGCAGTTCTCGGACTACCGGCGCGTGCTCGAATCCGGGTTGTCGCACAACTTCGCCGAGCTGAACCTGCGGGAGGTTCGCCTCTGGAACATCGACCTCGCCTGGGTGCGTCGGGACCTCCACCTCGCGGTCCGCGACGCCCGCGGAACCGTCGTCTTCGAACGACCCGACGAAGGACGGGCGTCGTTGCTGTCCTCCGTGCTGAACGGCAGCACGGTGAGTAGGCCGATCCAGATCGCGGCCCGCTTCAACCCGCTCGACGGCCTGACCATCCACGAAGTCACACTCGACCTCCCGACCGTGGAGGTCGCGGCCTTGGGGATCGACGACATCCTCGGAACACAAGTGACGACCGGTCGCTTTCGCGGTCAGATTACCTATCGGGAGCGCAACGACGAGACGGTGGTGGAGTTGACCGGCG
>CAYMME010000603.1:0-4766 GCA_964391465.1 uncultured Planctomycetales bacterium
GAAGTCGACCAGTCACAACGTCCTGTACCGCAACAACGGCGACGGCACCTTCACCGACGTGACCAAGGCGTCGGGACTGGTCGACTTCAAGAAGAAGCCCGACTGGAGCCTGTCGGCGCCGTGGCTGGACTACGACCGGGATGGTGACCTGGACGTCTACGTGGCCAACTACCTGGTCTACGATGCGGGTGAGTTCCGCGACTTCTATCCGGCCGCGGGCTACCCGGGTCCGCTGAGCTACAAGGGACAACCGGACCGGCTCTACCGCAATAACGGCGACGGCACGTTCACCGAGGTCACGGAGAAGGCCGGCATGCTCTTCCCGGACGGACGGGCGATGAGCGCCACCGCCACCGACCTGAACGGCGACGGGCTCATGGACATCTACGTACCGAATGACGCGTCGTCGAACTGCTACTGGGTCAACTCGGGCAAGGGCACGTTCAAGAACGAAGCGGTCGAGTGGAACCTCGCTTTCGGCGAGGGCGGACAAGGTGCCTCATCGATGGGGCCGGTTGTTGGAGACGTGGACCGGGACGGGCAGTCGGATGTGTACATCCCCGACATGGGGTACGGCTGCCTACTGGTGAACCAAGGCGGCCTCTTCATCGACATGACCGCCCGGACGAACCTGGCCGTGGCTTGCGGCCAGTACACCGGCTGGGGCGGCGTGCTGCTTGACTACGATAATGACGGCCACCTCGACCTGTTCGTCGCAAACGGAAACGCCCACCACGAGTACACCGAAGAGGATGTCCTGCTCCGCAACAACGGCAAGGGCAAGGACAAGCTCAAGTTCATCGACGTCGCCAAGCAGTCGGGTGCGTACTTCGCCGAGAAACACGTCGGTCGAGGGGCGACCTACGCGGACTACGACAACGACGGCGACATCGACCTCCTGGTCATGAATCTCAACGGTCCGGCCAAGCTCCTTCGAAACGACGGAGGCAACAAGAACAACTGGCTGACGGTCGCCGCCAAGCGACGCCGCACCAACGTCGATGCCATCGGTGCCCGCGTCACCGTCGTCGTGGGCAAGACGCGTATGATCCGGGAAGTGGCCGCGATCACCGGCTACCTGTCGCAAGGCGACCCGCGAGCCCACTTCGGCCTCGGGCCGGAGGAACGCGTCGATCGCGTCGAAGTGCGCTGGCCGGACGGCTCGGTAACAAAGGTGGAAAACGTGAAGGCGAATCAGATACTCGTCGTCCGTCCGGACAAGAAGTGAGGAGCATGAGCGTCATGCCGTGCCGTATCTTGATTGGACTAGCCATTCTCGTCGGGTGGGCCGGCCCAACTTGGGCCGCCGACTCGGGAGTCAAGGACAAGCATCCGGTCTACGTGGGAGTGCGTGCGTGCGCGCAATGCCACGGCGACGCGGAGGCCGGGCACCAGTTCAGCCTCTGGCGCATGTCGGAGCACGCGAACGCATACGCTTCTCTGTGGAGCCCTGAGGCCAAGGCGATCGCCGAGCTGAGCGGAATCCCCGAGGAGCCGTACGTTGCCGCCACGTGCCTTGGGTGTCACGCGACGGCCGCGGACACCGAAGACTGGGAGAAGGAGGACGGTTTCTTCCTGCACGACGGCGTCCAGTGTGAGAAGTGCCACGGCCCGGGCAGCGAATACATGACCGCCGAGGTCATGGCGGACCGCAAGAAGGCCATGGCCAACGGACTGAAGATGCCGGACGAAGCGTTTTGCATGTCCTGCCACAAGGTGAAGGGTTCGCACGTGGCGATCCTCGAACAACCGGCGATGGACATGAAGAAGGCCATGCAGCGGATCGCTCATCCCGTGCCGGAGAAGAGAGGAGATCCGACGCGCGTTGCGACAACTCGACCTGCGGTGAAGGACCGTCCGACGAGCAAGTTCAAGTTCACGGGCGTCATGGCCTGCGCCGAGTGCCACCAGGGCCCGATGATGGGCTACCAGTACAGCAAGTGGCGATTGAGCGGACATGCTCGGGCCTACGCGGTGCTGGGGAGCAAGGCCGGGTACGCGATGGCGGCCAAGGAGAAAGTCACGGGCAACCCGCAGACGAACGACGCGTGTCTGGTTTGCCACGCGCCCGGCGTCATGCACAGCGAGGAGAGTTTCCTTCCGGGGTCCGACCTCACCGACGGAGTCGGATGTGAGAGCTGCCACGGACCGGGCAGTGAGTACTCACCCGAGGCGGTAATGCGCGACAAGCCTGCGGCGAAGGCGGCCGGGCTGCTTCCCGTGAACAAGAAGACCTGCCTGCGCTGCCACGAGAACGCCCACGGTCGGCGGTTCGACTACGTGGCCGCGATGGAGAGAATCGCCCATCCCACGAAGCTACCGGAACCCGAGGCGGCCGTGCGCTACAAGACGCCGCTGAACCTGGCCCTGTCGCCGGACGGCCGCGAACTCTACGTGGCCTGCGAGGCATCGCACACGGTGATTGTCATCGATGTGGCCCTGCGCAAAACGGTGGCGGAGATCGAAGTCGGCGGTCAACCGAACGACGTAACGTTCAGCCCCGACGGCACGCGGGCGATTGTGAGCAACCGGCTGGACGACAGTGTGTCCGTCATCGGGGTGGCGGCGCGACGAGTCTTACAGACCGTCCCCGTGGGCGACGAACCGCATGGCGTGCTGTTCGACAAGACAGGCAAGCGTCTGTACGTCCTCGACACGTCGGCCGATCGCGTTTCGGTGCTCGACGCCGAAACGATGCGCCCGGTCAAGCGTCTTCCCGCGAGCCGCAGCCCGTGGTCGCTGGCGATGTCACCCGACGGAAAGCGGATCGCCGCGACGAACACGCTCGCGCGGTTCGTGGAGTTCCGGACCCCGCCGGTGTCCGAGGTTACGGTCATCGACACGGAGCGAGCGACGATCGTGAACCGAGTCGAGGTGCAGGGGGCGAACCTGCTCCAGGGCGTCGACTGGCATCCCAGCGGCAAGTTCGCCCTGATCACGCTCGACCGCACGAAGAACCTGGTCCCCATGACCCGGCTGCTGCAAGGCTGGACGATCACCAACGGAATCGGCATCGTCTGGCGCGACGGGACCGTGGATCAGGTCCTGCTGGATGAGCCCAACATGTGCTTCCCCGACCCGGCCGACGTGGCGATCAGTCCGGACGGCAAGTACGCTCTGGTCACTAGCAGCGGTTCGGATCGCGTAGCCGTCGTGGACATCCCGAAGCTGCTCTCGATGCTCGAGAGCGCCACGGACTACGAACGCAAGCACGTGTTCCCGAACCATCTCGGCAAGCCGACGGAGTTCGTGGTCAAGCACATCCCGACCAAGGACAGCCCGCGCGGCGTGCTGTTCACGAAAGACGGCAAGACGGCCTTCGTAGCCAATTCCCTGGATGACTCGGTCACCGTCATCGATGTCGAACGGCTCGAGGCCGTCAAGCGGATCGACCTGGGCGGGCCGCAGGAAATCTCCAAGGTGCGCTACGGCGAGCGGCTCTTCCACAGCGCGAACATCACCTTCCACCGTCAATTCTCGTGTCACACGTGCCACCCGGACGGCCACGTGGACGGGTTGACCTACGACATCGAGCCGGACGGCATCGGCATCAGCCCGGTCGACAACCGGACGCTGCGGGGGATTCTCGACACGGCCCCGTTCAAGTGGGAAGGCACGAACCCGAGTCTGCAGCGACAGTGCGGGCCGCGGCTGGCCGTCTTCTTCACCCGCATCGACCCCTTCACGCCGGAGGAGCTGTCGGCGCTGGACAACTACATCTGCACGATTCCGCGACCGCCCAATCGCTACCGACCCGTCGGCGGCAAGCTCACCCCGGCCCAGCGCCGCGGCAAGGCGATGTTCGAGCGAACGATGACCAACGACGGACGCGACATTCCCGTCGACAACCGCTGCGTCACGTGCCACTTCCCGCCGCTGTTCACCGACCGCACGCGCCGGGACATCGGGACGAAGATGGCGCTCGACCGCGAGTCGGACTTCGACGTGCCGCACCTGAACAACATCTACGATTCGGCACCGTACCTGCACAACGGAATCGCGCCGACACTCGAAGAGATCTGGACGCGGTACAACCCCTACGACGAACACGGCGTCACGAATGACATGACCAAGGATCAGTTGAACGACCTGATCGAGTACCTCAAGACCCTGTGAGGTCCTGGCCGGAGGGCAGTTCCATGCTTCGAATCGCAACGTTGGGCATGTGCGGGCTGGCGCTGGTGACGGCTCTGGTCGCGTGCGCCGCGAAGGACCCGGCCGCGCCGGTTGCCGCGGCTCCGGAGGCGGCGCCGCAGGCCAAGCCCGCGCCGGAATCTCCGCCGGCCCCGGACAAGACGGCGATCGGCATGCCCTACGTCTACACGAAGTGGGAGCAGTTCACGACGAAGAACGGCCTGCCCAACGATCACATCTTCGCGGTGAAGGTGGACGGCAATCGCGTGTGGGTCGGCACCGAAAACGGTCTGGCCTGCCTCGACAAGAAGACGCGCAAGATCAAGAGCTGGCGTGAAGAAGACGGCCTGCCCTGGCGCGTCGTCGGCGCGATCGAGGTGGATCCCAAGACCGGCGACGTGTGGCTGGGGCTGTTCGGCGGCGGCTTGGCTCGCTTCAGCGGCGGCCGGTTCGACCACTGGCATCAACTCAACAGCGGGCTGGTCAACGACGTCGTCTACGGGCTATGCATCGAGAACGACAACGTCTGGGCGGCGACCACCGCGGGCGCAAGCCGATTCAACACCGTAACCGGCGAGTGGACCATCTACACCGAGAAGAACGCCCCCATGGAGGAGATCTGGAACTACGGC
>CAYMME010000604.1:0-4740 GCA_964391465.1 uncultured Planctomycetales bacterium
GCGACGGACGCCCCGTCACCTCCGCTTGCGGCGAAGGCCTGCGCCGGTGCGGCCCCTTCGGCCTCGGGCGCCGGATCGCGCGGTGGCGGCTCGGCGGCGGGCGGTGGTGTCGTCTCTGGTGCAGGGGGCGATTGTTCTGGTTGAGCGTCGTTGTCGGCCAAGCCTGTGTCCTCCCGAAAGCTGTTGTGTACGGTTTTCGTTGCACCCGCGCGGCGCGTCGGCTATGCGTTCGCGTCCGCCGGGGTCGCCGCGCCCATCACGATGCACAAATCCTGAATCGACCGGCCCGTGAGGCGGCCGACGTTGACCGTTGCGGACGGGGCCTCAAGCTCGTGAGGCCGCCAGTACAGCAGCCGGTCGCGATTGCCGTTCATGGCCACCAGCCAGTCACCTGCCACCGCCGCGCGGCGTACGCGTTGTTCCTTCCCGTCATATCGACAGATGTACGAATCGCCCACCACTTGGGCGTTGAGGCCCGTCGACTCGTTCGCGAAGAGGATACGCGGCACACCGCCGGCGAGCAGCATCTCGACCGACTCGACCGCGCGACCGGACGCCGAACGCAGGATCTCCGGCTTCGGTTCACCCTCCGCGTCCAGGGACCATCGCAGGATCTGCCCATCCTCGTTGCCGGCGCACACCTCGTTGGCGAGCACGGTGAGGGCAGTGATGCGAGACGCGCTCCCGGAGAGCTGCCCCGCGGCTGACGCCGACACGGAATCGAGCGGGACGTGAATGACCCGGTCGTCGGCCGTGAACCACAGACGATCGCCGACGACCGCGGCGCAGCGCACCGTCTTCGCGTCGTCGATCAGCTCGCGTAGCATGCGCGTGAACGCATTGGGCTCATCGATTGGCCAGACCACGAGCCCCATCTGCGAATGCGTCGCGAAGACTCGGCCTCCGCCGATCGCGACGGCATTGACGCCGGTACGGAGACGTTCGCCTTCGGGCGGGTCGAACAGGTACGTGGCTCGTGGCGTTCCGGCCTCGGGCTCCAGGACGTGCGCACCGCGGGCCGCGCCCACGAGCAGCACGTCCTTGCCGTTTTCATCCTTGGCGGCGGTTACCGATCGCAACGGACCTGCCTCACTCGTCAGTGATACCCGCCGAACAGGTCTCTCCCACGAAGACGGATCGAAGAAGAGCAACTCCTCCCCGGCGGCGACCACGACCCAGCGGGCGCACTGCTCGGGCATCGCTTGCCACAGGGCCTGATACAGCTCCCCGCGCTCGCGCTCCGAGAAGGTCCGCACGAGATCCGCCAACGAGAGATCGGGTGACTTGTCGGACAACTGCTGAAGCTGGCCCAGCAGGCCCGACAAGTGCGAGACTTGTTGCTCTTGGGCCTCGCGGACCGCCCCTCGTAGTTGCTCCCGCTCGGCGAACTGGTCGCGGCGCCGGGCCTCCACGGCCTGCGTCTCACGAACCTTCTCGTAACCGGGCGACTCGAAGGCCACGCGCAGCATGCTGCCCCGGGCCAGACCCGACTTGAACAGCACCGGCTTGAGCTTCTCGTCCAGGGCGGCTTCGAGCGCCTCACGATCGTCACCTTCGACGATCACCGCTGCTGTGCGCTCCCCGGTGAACTCCGACAGTCCTCGTTGCACGGGTTGGCTGAGATGTCGCTGGAGCGTGTCGATTTCGGCCGCCTCATGGCTGCCCATGACCGTCTCGCGAAACGATTTCAGCTCCACCGGTTCCGTGACGAGCTCGACCTGCACGCGACCGTGCGCGGTGCACTGGTACCCGTCCGAGGAAGTGAGACCCTCAATCGTGAATTCGAGGTCGAGCGGCGTGGTCCGTACGAAGAGCACGTCAGCCACGTCGTCGTGTCCGACCTGGGCGCCGGGGCGCACGTAGATGGCATCGCCGACCTGGCGCGTAACCAGAGCCGCCCATCCGGGCGGCAGGTCAACGGAGCGAGTGAGCAGCCCGAAGAGGTCGCGGCCGGCACGGACCAGCGCGACCGAGCCGGCCTGCTTCGTGAACTTCATCAGGTCAATTTCAGTTGCGGCCATGATTCCCACCAGCTCCGAGCTGCGGATGCCCACCGGCGCGCCTCCGCGCGCCACGAATGCCGCCGCTCGGGCATGCTTTGCCCTCTCATTATACGCCCGTCCCGGCGAATTGCTCGTAGCGGGTCAGATCACTCTGCTTGACGGACGGGGGCGAGTCGGTAATCACTTCCAGCACGTCGCTCATGCTGATGTGCCGGGCGCTGTCGGGGTTCTGACTGGCGACCGCTTCCATGAACGGTCGACGTGCCGCCAGCTCCGCGATGTTCTTGATGTCGGCCCCGCTGTAGCCGTTGAGCAGCTCCGTGAGCTTGCCGAAGTCCATGTCGTCGGCCAGGGGTAGCTTCTCCGGGTTCAGGTAGATCTCCAGCAGGCGGTAGCGCGCGGGCTCGTCGGGCAGCGGGACATAGATTCGTGCGTCGAGCCGCCCGGGCCGCATCATGGCCTCATCGAGCATCCACGGCTTGTTGGTCGCCCCGACGAACAGGAGGGCCTGGTCGGCCTTGCGGTCGAACCCTTCCAGCTCCTGGAGGATCTGCGGGACGACGCGTTGCATGACCGTGGAGCCGCCGCTTTTGCGGCGCGGAACCAGGGCCTCGATCTCATCCATGAAAATGATCGACTTCGGCTCCGCCTTGGCCGCCTCGAACAGCTTGCGGATGTTCTGCTCCGCTTCGCCGACCCACTTGCTCAGAAGCTGGGCCGGGCTCACCACGAAGAACGCCGCCTCGAGCTCGTGGGCGATGGCTTTGGCCATCATCGTCTTCCCGGTGCCCGGCGGTCCGTAGAGCAGCACACCGCCGCCGGTCCGGATTCCGTAGCGGGAGGCCAGCTCCGGAAACGTGAACGGGTAGATCATCTTCAGCCGGATCTCGTCCTTGACCTCGTCCAGGCCGGCGATGTCGCTGAAGCCGATGGTGGGGCGGTCGGCGACCATCCAGTCCGACGCGTCGCTCCCCTTGTCGTCGCTGTCCGCGGCCTTGGTCCGTTGCCGGCCGGTGGACTTCTTCTGCCGGTCGCAGTCCTTGGCCAGATCGATCAGCTCCTGGGCCGTCTCGATTCGCTGATCGCGCACCTTCGGGCTGTCTGTCTTGTCGGCCAGCTCGATCATGCACTCGGCCGCCTCCTGCAGGTACGTCCGCGCACCGGCGAAGTCCCCCGCCTTGTAGGCCGAGACGCCCTTGTCCTTGAGTCGTTCGAAAGTGGCGTAGGAAACAGCCATGGCTACGGTTCTTCGTATTCCTCACTGGTGGCTTGGTCGTAGCATTCACCGTACGCGGAGCGCACGACCGGATCGAGCTTCTCGGAGAAGGATTCGGGCAGGTTGTTGCGGCGGATCAATTCGACTACGTCACCCCAGTCCTTGTAGCGCCACGTCACGAGCTTCAATTCGACGAGGCGGGCCAGTGAAACCGTAGCGACCTCGCCGTGGATCTCAACCTCCGCAGGCTCGGGAAACCGTACGGAGTTGTTCTTGCTCTTGCGCCCGGCGAGCTCGCCGGCAATCAGGACGTCGATGCTCACATCCGTGGTCGGGTTGACGAAACGCCGTCGTGCGCCCTCGGATCGGACGTACGGCGAGCCTTCGAGCCGCCTCCGGAAGGCATCGTATTGTGCAGGCGTCAGGACGATGTTCACGTCAACGGTCTGCCGCGGATAGTTGTGCAGATTGAGCGCGATACCGCCGATGACCACGTATTCGATTCCCGCTTCGTCGAGTTCGCGCGCGAGCGTCCGTAGCGTGTCCCAGACCGGCCCCTTCTTCTCGAAGAACATGCCCGCCTCCGTGATCGAGTCAATCTGCGACCGCGCGATCATTGGTGCACTCGTTGGTCCGCATGGCGAACCCTGCCTCGACTACCACCTTCTGTCGCTGCGGGAAAGGACTCCCGCAGTTCCGCGTGCGAGAAGGGATTCTCGCACCAGCGACACCTCGATCCCTTGTCCCTTTGTCCCTTCGTCCCTCTGTCCCCCGGCGCGCAAACAGAACGCACGCTACTTGGACTTCTCCTTGTCACCCTTGAGGGCGTCCAACTCGGCCCGTAGGCCCGAGAGCTTGTCCATTTCCTTCTGGTGATCGGCCTCTTCTTCGGCCTCGATCATCCGGTCGATCTCGGCGTCGGTGATGGCTTCGGAGGGCGCCATTTCGGCGTCCTGGGCGGCGATGTCCTCGACCGTGTCGAGGAACATGGTCATACGCTCCTCCATGGTCTGCGATTGAACCATGGCCTTCTCCCAGTCGGCCTGAGTCTTGACCAGATCCGTCTCGCCGAAGAGCCGGCCGATCTCGGTGGCCATCGTGCCCATCGCCGACGCGAAGTCAGCGGACGCCTCCGCCTGCCGCTTGATCAGCAGGGCGTTCTTGACCGACAGCAACTGCCGCTCCAGCAGCTTCTTGACCGTGGCCGTCTTCTTGAGCGAGTTGCGAATGAACGCGTACTGAGACGTGTCGCCGATCTGCTTGGCCCGCTGGGCGTTGCGGATGAACTCATCCTGGAACTTGTTCTGTTCCCGAATGGACTTCTCGATCCGCCGAATGCCCTGGCGAATCTTGATGTCGCGCTCGATCCGGCGTTCCTCAGCCGATTTGAACAGTGCCATGGACTGTCCTCCCAATGATCTCCATCCGGTGTCCTACTCGCCCTCGGCTTCCGATATCCCGAGCGCGCCTACGCACACCGAGCGGACACATGCCATCGCCTCCAGGGCTGCCTGTATTGCC
>CAYMME010000605.1:0-4728 GCA_964391465.1 uncultured Planctomycetales bacterium
TCCGAACATCGTCATCATCATGGCCGATGACATGGGCTTCTCCGACCTCGGCTGCTACGGGTCGGAGATCGCGACGCCGAGTCTTGATCGGCTGGCCGCCGGTGGGATGCGGTTCACGCAGTTCTACAACACCGCGCGCTGCTGTCCGACGCGGGCGTCATTGCTGACGGGCCTCTACGCACACAGAGCCGGCGTCGGTCACATGATGCGCGACACCGGTCTCTCGGCCTACCGTGGCGACCTGAGCGACCGTTGTGTCACCATCGCCGAGGTGCTGCGCCCGGCCGGCTATCACACGCTCATGAGCGGCAAGTGGCACGTGACGCCGGCTGCCTCCGAGTCGAAGCACAACTGGCCGCGGCAGCGCGGTTTCGAGCGATTCTACGGAACGATCCACGGCGGCGGCAGCTACTACAATCCGGTCAGCCTGGCGCAGGACAACACGCCGATCGAGCCGGAGACGGGCGACTACTACTACACCGACGCCATTAGCGATCACGCCGCTCGCATGATCGACGAGTACGGCCGGAAGGACGAACCGTTCTTCCTGTATGTGGCCTATACGTCGCCGCACTGGCCGTTGCACGCTCGGCCCGAAGACATCGCCAAGTTCACCGGCATCTATGACAAAGGTTGGGATGTGCTGCGGCAAGAACGCCGCCGGCGCATGATCAAGATGGGGCTCGCCGATGGCCGCTGGCCGCTGACGCCCCGCGACGCCAACGTCCCGGCCTGGACCGACGCGCCGGACAAGAAGTGGCAGGCGCAGCGAATGGCCGTCTACGCGGCGCAGATCCACGCCATGGACCGCGGCATCGGGCGCATCGTGAAGCAGCTCGAAGCCGTCGGCGAACTCGACAACACGCTGATTCTGTTCCTTGCCGACAACGGCGGGTGCGCCGAGGAGATCCGCCCGACGTGGAAGGGGCTTCACATCCCGCAGAAGGCGCGCGACGGACGCGCGGTCCGCATCGGCAACGTCCCGGACGTCCTGCCCGGCCCCGAAGACACCTACCAGAGCTACGGCGTGCCGTGGGCCAACGCCAGCAACACGCCGTTCCGTCGCTACAAGCACTGGGTGCACGAAGGCGGCATCGCCACGCCGCTCATCGCCCACTGGCCTGCGGGACTGCGGAAGCCGGGCACGCTGACCGGTCAGCCGGGTCACGTGATCGACCTGATGGCGACATGCGTTGACGCCGCGAGCGCGAAGTATCCCGAGACGCACGGCGGGAAGAAGATCGTTCCGCTGGAGGGCAAGAGCCTGCTGCCGATTCTCAGAGGTAACACACGCAAGGGGCACGAGGCGATCTTCTGGGAGCACGAGGGGAATCGCGCCGTCCGGCGAGGCAAGTGGAAACTGGTCTCGAAGCATCCCGGCGCGTGGGAGCTGTACGATCTCGTGGCCGACCGCACCGAGACGAACGATCTGGCCGCAGAGCATCCTGGAAGGGTCGCGGAACTGTCGACGCTCTACGCGCAGTGGGCAGAACGGTGTGGGGTGAAGCCGTGGAACGTGGTTCGCAAGTCGAAGCCGCGGCAGATTGCGTGGCCGGCATTACCCGCATCGGACGGCACGGTCATGATTCCGGCGCAGCCGTCGCCGCATGTGCCCGGGCCGCGGGAGGTGAAGGTCTACATTCACTACCCCGGCGGCAAGCTCGCCGACGTCGGGCCCGACACCGGGCTGATGCTGAGCCTGCACAACTGGGGCGGCACTGCGTGTCGAGGCACGGCCGACCCCAAGCGTCTGGCCGAGCGCTTCAACGTCGTGGCCATCTGTCTGGACTACTTCCTGAGCGGGCGGTGGGATGCGGCGGGCCCGGCACCGTACGACTTCGGTTACCTGCAGGGTCTCGACGCATTGCGCGCGTTGTACTGCGTCCTCGACGGGCTGGATGGGAGCGAGCGCCCGTTCGCGCGGGACAGGATCTTTGCGTGCGGCGGCTCCGGCGGGGGGAACGTCACGTTGATGGCCAACAAGCTGGCCCCGCGCACGTTCGCCTGCGTGGTCGACATGTGCGGGATGGCGAAGCTGAGCGACGACATCGCCTTCGGCCTCGACGGCGGCAGCCGTCTGAACGCCGGCTACAGTCGCGACCCCAACAGCCCGCGACATCTGACCAAAGACGCACAGGCCGTGCGTTTCGTCGGGCATCCGCAACACTTGGCGACGATGCGAGAGATCGGCAACACGTGCAAGACCGTCGTCATACACGGGACGACCGACAACATCTGCCCGGTTGCCGACGCGCGGGAGATGGTTGCCAACATGCAATCGGCCGGGATCGACGTCGAGCCGCACTTCATCGCCAAGTCGGATCTTGACGGCAAGGCTTTCAAAGCCACCGGCCACTCCCTCGGCGACCGTACGCTCATCGTCTTTCGTGTGGCCGACAAGTACCTCCTGCCGGACAGCCCCGATGCCGTGAGGCGGGCCGGCAAGACGGACTTCGATCGCCGCGACGCCAAGGTCCGCTACCGCACCGCCGCGGGTGCGTACGTGATTTCCTACGAGTCGGGTTTTCCCACCGGCCGTTTCGTCGCTGATTGACGTGCCGCCCGGCGAGCGCGTAGCATGCGGTCGCGGTTCATCGATGCCGGTGCGGCTCGCCTATTGGAACTGACTCCGTGGTTGATAACGACTCCCACGCCCCCGCGGACGAGAAGGTGGCCGGTCGTCGTCTGATGTCGGTCGACGCTCTGCGCGGCTTCGACATGTTCTGGATCGCCGGCGGCGAGATCATCGTTCGCGCGTTGAGAGAGCTCAGCGACGTACCGTTCGTTCACTTCCTGGCGTCGCAGCTCAGACACGCGCGGTGGGAGGGCTTCACCTTCTACGATCTGGTCTTCCCGCTTTTCATCTTCATCGCGGGCGTGTCGATCGTGTTCTCGTTGAACCGGCTCCTGGCCACCGAAGGCCGACGCGCGGCGATGTGGCGCGTGCTGAGGCGCAGCGTCTTGCTCTTTCTGCTTGGCATCTTCCATTCCGGCGGTTTCGCCGGTGGATGGGAGGAGTTCGACCTCACGGGCGTCTTGCAGCACATCGCGGTCTGCTACCTGTTTGCCGGCTTGTTGTTCCTACACTTGCGGGTCCGCGGACTGATCGTCGCCTTCGTCGTGCTGGTTGTCGGCTACTGGGCGCTGCTGATGTTCGTGCCGGTCCCCGATGTCGGGGCGGGCCATATCGAGAGAGGTCGAAACCTGACGCACTACGTGGACAGGCATCTCCAGTCGGACGGGCGGTACCACAACGAAGGGTTCCTGACCAAGCTGCCCGGAACCGCCTCGTGTCTGGCGGGCGTGTTTGCCGGCCTGCTGCTGCAAAGCAGCGCCGTGCCCGAGCGGCGCAAAGTGCTCTGGCTTCTCGTTGCCGGCGTCGCCGCGGTCGAGCTGGGTTTCCTTTGGGGCTACCAATTCCCTGTCATCAAGCCAATCTGGACGTCGTCGTACGTGCTGGTCGCCGGCGGCTTCAGCGCCATCCTCCTGGGCGTGTGCTATCAGGTCATAGAGATCTGGCAGTACCGCAGGTGGGCCATGCCGTTCGTGTGGTTCGGTACGAATTGCATCACGATCTACATGGTCGAGAACGTGATTGAGGCCGAGGACCTTGTCTGGCGCCTGGTCGGCGGTCCGGTCGCGGAGTCGCTGGGCGTCTACACGGAACTGGCCGGTGCGGTCATCCTTGTGGCCGTTGCCACCCTGTTCGTTCGCTTCCTCTACAACCGGAAGATCTTCCTACGCCTGTAGTGCGGTGTTTCAGAATCGGTGCTGCGTACCCGCACCGAGACGCGACCGTAAGGGAGCGTGGGATGTCGGCAAAGCCGGCGTCCAATCCTATGACTCCGGTGCGGTCTGCGCATCATCGCGCGGACGTTCCCCGTCCCTCGCAAGAGCGGCCACGCCCAGTTGGGCCCCCAGGTTCATGCTCTCCAGGGCGCTGGCGGGGACGATGACCATCGAGCCCTTCTCCTTCAATCCCTCGAACAGCATGTTCATGCCGCGCAGGTGCAGGGCCACCGGGTTGTCCCGGTATCGCTCGGCAGCGGTGGCGAACTTCTCGGAGATTTCGGTCTCCGCCGTGCCGAGGATGATCCGCGCCCGGCGCTCCCGTTCCGCCTGAGCTTCCTTGGACATCGCCTGCTCGAGCTGCTGCGGGATCTTGATGTCACGAATCTCGACGGACAGGATGGTGATGCCCCAATCGTGCGTCTTCGCTTCGAGGATCTCCTGCAGCGTTTGCCCCAGTTCCTTGCGGCTCTGCAGAATGGCTGCCAGCTCATGCTTTCCGATGATGTCACGCAGTGCCGCCTGGGCCGAGTAGAGAATCGCCTCCTCGTAGCGCTCGACTTCGAGCACGGCCTTCTCGACGTCCCAGATGACGTAGAAGAAGATCGCATCGACGTCGACGGGCACGGTATCGCGCGTCAGCGTCGTCTCGGCCGCGAACTGCCGAGCCCGCGTTCGCTGATCGACGTGGTGCGAGATGTACTCGAGGATCGGAATGATGAAGAAGTAGCCCGGGCCGCGCAGTCCCTTGTAGGCGCCGAACCGCAGCACAACGGCGCGTTCCCATTGCTCCGCGACCTTCAGCGAACTCGTCGCCAGCCACCCAACGAACAGAACGACAAGCAGCGCGATCCAGAAGGAGTAGCTTCGGACGGCGGCCGGGTTGTCCCAAGGTCGGGCCATCAGCAGGATTGCCGCAACGCCGATGAGCGTGAGCGT
>CAYMME010000606.1:0-4715 GCA_964391465.1 uncultured Planctomycetales bacterium
GCGCCGCAATCGGTCGCCCAGCGACGACTACGCATGCTCACCGGAGGGACACGAACGACGTCTCGGTCCTTGAGTGGTTCCCGTGCTCTCCAGTCGGGCGGGAGCTCATCAAGAGCCAGTTGATCCACATTCTTGACATCAATCCTATGTCCGCCCGACTCTGCTCCAAGTACCCTCAGAAGGTACCGTGATGCGTTGATCAGGGATTTGGTGTAGGTCGTGAACAGGACGCTGAGCGGCTCGGCCCGGCCAAACAGGTCGCCGCTCCGTGTGATCGCAAGGCTACGTATGCAATAGAGGGCAACAGTAGACTTTCCGGTTCCCGGACCACCTTTGACGATCCATGGTCCGGTCGGAGCGCGGCGTTCGAACCGTCTGACGAGAGGCTTCTGTTGATCGTCGAGCTTGAGGAGGAAGGACTCGAGCGAGCGGTTGCCCTCAACCGCCTCCTCCAGGTCCCCATCTGTCTCGATAATCCGCATGGGGCAATCAACCAAGCTCTCGATGCCGGTCGGCCATATGTCGTTGAGTATCGCCTCGATCACCTCATCTGGAATCCCGCCGCTCAGCCCAAGCAGATCGTGCTCGGTCGTCACGGTCAGAAGGCGCTTCCACAATCGCTCCGGAACACGACACCGTTCAAGCAAGGTCTCTGTGATCTGAACCGGCAACGGCTGATTGGGGTCACCCGACGGCCCCCTCGTAGCATCTTCCTCTGCCTTTGATGGCTCCCGAACAGCCGATACAGGAGCCGCTGTTCCTGAATCCAATGAAGCCAATGACGCTGCTCGCTTACTGGAACGTCGAACACGTAGCGCGTGACCGCGCCCCCCGGGCAGACCCACCACGGTGCGAGGCCTGAGGGGTCCGAAAGACGCTCGTCCGCCAGTCGTCCGATGGCCGACCAAGGGCTCTCCCCGGCGCGGAGAGCAGACCAGATCTCTCCCGCAAGCTGCTGGACCAGCGCCCGCCGGATCGACAATCCGCCGAATCGCTGGATCCGACCCTCGCGCTGCTCAAGGTCGACGGGGTTTCGGCACAGGTCCCAGTGGGCAACCGTGTCGCACCACGTGTGGAAGTCAAGCCCCTCCTGCCCGACAGAAGTCGTCGCAAGGACGTAAGGCCAGAATGGCGCATTGAAGGCCTTGCGAAGTTCATCCGTCCGCACAGGGGCCGCTTCGTCCCGACCCTTCCTTTCGTGCGCATACACCGCTCTGGTATCAGCGAAAGGCATCGCAACGTGACATCGCAGGGAGAAGGTGTCTCCATTCTTGTTGCCCAACGGGTGCACGAAGAAGAGACCACTCTTCACGCGCATCCCTTCCCAAAGTTCATCGGTCAAATGAACCCCGCGCAGGCTCCGCAGGCGGGAGGTGATCCAGATGTGCTCGTCAAGTACCGACTCCAGGTTGCCTTCCACGATAAGTCGCTGAATTACGTCCGGATACTTCTGATTCGTGCTGTGGAATGCCAGAAAGAACCATCGCTGATCGAGGTAGTTGCGTAGACCATTCCAAGAGGTGTAGAGCGTGTCGAAGTACCCTTCCTCATCCACCGCTTCGCACCACTGGCGACGCAAGGCTCGACCCACGACAACGCCGGGCGCAGACAGCGCATACCGTGTGAGCATCTTTAGAGCGGACGGGTGGACCGCGTCAACTGGCCTGCTCGCTTCTTCATTCCAGTCCACAAGAAGCTGGGCAAGCCCGCTGTCCTCTCCGTCCTCCCGGCGGGTGTCCTCGTTCAGTTCGCTCCATGCATCGGATACCATTGCCCAGAGTCCAGCTCGGCCTTCCAGCCGCGCGATCAGTTTCCACACCGGCAGTTGGCGTGCGTTCGAATCGACACGCACCTCATGGGCCCGAAGTAGGGCTCCGACCTGGGAACGAAGTGCTTTCTTGACGGCGGAGACCGCCCGCAACTCGGGCACGCTTCCCTCCTCGTCCACCTCGGTCACCTTCAGCTCGCCCCGGGCCAGCGCTTCTGCGCCCAGGATGTAGTCGATGGGCGCAGGCTCTGCCTCCGGCCGAAGCAGCGGCACAATGTGCAGGTTCCGTCGTGTCACGGGTGTCCCGGTCTCAACCCCGTCAAGCAGGCCCATCAAGGTCGGCATGGCTCATCTCCTTCACGTAAACAAGACTCAACCGGGGTATTCTGCGCCATGCGGACGACAGATCAGGTCGGCCCTAACATCGGCGGGGTGCGACAGGTTGTGTCGGACGCACGAGAAGTCGTGGGGGATGGGTCAGGCGGGTCGCGGATGCTGTGTGGTACGCCAAGATGTGGCCGCAACGGTTTTCCCGATGTTCGGGTTGACAACGTGCTGGCAGCTACGGCGCATGGCGATCGGCGGCGTCGCGCAGCTCGGCGTACAGTTCAGCCCTGAGCCACTCCGGCTTCAGCACCTCGGCCTGATCGCCGAAGCCCTTGATCCATCGCTTGAACTCGGCGACGCCTGAGAGCCGGTAGCGGGCCACGAGAGTGTCGGGCTGGTCCGTTGGCTGCTCGAACAGGGTCTCCTCGGCGGGCAACCAGGTCAGCTGCTGGCTCTCGTGCCAGACGCGCTCGGCGACGAGGGCGGCCGCGGCACCCGTGAACCGTACCGTGATCTCGACCGGCTCGTCGCCGGACCGCAGGATGCCGAAGCTGCTGCGGAACTCGTTCTCCAGGTTGAATTCGGCCGGACGCTCGAAGCCGCGGTCGGTCTTCTGCGTATCCAGGACCCGCGTCACCTTGAGCATGCGAACGGCCTCGGCGCGATGAGATCTCCCGATCGCGAACAGGTCCCCGTCGTAGTAGATCAACCCGTAGGGGTCGAATGCCGTCGTGTACTCGGCCCCCCGCCAGATCGCACGGTAGCGCACCTCGACCGTCTTCTCCGCCCGCGCCGCATCCACGAGCGTGCGAATCGTGTCAGCGTGCTCCGAGTAGTCGGCCACGCCCATCCGGCGGACGTAGATCGTCTCGTCCAGCTCAGAGAAGTAGTCCATCGCCCGCTGCGGCACCTGGCTGCGGATCTTGTCGAGGACCGTGAGCAACCCCTCGGCCAGGTACGTGCCCGCCAGCGGCGTCAGCACACGCTCGGCCAGCAGGAGCGAGACGGCCTCTGTCAGGCTCAGCACGAACGGCCCGGTCCGGAAGAAGTCGTGGGGCATGCGCCAGAACCGCTTGCCGTACTCGTCGTCCTCGTGCTCGATGGGGAACCCGAGTTCCTGGAGAATCTCGAAGTCGCGCTGGATGGTCCGCTCGCTGACCTCAAACTGCGACGCGAGGTCCTTGAGGGGGATGCCCTCGCCACGCGTCTGCAGCGCCTTGAGGAGATTCCACTGCCGCAGGATCACCTCGCCTCGAGCCATGAGAAAGCTCCCGCTGTTGCACAAGCCGTTCCGTGCGTTGATGATAGCGTGGAACACGAGTTTCGTGGAAATGTGGTTTCTTCGACCGGGGTCCGACACGATCTGACAGTGCGGTCGTGTACGCTATTGACGGCGATTGATCACGCGACGGCATGGTGTGCGCGGAAGGTTCGCTTGGCATCGGTCACGGACCGACCGGGGGCAATCTGATGGGATGTTATTTCCCTAATGCGGATATCGCGCGATTAAGTTTGCCCGTATTCCAGCACGGCGAACGCCGCTTGGAGATGCCATGCATTTCGTGTTTGGCCTGCGGCTAGACGGTTTGGCTTGGCCGGGAGCGTTGGGTGAACGCGAAGCTGTAGCGGGCGAGCGATGGGGCGGGCCCGTAACGTTGCTCACCACGCTCGAAGGGCAACTTGGCCTAGCCGGGCCGACCCCAACGGCGGCCCTACGTGCCGCCCAGTTGATCCCGTTGCTTGCTACCGATGGCGCATTCTGGTCCGAATCGGTCAAAGCGGATCCGTTCAGCACCGCATTGGAGCTCATACATTGGGACGAGCAGCTGCGCCTCCACGGCTGGCGCGGTGAGGGAGTATCGGAACGGCTGGGCCGGCTCGCCGAACTGCTGGACACAGTGCCTCACGGCTTCGGCCAGCGTTTTGATCGAGTGCTCAGGCTTCTGCCCGATCAGGGCATCGACCTCGAAGTCTTGGAAGTCGTTGACCATGATCGCCATGAGCTTCCAGTGCTGTACCAACGGGTGCTCGTAGGGCTTGAGGAGGCTGGCTGCAGGGTTGCACAGCGGCGCATGCCGGACGTCGAGCGCAGCGGTGACCTGGCCCACTGTCTCTGTGACGGCTTCGATCCGAAGGGCACGGGCGAACTCCAGCTGATTCGGCCCGCGGGTCCACTGGACGCAGCTGACGCGGTTGGGGTCTGGCTTCGCAGTCAAGCCGCCTTGGACGGCACGGTCATAATCGGCGGTGACGAGATCCTCGGCACCGCCCTGCATCGGCATGGCTTGCCGACCGTTGGCGGTCGAGCGATCCAGGGCGCAAATAGTCTACTCCACGTTCTGCCGTTGATCATCGAGCTAGGATGGTGGCCTGTGGATCCTGCAGTTGCTCTCGATCTTCTGACACTGCCCGACTCACCGGTGCCGCTCGGAGTTGCGAGACGCTTAGATCGCGCACTACGAGAGTGGCCCGCCGTCGGCGGTGATGCTTGGGATACCGCGCTGGATGATGCGTTGCAGGCGATCGAGGACGAGCAACGGCGCGAGCGGGTCGCTCACCGACTCAACTGTGAGTGCTCTCGCATCCTGAGGGTCTCCGGATCACGGTAATTGAGGCTCTT
>CAYMME010000607.1:0-4685 GCA_964391465.1 uncultured Planctomycetales bacterium
CGCCACCAGCGCATGCGCGGCTCGGTCTCGGCGACCGCATCCCACGAGCGGATGATGAGCGAGCCGTTGTCGAGCTGGGCGATGACGCAGCAAAGCGCGCGAGGCGGGGTCAGCAGCACGCCGTCAACCTTCATGCCGTAGTCGCCGTGGGTCGCCTTGTAGCCGCCGTTGAAGGCGGCGATCAGCCGGTCGTAGTCCTCGGTGGGGATGACCGCCTTACGCGGGTAGCGCTTGACCTCCGGGGTTCGGCTCTCGGGCTCGAAGCGAACGGCCACCGGGTTGAGCTCCACCTGCTCAAGGTCGGCGGCCACCACACACCGCGACCGACCAGCCGCGGTTCTTGTCGGGGTGAAGCGCGGTCTTGAGCAGCCGCATGCGGTCGTCCGGGTGGCAACGGCGCCCGGGGGCGCGGGCGGCGGGTAGGTCCGCGCTCAAAGCCCCAACGGCGTCAGGTCCAGCCCGCCCGGGTACCAGTAGCTGGTGTACTGGCCGTAGCCGTAGACGGTGATGCCGAAGGGCAAGGCCGAGGTGACGACGTGGTCGCCATTTCCGGTGTCGTCTAGCTGCACCTTGGCCACGTCGAAGCCCGTGCTACCCACGGTGGTCCAGCCCGAGACGGGCGCGCCGTCCAGGTGCACGGCGGTGCCCGTTGGCGCGATCACGTTGACGTAGCCGGCCTCGTAGTTGGCCGGCGCGTGGAACAGGTAGTCGGTGCGATACTGGAGGATGGGCACGGCCAGGGTAAAGGCCGGGTCGCCGGTAGAGCCGCCCGGGTAGCTCTGGCCCACCATGTATTGCGCCACCAAGACCGGCTTGTCGGCGGTGATGAGGGTGCCCGTCAGATCCGAGGGGTCGGGGTCGCCCCCGCCCGAGGTGGACTGCGCCTGCAAGACGTCGCCCGCGTCGAGCATCACGGTGCCCGTGCCGTCGGCGGCGATACCCGCCCCCGGGTACACGATGCCGCCCGTGGCCGATGGGGTGACCGTCACGGTGGTGCCGTCCTGGCTCGCCGTCACGGCGTAGATCGAGGGGAGGCTCCCGGAAAAAGCGGTTGCGCGTCACCACGCGGTAGTTGCCCGTCCAGGCGGTGACCGGCAGCAACAAGGAGGCATCATTGGTGTAGGTGAACATGCTGCCGCCGTCGGTGTAGTCCAGCGGGTTGTACTGGTAGACCGTGATGGGCTGGTCGGAGCGCACGCGGCAGGCCCCATCGGTCACGATCGACGTGTTGGTGCCCTGCTCCACCGCATCGGCCAAGGCCATCACCCAGGGCAGCTCGATGATCTGGGCCGAGTTGGGATCCACGGCCACGGTGGCAATGGTGTTGACTCCTCGGGTCAGCGTAACGTTGGCGGTCGCTGGCGTGGCATTGGCCGCGGCCACCGCGAAGCAGAACACGTTCCAGCGAATGTCGCCGTAGTAGTCCAGCCAGTCGTTATTGGTAATGGTCGGGTAGTAATCGCAGCCGACGTAGCTCAGCTCGAGGTTGTGCGGGGCGCAAGCGCCCGTATAGGTGCCGGTATCGAGGTCGCAGCTCATGCCCTGCAAGGGATCGCGGTGCTGCTCGGTCACGCCCATGCCGTCCGAGTTACACACCGAGGCGTACTCGCCGTTGCAGCTTCCCTCGCCCGGAACGCAGACGGCGCGGCCGATATTGGGCGCGCACGCTCCGGGAGCGCACTCCTCCTCGCTCAAGTAGCTGCCGTTGCCATCGCAAACCTTGGCGACGGTCCCCTCGCAGACGGTGGCGCCCTGCGGGCAGCCGAACAAGGCGCCGCCCGTGCCGCTTCCGCCCGTGCCCGTCGCGGTGCCCGTGGCCGTGCCGCTGCCAGTGCCGGTTTCCGTGCCCGTGCCCGCGCCTCCGCCGCCCTGCGCGACGCCGCCTTGACCGCCCGCAGCAGCGGTTCCGCCCGAGCCGTTCGACGTGCTGAAGTCCTTGTTGCTGTCGGCCGAGCAGGACAGGATCCACAACGCGATGGCAGCGGGGACGAAGTGCCTCATGCCCTCAGAGGTGAGCGTATTCGAGCCTTCGCGCGGCCCATTGGCAGCCATATCGGTGAAGGCCGCCCAGTACCAAGCGGGCGACGACTTGCCCGTCTAGGCACGCCCCCGCTCAAGAAGTGGAGGCATGTCCGGGCAAGACATGGGATGCCTACTATCCGATAGGACGCTATGACCAGGACACTCTCTCATACGCTGGCCCCATGCTTGCTAACCATCGCCGCGCTCGTGTCGAGCTGCGGCCAAGAAGACACCGAGACACCCGCGGCGACCTCGTACGGTGGCGAGGGGGGCACCGGCGGCGTCGCGACGGGTGGCGACGGTGGCGACGGCGGGAGCACCGCGACCCATTTCACGATTGGCGGCACCCTCGCGGGACTCGCGGGTGGCTCCCTCGTGCTGCAGAACGACGGCAGCGACGATCTGACGATCGACCAAGATGGTACGTCTGCTTTCTCCACGCCGGTCGCCAACGCGTCCACCTACACCGTGACCATCTCGGCGATGCCCGCCTCCCCGCCGCAGATGTGCGTGGTCAGCGGCGGCTCGGGAACGGTGAACGGCGCCGACGTCACCGACATCGTGGTGACCTGCCTCCAAGGGGCCAACGCCCTGTACCCAACCCACGGCGCCAATTGGAACGACTACGTCGACCATGACGGGCCGAGCCGTTTCCAAGCCACCGACACCGCCTGTCCCGCCACGGGCAACGGCTACGGCACGTGCATCCATGGCGGCGAGATGCGCGTCATCGAGGTTCCCGGCAAGGCCGACTGTGCGGAGCTCTCCGCGGCCGACTCACTCGGCGCCTTCCACTGGGTCTGCGATGACAGCACCGGGGTAGCGAGGATGATCTCGACCGGCCTCGCCGAGCGCGTGCGCCTGTCCGACCTCATCGACTTCGCCACGCCAGCATGGTACCCCAACAGCGTCACGGTGCAACACCAGGGCGAGGACTACGCAGCAACCCTCTCGTCTTCGTGGTGGACCAACAACATCGTCGCCGACAACGATGGCGGCGATCTGGCCACGGCTGGCACCGTGACCATCGTCACCGAAGCAGCCGACGCCGCCTACGTCCTGGCCGCGGACCGTGTCGCGCTGGTCGTGCAACCCGGTGTCGCGCTTCATGGCCCGGAGAGCACGGCGACGCTGGTGAGCGCGGACGGCTTCAACCACCTGTGGCTCGAAGGCCACCTGGACGCTCTCGACGATGATGCTGGAGTCATCCTCATGAACACCTCCTTCAGCGTCGTGCACGGTGTCCATGTCCAAAACGCCCTCGCGCGTGGCCTCACACTCTATTTGTCGAAAAGCAATCTCCTGCGGGACGTTGCCATCTCGCACAACGCGGGCAACGGCGTTGAGCTGTTTGAAGGCCACCACAACACGCTGCTGGAAGTGCGCTCCGTGGGAAATGGCTTGGCCGGCCTCCATGCCGCGGAATCGAGCAACAACGTCGCCATCGCCACCACCGTGACGAACAACTCCAACGGAGGGGTAGTGGTCGGTGCAGGGGACCCGGTGGTTGTGGGAGGACTCGCCGTGCTCAGCGTCCCGGCGACCAACAATGAACTAGTCGGCGTAGGGTTCAGTACCGGCAACGGAACGGTGATGAATGCCGTGGCCGCCAACAACAACGGGTACGGTCTGGGCGTTGCCGCAGCCAACTGCGTCCTGGCCAACATCGCCGCTGCCCACAATGCCTACGTGGGCATTGTCGTCGACGGTGACGACGCCTACTTCACCGGGCTCGTCAAAGCGGGCAGTCAACCATCTGATTGTATGGTGATTGGCGGAACGAACCCTGGTATCGACGCCGACTGCAACCCGCAAGACGCCTCAGACTTCGGCTCGCCCCACCTCGGCGTCACGCTGGTGTACTCCTTCGTCGGGAAGGTCGGCACCGATGGCCCGGTGGACACCAGCCAGGACAGCGTCAACCCGGATGACGACGGGTCGCCTGGGACGGCACCCTACGACACCATCACTCATTGGACCGACTTCGAAAACCAGTACCGCGGCTGGGGACCCGACACCTCCCCCTTCGTCGGCGTCTGTGGAAGCGGGATCTGTCGAATCTGGGATTGGCGTCTCACGGATGGCGACACCGGGGATCCCAATGGCGGGGGCGTCGGCGTACCGGGCCCGGTCCTCATGGATCAGCTTCCTGTTCCGACCGGCAACGACACCCTCGAGCACCGCTGGTATGTCACCGCACTCGATCAAGCCGCGTGCGACGTCAACGCCCCCGCTTCACGTTCATGGCGACCGATGATTGCCGCACCGTCTTGTTGCGGAATGCCGTCGAGCTCGTCGGCGACGGATACGGCAACGAAAACGGTTTGTGCGAGTCCAACGAGCACTGCCAGTACACGAAGCACATCGGCAGCTTTCAGGGGCAAGGGGACTACGTAAGCGCGGGTCCGTTCACCGACGGCACGATCGTCGGCGTCACGCTGGTGCAGAAGTAAGGGGCCGCGCGCTTCGATTCCCCGAGGATGAACGATGCCCAATCACAATCTGAGGCGTCAGCGAGACGGTCACCCGCGCCCGCGGAGGCGACCTGGGCCCCTTTGGCCGCGGGCAGATGGTCCCCGAGCTCGAGCAGGCCGCCTTTGCCATGGAGGTCGGCGGGGTCAGCGAGGTCGTGGAGACGGCCTTCGGCTACCACGTCATCAAGC
>CAYMME010000608.1:0-4653 GCA_964391465.1 uncultured Planctomycetales bacterium
CCCGCCATTTACGCCCGCCGTAGGGCCGCGCCGGCGTCCGCATCATCGGCATGAAGTGGGAAACGGGAGGCTGCGGGTGGTCGACGCGAGATGACACGGACCGTCCCTCGCGGCGGCCTGTTTCTTGCGTGGCGAGCGGTTCGTTTCACGCCGAGGTTGCCATCGGTCCCAGTGTGGATGCGGGTGCGTTCACCCGGTTCGGCGGATACTCGAGCGTCTGGCCCGGCCTCATTCGCCAGAGCCTCGACGTGTACATCGACCCTGCCGCGGACTCGGACGGGGACGGCTGGTTTCTTGACAACGCCGTGAACGGCAACGACGGGGTCTGGGAAGAGGCCGGCGGCGTGGGGGCACTCAAGACCACCAGCTCATGGTGGGTCGCAGCCGACGGGGATGGTGGTGCCTATCCCGGACCGGCCACCGGCGGAGTGGGCCTCGAGGTCACGGCGGCCGGATGGTATACGATCGTCAGCGAATGGGTCGGGAACGCCGACGGGCTCACCGTCGATCGCGACACGCTCATCTACGACAGCGGCGGTTCTTTGCTGTACAGCAAGTTGCTCCCACAGCAAGTGGCCTTGGCGGACATCGGCGGCTGGCGCTACGGCTGGGCCGCCGCAAATGCTCCGACCTCCATGACGCTGGCGATTGACAACTCCAAGCTGGAGGTGATCCCCGCTCCCGGCGCGGCGATTCTCGCGGTGATCGGTTTGGGATTCGTGCGACGGCTACGGCGGCCCCGCCCCAGGTGATCTCGCACCACAACGACACGCAACGGAACGGGCCGTCCACAGTGGCGGCCCGTTTCTCTATGCGTGCGTCGGGCATGACGCGCAGCGTCGTGACCTGACGCTGCATGCCGGTAAGCGAAAGCGACCCGGCAAGCGAGTGGCCGGGTGCAAGTCCCGGTGGAGGCCTTGATGGCAGGAACTCCTAGTGTAGTGTCTCAGGCAGACTGCATTCTTTCCGAACCGCGACCGTGAGGGAGCGGCAATGCTTCGCCTTGCCGCGGCCGCTTCCTAACGGGCGCGGTTCGGATCAGATAAGCCTCGACAACCCTGAGACACTACACGAGCCGAACCGAAAGGGCGTCCCACTACCGGAAATCCCAGGTGCGGATCACGTTCGAGCGACTGGACCAGTGGATTCGGCGGAAGCTGCGCGCCATACTGTGGCGGCAGTGGAAACGCTCCTGGACCCGAGCGAAGAACCTGATGCGCCGAGGCCGGACGTGAGTTGTGGGTACCATGTGCCGGGTCCGATGCGTTTGTTGAGCGCGACGTTCCGGGAATCACCGGACGGCAACATCACGAGAGGAGTTGCGATGAAGCGGAATCTGATCACGGCGTGGGTGGGCTTGCTGCTTTTTGCCGGAGGAGTGGTGGCGGAGGCGGCCGGAAAGCACTCGGCGGTGACGCCCGTGCCTCGCAAGGACGAGTGGTGGGTGAAACGCCACGAGAGCTTCAACGTCCGGGCCAAGCAGGGTGGCGTCGGCCTGATCTTCATCGGCGACTCGATCACCCACGCCTGGGAGTCCAAGGGCAAGGAAGTGTGGGCCAAGTACTACGCTTCCCGCAAGGCGATGAACCTCGGTATCGGCGGGGATCGGACGCAACACGTGCTGTGGCGGCTCGACAACGGCAACATCGACGGCATCACCCCGAAGGCCGCGGTGCTGATGATCGGCACGAACAACTCGAACAAGAAGGACAACACGGCCGAGGAAATCGGCGACGGCATCACGGCCATCGTCGGCAAGCTGCGCAAGAAGCTGCCCGAGACCAAGGTGCTCATACTCGGAATCTTCCCGCGCGGCCCGAAGCCCAGCCCCCAGCGAGAGAAGAACGCCCAGGCCAGCGCCATCGCGGCCAAGCTCGCCGACGGCAAGATGATTCACTACATGGACATCGGCAAGCACTTCACCAAGCCGGACGGAACGCTCCCCAAGGAGATCATGCCCGACTACCTGCACCTGACGCCCGGCAGCTACGAGATGTGGGCCATCGCCATCGAAGGCAAGCTGCGAGAGCTGATGGGCGAGGCCCCGTGATCCGACTGATCGCTGACGACTGACAGCTTCCTCAGAAGAAGGGTCCGATGTCCCAGGGCGAGAACTCCTCGTCGCCGATGCCCGCGGCCTCGCTCTTGGTGGGTCTGCCGGAGGCAACGGCCAGCAGTTCTTCGAAGATGCGCTCGCCCACGGAGGCGACCGGCTCGCCGTCGAGGATCGTGCCCGCGTTGATGTCCATATCGTCGGCCATGCGCTCGTACGTGGTGCGGTTCGAGCATATCTTCAGCGACGGCGTCGGCTTGCAGCCGAAGACCGAGCCGCGTCCGGTGGTGAACACGATCAGGTTGCACCCGCCGGCCACCATGCCGGTCACGCTGGACGGGTCGTAGCCCGGCGTGTCCATGAACCCGAAGCCGGGGGTGTCGATGCGCTCGGCGTAGGCGTAGGCGGCGTTCAGCGGCGTGGTGCCGCCCTTGGCGATGGCCCCGAGCGACTTCTCGGCGATGGTGGTCAGGCCGCCGGCGTAGTTGCCGGGGGCGAGGTTCTGTTGCACGGTGAAGTTCCAGCGGGCAGCGTACTCGCCCCACCAGTCGACGAACCCGAGCAGCTTGTCGGCAGCCGCGTCGGAGACCGCCCGCTCGACGAGCAAATGCTCGGCCCCGCAGATCTCGGGTGTCTCGGCAAGGATCGCGGTGCCGCCCTGCCGTACGAGCCGGTCGGCCGCGTTGCCCACGGCCGGGTTCGCGGTGACGCCGCTGGCCCCGTCGCTTCCGCCGCACTCGGTGCCGAGCACGAGCTTGCTCGCCGGCTGCGTCGTGCGACGGATCGCGTTGACCTGCGGCAAGGCTTCGCGCACCGCGTCGATGCCGGCCTGCACCGTCTTGCGCACGCCGCCGGTCTGCTGGATGTCGAACGCGCGCGGGGCGCGATCGGTCCGGCCGATCTGGATGTACTCCTGCTGCTCGGCGATCAAGTTGACCTCGCACCCGAGGCCGATCAACACGCAGGCGGCCACGTTCGGGTGGTTGGCGAAACCCGCGAGCGTCCGCCGCAGCACGGGCAGGTTTTCACCCTCGGCCGAGATGCCACAGCCGGTCTTGTGCGTGATCGCCATCACGCCGTCGACGTTCGGAAACTCGGCCTTCACATCGCGAAGCGCGTCGGCCACGTAACGCGCAACCGAAGCCGAGCAGTTGGCACTGCTGATGACGGCCACGTAATTCCGCGTGCCGACGCGCCCGTCGTCGCGGAGGTACCCCTCGAACGTCCGGGCCGGCTCGTCGGGCGCCGGCGCGACGGCAGGTGCGGGCTTACGCTTGCGCTCAACCCGGGCGTCGGTCGGCTCAACGTTGTGTCGGTGAACGTGATCGCCGGGGCGGATGTCGCACGAGGCCCGGCCGATGGGCTGGCCATACTTGAGGAGCGTCTCGCCCGCGGCCACAGCCCGAATGGCCAGCTTGTGCCCGGCCGGAATATCCCCGCCCACCGAGAACGTCGTGCCGTCCTCAAGGGCCACCACTTCACCGGCCGCAAGAGCCCGACGCGCCACCGCCCCCGAGTCCTCAGGCCGCATCACAATGGCCACGTCCGCAAGCGGAACGGCCCCGTCGCTGCCCTGCACGCTGCTTTCGCTCATGCGAAGCATTGTAGCGGGAAGGATAGTGCGGGATGAAGGATGAGAGACGAAGGATCAGTGGGACTCTCGGCGCACCATCCCTCATCTTTCATCTCTCATCCGCTCCTTCATCCCTCTCTCTTACGGCTTGGGCGGCAGTGACGCATTCTGCCACGCACTGTGGCCGCTCGTGCCGTGCCAGAGCTGCCCCATGAGCGTTGCGTCGTTCAGGTTGGTCTGGCCGTTGCCGTTCAGGTCGACGTGCACGAGGTTCGCTGCGCTCGCGTTCGGACCGAAATACGCACCGAACGCGGTCACATCGCCCATGTTGACCTGCCCGTCGCCGTTGATGTCGGCCGGTAGATGGCCAAGGCAGATCTCGAACGTGCTCTCGCCGCCGCTGGTCCCGGCTACCGTCAGTTCAAGTACCGCCCACTGTGCGAGCGGGATGGCCTGATCGAGCAGCACGCGATGCACGCCGCCGCCGGTGTGCGTGATGCTGACAACCTCGATACTCCCGGCCGCCTCGCCGCCCCCGCCGGCAAGCGTGACGGGTTGATCGACGCGAATGTCGAACTCCGTGAGCCCGACGCTTTCCTGCTTCGGCCACACCATCGACGCAGCGTTGCCCACGCCGTCGGTTCCGCCGACGATCGCCAGTAATACCGGCAACGCCGGCCCCTCGTACGCACCCATGTCGACGATGGCCTCGGCCCCGGGCGGGTTGCCGGTATCCGGAGTGTCAGGGTCGTCGACGATGCGCGCATTGCCGGCCAGATCGAACGGCACCGGCTCGTCCGTGTCGTCGTCGCCGTCGAGATCCGTCGCGTCCGCCGGAACGGCCGTGTTGTCCGCCGCATCAATACAAGGCGACCCCGGCAGCAGCCGCAGATCCCCGTAGTCGTCGTCCACCCCATCCCACACCCCGTCCGGTCCGGGATCGGGGAGGCGCAGGAACATGGGGTCGTCGTCAATGTTGATCCCTTCGTAAAAACCCCCTCGTTTTCGAGCGAAGGGACACTTGGCG
>CAYMME010000609.1:0-4640 GCA_964391465.1 uncultured Planctomycetales bacterium
CCAGAAGGTTCAGGCCGGCATAGCGGAACATCGCCATGTCCGGCTGCGCCCCCTCCGGAGCCGGCAACTGTGCCGGTGGGCCGTACCCCCCGTCGTAGTACATCGCCCCGATCGTGAATGGCCGGTTGCGCTGCCACTTCTGATACCGGCTCTCCTCAGCAAACGCCGGGGCACTCAGAGCAAAGACAAACGCAATGTCACAACACACTATCCTGAGCGAGCGCCTTTCCTGGAACATCGGCGGAAAACCCTTTCGTCAGACAGAGTCTACTCCGGGCGCGCTGCCGCCACCGCCTGCACGCAATCCATCATTTCCTTGCGGAACGCATCGATGGTGCCATCGTTGTTGCTGGCGTCCAGCACGCTGCGCCCGAGCCCGAGGCTCACCTCGATGAAGCTCTTGTCGATCATCTCCGGGAGACGTGTCTCCAGCAGGTTCTTCACGCGGGCCCGAACGTCGTCGGCCAGGCGAGCGCCATCGGTCGCCTCGAGCCGTCTTCGCAAGGCGGATACGATGCGGAAATCCTCGATTCCCTCGCGCACGGCCTCCCACCGCCGACTGATGACGGGCCGCGTGCGCCCCTTGTAAACGAGGGAATACTCCTGCCGGGTGCGTCCCCAGATGTCTGCCCCGATGTTGTAGCACCAGTAACCCATCCCCACCGCCTTCTGGCGGTAGGCGAACAGGGCCGCCGTCCGGAACTGACCCACGATGTTGATGTTCTTGGTGTTCGATCCGGTCGGTCGGGCGTAGCCGTAGCCGCAGTCGTATGACCACAACATCTTGCCGGTGCTCCGCATGATATCCATCTCGGGCGAGTCCTCCGCCAACTGCATGACCCCCGGGCACCAGATGTCAACGTACGGCGCCATGGCCTGGAACATCGGCTCTTCCCCGCCACCATTCACGTAGATCATGACGTTCGGACTGGCGGCGCGGACCATCTTGCCGAATTCCACGAACCGGTTCACCGCGTCCCAGCCGTGACCGCCCGGCTCATCGGTTGGACACAGGGCGAAGCCGTTCGTGTCGAATCCATTGCTTGCCATGTGGCGAACGAGGTCTTCCAGATAGATCTCGAGATCCCGTGCATATGCGGCGCTGCCGAATTCGTCGCGAAGGCCTGGAATGCCGCTGAGCAGGAGGAAGACCTTGTTCCCGGAGAATTGAGCGACGAAAGCGTCATGGGCAGTGTAGTCGAACCCGGTCAGGGTGCCCTGATCGTCATACTGCACGCTCGCGTGCGGTCCGATGAAGACGTTGCCCCCATGCGCCAGCAGATCCTCGATGCTTGGCCCGTCCAGCGACGCCCACGCGCACAGGTGAAACGCCTCGGACGGCGCCATCTCGAAAGGAAGCACGTCCAGGGCAATCTCGACGGCGGCTTCGGGAGGGGGAACGGCTTGAGGACTCCTCGGGCCCTCGATCACGCCCGCCCCATTGAGGGCCTGCAGCCGTACCTTGACCGTGTGCTGGCCCGGTTGCACGCCGCCCGCGTCCACATCCAGCCAGAGCTCACGGCTCGCGAGGGAGGAAACGGTCATGACCGCCGACTCGTCCAGCTCGGGCAACGGATCCCAGGAGGTCTCCCCCAGACTCGTGACCACGCTGACCGAACGGTGGGGGGTTGCCGTCGGACCATCCGCGGGAACGTCGACAAGCACCCGCACCTGAAGATCCCTGTCCATCACGTTGAACAGCCCCAGGGCGATGGGCTCATGCTCGCCGGGCACGACGCGACGGGTGATCTTCAAGGAGTTCGTCGCCTGCACCGGCAACTGTCGGTCCACGCCACGGCTCTCCCACCGTGTCCCCTCGAAGACGATGACGCTGGTTCCGGCGCCCAGCGTAAGCGCGCCCTCAACAACCTTTGCAACGCCAAGGGCGCGCTTCGCGCGGGCGGTGAGAGACTGCGTTCGTTCGAGGATCGCAGCCAGTTCCACCTTGTCGGAGGCCGGCACCGCCTTCTGGAGGGAGCCCAGTTCCGCGGCATTCTCATCCAGCCGCTTGGCCTCGCGACGAAGCCCGGCTGCCGAGCTGGACAGCACGGGGTCGACGGAGTTCGCGGAAGCCCGCAGTGCCGTGATTGCGTTCGCAGCAAGAGCGCGATCGTTGGCGAAAGGCTCCAGATCGATCTGGCGTGTTCCGGAGAGCATTTCGCGATCGTCAGGGTCCTTCAAGGTCCAAGAGAATCGGTAAGTGCCGCCGACGAACGCATTGAGGGGCATGTGCAACTGGCCGGTCCGTCCAAGCACGCGTGACGTGGCCACCAGTCGTGCTCCGTCCGGCCGCACGCAGACCGCGGTCGCGGTGAGCGGCGCCTCGTGCGGCCAGGGGAGGGTGATCACGAACCGGATGTCCTCTCCCGTGAGCACCTGGTCCCAGGCGAGGTTCGCGGGCACCATCCGGGCATCCTTGTTCGCCGACAGCCCGAACCACGCGGCCGTCTTCTGTTCGTTGCCGCGATAGGCCGTCCACTGCGCGAGGCCGGCGGTGGGTGCCTTCGTACCGAAGCAGAAGGTTTTGCCCGACTCGCCGCCCGTGATCAGCATCTCGAGACCGGGTGAATCGGAGGTCACGTCACCGAACGCCGGCGTGACGTTAATCGTACGGTTGTCGAACTGCCGATCGAAGATGGACTCTCCGTCCCGGTTGAGCGCCATCAGGTGGCCGTTCTGCGTGCACAGCACGTACTCGAGGTGATGGTCTCCGTTGATGTCGATGATGGACCCGGCCGCGAGACTTCGGCCCTGCATGTCGATGTCCCACAGCAGGGCACCCTTTTCCGTGAAACGGTAGATCACGCCAAGCTGGGTGATGAGAAGCACGTCGGCCTGGCCGTCCACATCCAGGTCTCCCACGGAAATCGTCGAGGCGACGGGACCGCGCGTCGGCCGGCGCCACAAGATCTCTCCCTTGGCGTCGAAGCAGAACACCTGGCCCGCGTTCGAGGCGGCGACGACACGCCCGCGCCCGTCGGAACCGGTAAAGATCACCGGCGCCGAGGTGGCCCACGTCGGCGAGATGCCGCCAATCTCACGCTCCCACCGCAAGGTACCGTCCGCATTGAGGGATACGGCAAGTCCTTTCCCGGTCACCACGACCACTTCGGCGTCGCCGTCGCCGTCCAGATCCCCGACGGCGGGACTGGCGGGCATGCCCCGTACGGGTGTCTTCCAGACGACCTTCCCCGTCAACGCCTCGAATGCCCACACAGATCCTGACTCGTCCACCTGAACGACCTCGGGCGTCCCGTCGGCCTCCAGGTCGCACACCGCCGGTGCGGACCATGAGACCGTGGCGTCTAGCTCCGCCTGCCAGACCGGCTTTCCCGTGCCGTCGAGGCAGGTGAAGAGCTTCGAGCCGTCCGCCGCATAGATCAGGGACGACTGTCCCTCGCGTGGAAGAACCGCGGGGTAGGTGGTGTAGCGCCCCCGCGTTCGCCACCGCCACCGGACTTCTCCGTTTCCGCCAAGGGCGATGATCTCCTCGCGGCCCGCCACGAGCACCTCCGCGAGCCCATCCCCGTCGAGGTCCGCTACCGTGGGGCCGCTCTCCGTGAACGTCTTCAGATTGGTCGTCCACAGCAGAGGAAGATCGAGATCCCCGGCGCGAGTCGAGCTTCCCGGCACGCCCACGCCCGACACGAGAATCGCCGCGAGCATCCACTGCGCTCTCGCACTCGGCGTCGCCTTGCCTCTCCTGGGACCCTTACGCGGTCTCAGCGGAAGACCTTGGAGCATACTCATTGTTGAACCTTTCCTCTCTTGTTCATGGCAGCGCGGTTGACTCCCGTCGGGCGGGGTTGAGCACAGGTCCCTCTCACCGATGACGTGAGCGGTTGCATCCATCGGCTCAACCTATGAGACTACAGGCACGTACGCTTCGGCGTCAACGACACCTCGAAAGTTGCCGGCGCGAAGGTAGAGGAGGTCGTAATGCGGGCGAATTGGTGGTTCGGCCACGGCAGCAGTGATGGCCGTGGAGCCTGGTGGATCCGAATGATGGTGTTTTGGCAAGCAGAGCGGCGAAGAGTACCGGCCGCTCTCATGCTACTGATCGCGGCAGGGGTCTTGGTCTGCACACGGGCGGCCCTTGCGCAAGCTGTCACGCAGCCCAAATCTGAGAAAGGGGTCGAATCGCAAACGTCGTTGCTACGTGTGGATTTCAGGGCGGTTGTTTCGCGGGCCAACTTGATCTACCGGACTCCCGTGGAATCCCCGGTCGAAGGGCAGCCGATCGGCAACGGCAGCATGGGCACCCTGGTCTGGACCCGCCCCGGCGCAATTCACCTCCAGATCAACCGCAACGACGTTTTTGCCGTCAACAGGAATCATGCGGGAAAACAGACCGGCCCTGCCGACTACTGCGGCGCGTGCGCCCAAGTGGCCGTCCACATCGGCGGGCACCCGTTTGAGGCCGGCCCGGCGTTCACGCAGCGCTTGTCGCTCTACGAAGCAGAAGCAACGGTTGCGGGTGAAGCAATCAGCGTGCGGTGCTTCGTCTCGGCGGTAACCGACGTGCTCGCTCTGGAGATCGACGACCGGCGTCCCGAACCGCAGCCGGTTCGGGTAGCCGTTTCAATGTGGCGCGCACCGGAGGTGATCCACGGGACTCACGCCGCCCGGTACCAATTCGT
>CAYMME010000610.1:0-4635 GCA_964391465.1 uncultured Planctomycetales bacterium
GGGATTAAGTTAGAGGACCTCCCCCGGCAGACTGGGTGAGCGGCCCCTACCGGTTGGGGGACGGTTCCGGTTTCAGTCAGATGGGTAGCCCATCGTGCAGTAGTAGGCCAGATTGGGCTGAGTGGCGTCCAGTCGCCCGATCTGGGCTATGATTCTGCGATCACTGCGCACCCGCAGGGCGTACTGGGTGAGTGGAGGGATGGACAGTCCATCGAGTTGGTCACGCCCGAGAAGGACGGAGAGGACTACGGTTTCAGGGAATTCATGGACACTGTTGATGTCCTGGTGATGGGTCGCAACACCTACGAGAAGGTGCTGACCTTCGGCGAGTGGGCTTACGGCGCCAAACCCGTTGTCGTTCTGAGCAGTCGTTCGCTCCGCATGCCCGAGCGGCTTGCCGAGTCTGTTGAGGCCATGTCCGGTTCGCCGGCTGAATTGGTCGGCCGGCTGTCAATGCGAGGGGCAAGGCATCTCTATGTAGATGGAGGGGAGACGATTCAGAGGTTTCTGGAGGCCGGCTTGCTTCAGCGGCTCATCATCACACGAATCCCCGTTCTCATCGGTAGTGGGATCCCGCTCTTTGGGCCGCTGAAGCACGACATCAAGCTGCGGCATATCGAGACGCGAGGTTTCTCGGATGGCCTTGAACAGAGCGAGTATGAGGTTGCATAACGAATCGCTTCAACCTCTGTTCGCCCACGGCGCGAGGCGTGACCACCTGGCGCGTACGCGCGCGAACCGCAAAGCAGGGGATCTCTCGCCGTGAAGATTGAAGCCGTTGACTTCTTCTACCTGTCGATGCCTGAAGTGCAGGACATCGGCGACGGAAGCCAGGACGCACTTCTCGTGCGCGTCCGCGCCGGCGGCCACACCGGCTGGGGCGAGTGTGAGGCCGCACCGCTCGTCTCGATTGCGAGTTGGGTGTGCCCGATGTCGCACAGCGCGTGCAAGCCGGTTAGCCATTCGGTCCTCGGGCAACGGCTCGACACCGTCGACGACATTCGCCGGATCAACGCACTCGTACGTGAGAACAGCTTCGACCTGCTCCAGGCGGACCATACGCTTTCCGGCGTCGACATCGCACTGTGGGATCTGCTCGGCCGGAAGACGGAACAACCGGTGTATCGGCTGCTTGGCTACGAGCAGACTTACGCCAAGACCGCCTACGCGTCGCAGCTCTTTGGCGACGATGCCGAAACCACGTTCCGCAAGGCACAACAGGTGCGGTGCGAAGGTTACACGGCCGCCAAGTTCGGCTGGGGCCCGTACGGCAAGGGGACCGTCGAGCAGGATGCCGTGCACGTCCGCGCCGCCCGCGAGGGGCTTGGCGACGAGGCGTTGCTGCTGGTGGATGCGGGCACGGTCTGGGGCGATCGCGTCGAAGACGCACGAGCTCGGCTGCCCGCGCTTCAGGCCTGTCGCGCGCTGTGGCTCGAGGAGCCGTTCGTGTCGGGTGCCCTGGCCTCCTACCGCGCACTCGCGGCCGAGTGCGGCGAGGTCCGCCTGGCCGGCGGTGAAGGCTGCAACAACTTCCACCAGGCCCAGAACATGATCGACTTCGCCGGCCTCGGGTACGTCCAGATCGACGCCGGTCGCATCGGAGGCATCACCACGGCAAAGCAGGTAGCCGACTATGCCCAAGCCAGGGGCGTCTCGTTCGTCAACCACACATTCACGACGCACCTGGCGCTGGGTGCCTCGCTGCAACCGTACGCGGGGTCGCGCGAAGACGTCCTCTGCGAGTACCCCGTCGAGCCGAGTTCGTTGGGATGTGACCTGACTTCGACGAGCCTCACGCCGGACGCCAACGGACAGATTCATCTGCCCGACACCCCCGGACTGGGCCTCGAACCGGATCCGGAGGTCGTCCGCAAGTACCTCGTCGACGTCGGGCTCGAGGTGGCCGGAAAGAGCGTCTACAGGACCCCTTCAGTATGAAAGATACCCGCCCATTGGCGGGGGAGTGAATCGCCATGTGCAACACCCTTATCGCAGCCGCCGTCCTTTCCCTCGGCGCCGGCGCCGCTCGCATCGAGAGCATCCCCGACGACTGGAAGCCCGAGGGGCTCCAGCGTCTCACGGTCGTGGGCGTCACCGCCTCGACCACGTTGCAGGCCGGAGCGGCTCAGTACGAACCCGGGCGGGCGACCGACGGCGATCGCAATACGAAGTGGGTTGGGTCCCAGGCGCCCAGCGCCAAGTCACCGCAATGGCTCGCCCTGGACCTGTTCGGCTCCGGCCGCGAGGTCGCGGCGGTGGCGGTGTTCGGCGAGCGCATCGACAACGACGGCGTGCTGGACGCTCAGGTGCAGGTGGCTGGCACGGCGTCCGGCTCGTTCCAAACCGTAGCGACGGTGAAAGACGCCGAATCGGCCCGCTGGCTGGCTACGTTCGAACCGGTGCAGGCCAAGACCGTCCGGCTGCTCGTCACGCGGTCTGCCGGCCCCACGTCGCACACCGATGTCTACGAAGTCATTGCCCTCGGCCCTCCGCGTTCCCCGGCCGAGATCAAGGCGGACGTCGGACAATGCGTCACCGAATGCAGGCAGCGGCTACGACAAGCGTCACAGTTGGACCACGCCCTCCGATCGGAGCACGCGGCGTGGCCCGAAGCCGCGGGCCGAATGCTCGAGGCGATGCGCGAGCGCTTGAGGCAGCCTCTCACTCGGTTCGAGACGTGGGAACAACTGACCGAGGATCAGCGGGCCGAACTCGCCGTGCAGATCGAGCAAGTGTGGAAGGATAGCCGGCACCTGACCGAGCGGTTCGAGCGTCTGGCCAAGACGTGGCCGCCCCGGGCCAAGCAGATCGAGGACGCACGTCGGCAGGCCCGGGAGCTTGGCGTCTCCAAGAAGGCCGTCGCTCATCGCGTGGCAGGCCGCGTCCTGCTGGCCAACGATCAGGTTGTGCTCAGCTTCGACGAGGCCGCCAATTCGTGGGATGCGACATGGCTCGGATCGGCCCACGCCGCGGTCCGAAGGGCCGGGATTGCGGTGGAGGTCGAAGGGAGTCAGGTCCCGCTTGATGCCGTCACGGCCGACGTCCAGGCGATCACCGATCCGCTGGGTAAGGGTCTCGAGATTCGGCAGCAGTGGCGGAGTGGTATCGAGATCACACGCTCTCTCCGCGTGTACGACGAGCGCCCCGCCGTGGTCGTGTCGGGCGCGATTACGAACGCAACCGATCGCGACGTCGTGTTGGGCATGACGCGTCTCGTGCGTGTGGCTGAAGCGCGGGGCGGTTGGTGGTATTCCGGGCAGGTGTTACAGGCTCCGGCCGCCGTGTCCATCGACGGTACGGCCCAGTTGGCCTGTCGGCCCGCTTCGGGCGGCAACCTGCTCAGCGCAGAAGACACGGGGTACGGCAGCACCGCAATCCTGATGCTGGCCGGTCGCGATCCCGCCACCGGATTGGCCGTCGGCTACCTGACCGGGCTGGAGGCCCGCCCCGATCTAAACGCCCGGTTTCGGTCGAGCGAAGGCGGAACCGCGCTGTCCGCGGATCAACGGTTCCTCGGTCGCAAGCTCGGACCCGGTGAAACCATCCAACTCGACCCCGTGTACCTCGCGGCCCACGCGGACCCCTACGCGGCGCTGGAGCGATACGCCGACGCCGCGGCCGCGTCCGCTCCGCAGCCCGTGCGGACGGGAGCCACCGCGCTCTGGTGCAGTTGGTATGCCCATCGCATGGCCATGACCGAGGACCTCGTCCTGGCCAACGCTGCGGTGGCCGCCAAGCACCTCAAGCCGCTGGGCTTCGAGATCATGCAACTCGACCACGGCTGGCAGCGCGGCGACATCACCGGCGACTGGGTGCCGAACGAGCGATTCCCGCACGGGCTCAAGTGGCTGGCCGACGAGCTTCAGTCGCGCTACGGGTTCAAGCTCGGCGTGTGGATCGCACCTACCGACGTCGCCGCTACCAGCGAGACGTATGCCAAGCACAAGGATTGGATGCTGAAGGACGATGAGGGCAAGCCGCGTGTGAACTGGCGATGGTACTGGAAGCCGAATCCCAACTGCTACGAGTTGGACGCCACGAACCCGGCCGCGGCCAAGTGGATCGAGGAGGTCTTCGCCCGCCTGACCGGCTGGGGCGTCAAGTACTACAAGATCGACTTCATCGCCTCAGCGGGCCGCGAGGACATGGTGCAGTCCGATCCCAAGGCCACGCGCGGCTGGTCCGTGCTGCGGCGGTCGATGGAGGCAGTGCGTCGCGGCGCCGGCCCGGACGCCTGGATTCGTTACTGCCAGACGCCGCCCCTGCTGTCCGCCGGTCTGGCCAGCAGTGCCTACGGCGGTGCCGACACGTCCGACGCCGGGCTCGGCGGCAACATCGAGCTGCTGCGGGCCAACGCCCGCTCGCTCGCCGCCGGCTACTGGATCAACGATCGCCTCTACCACCGCGAAGTGTGCGACATGAGTGTCCGCATGCAGGCGGACATCGAAGAGGTGCGCATGCGCCTGGCCATGATGGCGCTGGCCGATTGCAGTATCTCCTTCAGCGACGAGTTCCAGTACCTTCCGCCGTCACGCATTCGCATGATGCAGCAGGTCCTGCCGCCCGGCAATCCGCCCATGCGCCCGCTCGATCTCTTCGACCGCCACATCCCCTCCGTCTGGCATATCCCCTGCA
>CAYMME010000611.1:0-2377 GCA_964391465.1 uncultured Planctomycetales bacterium
ACTGGGCAACGGCGTGTAGAATACCGCCTCGTGCGCGTCTGAGCCGCTTTTCTCATGGCGGACGTTGTGAAATCCAGCACGAAGGGCAGTTGATGGCGGTCGTACCTGAGGCAGAGCTTGAGCCAACGAAGCTGACGCAGGACGAGCCGGGCGGCGACCGCTGGACGCTGAACTTCGGTCCCCAGCACCCGGCCACACATACCACCCTGCGATTGGTGCTCGAACTCGACGGCGAGAAGGTCGTCGCGTGCACGCCGCACATCGGGTACCTCCACTCCGGATTCGAGAAGCTCGGGGAGCACCTGAACTACAACCAATACGTGGTCGTCACCGACCGGATGAACTACATCTCGCCGATGGCGAACAACATCGGCTGGCACCACACGTGCGAGAAGCTGTTCGGAATCGAAGTGACGCCGAGGTGCAAGGCCCTCCGCACGATCATCGCGGAATTGGCCCGAATCCAGGATCACCTGCTGTGCGTGGGCACGGCAGCCCTGGACCTGGGCGGATTCACGGCGTTTCTGTACGGGTTCAACGAGCGAGAGAGCGTCTACGAGCTGTTCGAGGAGCTCTGCGGGGCACGGTTCACGACGAGCTACACGCGAATGGGCGGCCTCACGCACGACATCCCCGAAGGCTGGACCGGACGGGTCAAAGCCTTCATCGACCGGGTGCCCCGCGCCGTCGACGACATTCAGTCGCTGCTGACGCGCAACCGGATCTTCATCGAGCGCACCAAGGGCATCGGCTACATGTCGCACGATGACGCGGTGGCGTGGAGCTTCACCGGCCCGCTCGCCCGGGCCAGCGGTGTGCGGCGCGACCTGCGGAAGGACGAGCCCTATCTGTGCTACGCGGACGACTGGGACGGGAAAGGAGCCGAGGCGGTGCGGTTCCAGGTACCCATTGCCCACGGCGGCGACGTGCTCTCGCGCTATCTGGTTCGACTGGCCGAGATCGAGGAATCTCGCAAGATCATCATGCAGCTCATCGACCGCATCCCCGAGGGGCCGGTCGACGTACTGCCTGATGAGAAGAAGGCCCTGCCCGACAAGCGCGAAGTGTATTCCAGCATCGAGGGACTGATCCACCACTTCGAGCAGGTCATGACCAATCGGGGCTTCGAGCCGCCGATCGGCGAGGTGTATGGCGCCACGGAGACGGCGAACGGCGAGTTGGGGTTCTACTTGGCGAGCGACGGGGGCAACCGGCCGTACCGTGCGCATTGTCGAGCCCCGAGCTTCATCAACTACCAGTCGTTCGCCAAGATGGTCGTGGGCCATCAGATCAGCGACGTGGTGGCGGTGCTGGGATCGTTGAACATCATCGCCGGAGAGCTGGATCGGTAGACCGTATCATGGCGTGGGAAACGATTGATCGCACCCGGGCAGTCGTCGAGGAAGGCGCCGAACCGCTCCTGAGCGAGGCCGTGCGCGAGAAGATCCAGAGCTTCTTCCCGCGGTACGAGACGAAGCGGGCAGCGGTGCTGCCGGCGCTGCACATCGTGCAGGACACGCTCGGCCATGTGCCGCTGGCCGCGATGCGCGAGGTGGCCGAACTGCTCGAGATCGCGCCCTCGGAGGTCTACTCGGTCCTGACGTTCTACACGCAGTTCTGGGAGCATCCGAAGGGGCGCAAGGTGATCATGCTGTGCCGGTCGATCTCATGCCTGCTCATGGGAGCGGACGCGGTGGCGGAGCGGATCAAGGCGAAACTGGGCATCGAAGAGCACGGCACGACCGCCGACGGCGAGTACAGTTTCGTGACCGAGGAGTGTTTGGCGGGCTGCGATCACGGCCCGTGCATGCTGATCAATGAAAAGCTGCACAAGTGCGTGCGGCCCGAAGACGTGGACCGCATCCTGGACGACCCGGACAACGACCGGCTCGACATGGAGCGTAGCGACCTGTTCGACGGTGTGAAGTAATGGCGTCAGGCTACGAGCCCACATTGCTGCGGAACGTAGGCGTCGAGGGATCTCGGACGCTCTCGGTCTACCGAGCACGCGGCGGATACGAGGCCGCAACCAAGGCGCTGAAGACGATGTCGCCGGCGGCGGTCGTCGAGGAGGTCAAACGGGCCAACCTTCGGGGCCGTGGCGGTGCGGGTTTCCCGGCGGGCGTGAAGTGGGGTTTCCTGCCCGAGGATCGCGAGATCACCTATCTGTGCGTCAACGCCGACGAATCGGAGCCGGCCACGTTCAGCAACCGCGTGCTGATGGAGCACGACCCACATCAGTTGATCGAGGGCACGCTGATCGCCGGATACGCGACGCGAACGACGGCCGCCTACATCTACATGCGCGGAGAGTTCTTCGAGCAGTTCCACATCATGCAGAAGGCGCTGGACGAAGCGTACGCCGCCAACCTGCTGG
>CAYMME010000611.1:2388-4624 GCA_964391465.1 uncultured Planctomycetales bacterium
AGAACATCCTGGGCACGAACTTCTCGATGGAGTGTTACATCCATCGCGGAGCGGGTGCGTACGTGTGCGGCGAAGAGACGGGGCTGATCGAGTCGCTCGAGGGCAAGCGCGGGCAACCGCGGATCAAGCCGCCGTTCCCGGCCGTCGAGGGCGTGTTCCGCCGGCCCACCGTCGTCAACAATGTCGAGACGTTGTGCAACGTGGTCCATATCATCGAACGCGGCGCGCACTGGTTCACCGGCATCGGGCCCAAGGGCAGCTTCGGGCCGAAGCTGTTCTGCGTATCCGGACCGGTCAACCGCCCGGGCTGTTTCGAAGGCCCGATGACCATCACCATGCGGGAACTGATCGACAGCGACGACTTCGCCCGCGGGATGCGGGACGGGGCGGCGGTCAAGGGCGTGTTCCCGGGCGGGATCAGCATGGGCATCCTTCGCGGCGACGAGTTGGAGTGCAAGCTCGACTTCGACGACGTGACCAATTACGGCCTGTTGGGGCTGGGCACGGCCGCGGCAACGGTCATCCCGGAAGGCACGGACATTCGACAGGTGCTGCGTAACATCACGCAGTTCTTCTCGCACGAATCGTGCGGCCAATGCACGCAGTGCCGCGACGGGTCGGGCTGGATGCATCGCATCGCCCGGCGTATCGCCGACGGCGCCGGCCGGGTCGAGGATCTGGACCTGCTGCTGGAACTGACGCACAACATGGGGATGATGCCGGGAATGAGCATCTGTGGGCTTTCGGATGGAGCCGCGTTTCCCGTGCGGACCATCATCGAGAAGTACCGCGAGGAGTTCGAGGCGTACATTCGCGATCAAGAGACCGGCCGCGTAGAGGCCGCTCTGAGTGTGGTGAAGTAAGGAGACCTCGACATGGACCGACTGTCAGGGAACTTTGTGATCGCTGGAGCAATCATGATCGCCGCCGCGGTCATGGGGACACGAACCGGCACGGTGGCGAACGTCGCGTTTGTTGGAGGAATCGTGCTGACGCTCACGGGACTTGGGATTTCCCTGAAGGTCCTGGGGCAGGACGGTAAGAACCCGTAGGGCGGAACGCATTCGCGCGACACGGCTACACGACCTGATGGCAAAGATCATCATCGACGGCAAGGAAGTCGAGTGCCGGGACAACATCCCGGTGCTCCAGGCGGCACTCGAGGCCGGGTGGAATATCCCCCACTACTGCTACCATCCGGGGCTCTCAGTGGTGGCGTCGTGCCGTCTGTGCCTGATGGAGATGAAGCTCCCGCACCCGAAGACGCACGAGCTGTCGTGGGCACCGAAGCTGTTCCCATCGTGTCAAACGCCGGTGCGGGACGGGATGGAGGTGCGATTCGACAGCGAGGCCGTGCGGAGCAACCAGCGGCGATGCATGGAGTACTTCCTGATCGACCATCCGCTCGATTGTCCGGTGTGCGATCAGGCCGGCGAGTGCCACTTGCAGGACTACAGCTACGAGTTCGGCGACGCCACGTCGCGCATGGTTGAGCAGAAGCACGTCAACCCGAAGAAGAACATCGGCCCGCTTACGCTCCTGTACTCAGACCGTTGCGTGATTTGTACCCGGTGCGTGCGGTTCACGCATGAGGTAACGGGGACGCACGAGCTGGCCGTGGTCAACCGCGGGCACCGCGACGAGATCGACGTATTCCCGGGCGAGCCGCTGGCGAACCAGCTCCAGGGCAACGTGGTGGACCTCTGCCCGGTCGGCGCCCTGCTCGACAAGGATTTCTTGTTCGCCCAACGCGTCTGGTTTCTGGGGGGAACGGAGAGCGTGTGTCCGGGCTGCAGCACGGGATGCAACATCCGCATCGACCATAACGAAGGGAAGGTCTACCGGCTCAAGCCGCGCTACAACCCGAAGGTGAACGACTGGTGGATGTGCGACGACGGCCGATTCGGGTGGAAGTACATACACGACGAGAAACGCGTCACCACGGCGACGATCCGTCGGGCAGGCGTGTCCGAAACGGCGCGGTGGGAGGAGCTGCCGTCGGTGCTGACATACCGGTTCGAGCAAGCGGCGGCGGCGGACGGCGGCAAGAAAGTGGCGGCGGTTCTGAGCCCGATGATGAGTTGCGAGGAAGCCTGGCTGCTGATTCGGTTCATCCGTCGCGTAGCGCCGGAGTCGACGTTGATCCTCGGTGCCGTGCCGGCCGAGGGCGAGGACGTGCAGATTCCGGCCGGGGCAACGGGTGCGGATGGGATGCGCGTCGTCCGGGCCGAGAAGT
>CAYMME010000612.1:0-4619 GCA_964391465.1 uncultured Planctomycetales bacterium
CCCTCGATCAACACGGCCTTCAAGTACTGCTCCGCCGCTTGCTGGCAATGGAAACAGATCACATCGCCGAGGGCAGCCCCTCGTCCTCGGGCCATGTCCTCGGCCGTAATCCGGTCGTTATCCGCCTTCGCGAGCCACCGTCTTGTGTCCGCCGACACGCTCATACAAACGCTTGCCCTTCTTCCAGACCTCTCTCATAAACGGATCGAACCCCGCCAGCGTCCGTTGGATCTGCTCCGGTGTTCGCACGACGATGTCCACGCCGACGCGTCGCGGAGACAACGCACCGTAGATCCGGGCCGCAACGTTGAAGTGGTTCTCGTCCGTCGCGGCTACGACGAGTAGGTCAATGTCGCTGTCGCTCGTCGGGTTGCCGTAGGCATGCGAACCAAACAAAATAATCGTTTCTATGTCTACAGTTTCGCGTATCCGCCGGCAGATCTCGGCCAAGAGCGCGTCATCCACGGGGCGCTCGAGTTTCTGCCCAAGCGCCCGAGCCGTGCGCTCCGGACCCTTGCTCGGCGTTGCGTCGTCCATCTGCGCTACTCCTCGGTCGCGGCGGACTGCTGCTCGCGGACGCGGCGGTCGGCTTCGTCGAAGCCCTCGGCGGCGTCCGCGATGGTGCCGGTGTCCATCTTGTCCCAGATGTTCATCACGGTTTCCCCCGCGTCGGACAGGCCCGCCGCACCCTCGTCGATCGCTCCGACCGACAGGATGTCGTCCAGCCGTTCCTGGTACAGCTCGGACGTGACGTTGTCGTTTTCGATCATCTTGCCCAGACGCAAGATGTCTTTCTCACTGATCAGCCCCAGCTTGCCGCCGGTCAGCTTGGCCCGGTCCGCGTTCTCGCGCAGCATCCGCAGCCGCGAGACCGTCATCATTTCCTTCGAGCGGATGTTGAGCTGGCGCGAGATCATCAATTGCTCAGTGGTCCGCATCTCGAACTCCTGAGCGAGCACGCGCCGGACTTCGGGCGTCGTTTCCTTCGCCCCGCGATCGAACAGCGTCTGCTTGTCCTTGGCCAGCTTCTCGACCTTCTTGAGCATTTGCGAGCGGTCCTTCTCCAGGAGCAGCTCCTGCCGCCGCAACTCCTGGCGGGTCATTTGCGTGAGTGGTTTGGACCGTTTGGTCAGCCAGTCGAACAGTGCCATTTTCGTTATGCCCCGGCGGTACTCAGTTGGCCTCGGGTTCGTCACGCTGCCTGGATTTGGCGGCCCGGTCGGTTGCCTCGGTATCGGTGTCGGCTCTCGCCGACTCGCCGCTGGTTCGAGCGGTGTCGGCCTGCGTGTCTTCGAATTCCTGAAGGATCGCCAGCTCGTCGTCGGACGCCATCGTGTCCGCCACCCCGCTCTCGAGCGTGTCGACCAAGTCGGCGTCGGCTCTGAGGCTCTCGATCATCTCCTCGGCCTCGACGGCCACTTCGGTCAGTTCCTCGGCTTCCGGCAGCTTGGCCATCTCACCCTGCTGCGTCAGCGTCAGGTTGTGGATGTGCGTCGAGATGATGTTGATCTGCTGGTTGAGCATCGAGGCCGTCGTGTTCTGGCGACCGATGTCCTTGCGCAACTGGGCCACTTGGGCGGCAATGCGGCGGCGGCTGACCTGCGACTTGGTGGCCTTGCCTTGCTCGACGAGATCGTTTTCCTTCTTCTCGAGCTGGGCGATGTCCTCGTAGATTCGGTCACGACGTTGGCTCAGGCTGACGCGCCGCTCCGAGAGGACGTTGATCTTCTTCGCTTCGTTGCCCTCGGCGCCGAAAAGCTGACGAATACGGTCGACCATGGACATAGGTGCATCCTCCTGGCCGGAGACGGGAGCCCCGCGGAAGAGAACGGGCTCCCCACCGGCTCGTGAGATCCTCAGTTCCGAGTCGGCCCGGCAGGCCTGCTCGAACGCCTGGGCCACCAGAGCCGGGGGCAAATCCAACTCTGCGGCCACCGTCCGCGCCGAGATTCCGCTCCCCAGTAGGTCGGCGCTGTGAAGGTCGATCTGTCCCCGCACACGCTTGAACTTGCGCGAAGTCGCCTCCGGATCAAATAATCGGCAAATCCGCCCCGTGGCGTCACTTGAGCCCGCGTGGGTCTTCCATCCGCCGTCCGCCCGGGGCTCGACGAGAATGAGCGTCACGCCGGGCAGGTCAAGCCCCGCGTCGAGCGCCTCGGGAGCGAAGCCCGTGGGGCTGCACACGCCGATCAGGTGCGGCACCTTCTCGTGGGCGACCAGTTCCCTCACGTGTTGCACAAGCTCGTCGAGACCGACCGCCGGCGGCTCGGCCTGGGCATCTCCGTCGTCGGCAAGATACGCCTCGAGCGGGGCGAGCGTCGACGCCACGGCAACCCCTGTACGCCGTTTGCCACCCCACCACCGTCGCTCATAACCGTGCAGCATGACCCGTCGGTTCTGGGGCAGCTCCTTGAAGAGGTCGCGATCGTACAGGCCACGATCGACCATGAGCGAACGCAACTGTTCCGACGCGTCGGCGCGCACCGTTTGCCAGATCGTGCCGATGAGGTCGCGTCCCTTGGCCTGCTCGAGGTTGGCCTCGACACCGGTCAGGAACTCGGTTTCGGCTTGCAGGGCTCTTTGCCGTTCCTCTTTCATGCACGCTCCGCACCGAACCGGTGCGCCAAGGCTATGCGAGACGCCGCCCGCACTGGGCGCAAAAACGGGCCGTGGGCACATTGACCATCCGGCACTGCGGGTCGCCGCAAGGTCTTCCCGCTCCGTCTGCGGCAACCGCTTGTGGGCGCCTTGCGTTCTGCCTGCCGCCGAGCGGGCGACGTGGTACGCCGGACCCGCGAAAGACCGCCTCGATGCCGCGCCTGATCAGCGCCAGAACGCCGAGGAGCAGGTTGAACGCGGCGGCGGCGATCCCGGCCAACGCCGCGAGGAACACCAGCCCCACGAGGAACACGACGACCAGGAAACCCAGTTCCACGGCGCTTACCTTCGGCTACGCTGTGCAGCCCAATCACCGCTCAGCGTGTCTTCACTAGCGGCGGTTGGCCTGGACGGAAGACCCGCGGTCATGCGTTCACACGCAGGTTCGTGCCGCAGAGGATGCAGTAGTTGTCGCTGCGATGTACGTATCCGCCACACGAAGGGCACCGCGGCACGTGTTCGACCAACTGCAGCCCGCAGTGAATGCAGAACTGATCCCGGGCATCGACGAGGCCGTTGCACGACGGGCAGCAGAGCCCGTGAGGCCCGCGCAACGCTCGCTGCGGAGGCATCCCGGTCGCCTCGGCCACGGGCCTGACCCCCGGAGGCGGGGGCGGCGGCCGATGCTCGGCCTGCTCGAGGAACTCCAGCACCTCCCGGGCCGAACCGAACCGCCGCTCCTTGCCCGTGTAGCACTTGCGGAAGACCTCGTCATAGACGGTCGGCACGCCATCCTTGCGGACCTCGGAGGGTCGGTCTCCACCCTGCGGGCGCTTGCCTGTGAGCATCTCGAACAGCACCACCCCGCAGGCGTAGAGATCGCAACGTGCGTCGAGTTCGTGTCCGTCTCGCTGCTCGGGGGCCATATACGCCAGCGTGCCGCTGATCGATTTGCCCTGTTCCGTCACCATGCTCCCCGACTGCATGATCGACGCGGTAGTCACGCCGCCGACTTGCCCGAGACCGAAGTCCGTGACCTTGACCCGCTCGGAGGTCATGTCCTCGAGACTCTCTCCCTTGACGACGAGGATATTCGCCGGCTTGATGTCCCGGTGGATCAGCCCGTTTTCGTGGGAGGCCTCCAACGCCATCAGAATCCCGCGGAACATCGGCAGGACGACCGCCATCGGCAGTCCGCCGGGGTGGGCGTCGATGATCTCGCGGAGCGAGGGCCCATCGACGTACTCCATGATGTAGTACGGAGGATCCGCGTACGGATCGAGATCGAGGGCCCGTACGATGTTCGGGTGCCGGACCCCATGCACGGTCCGGCCTTCACGTTGGAGGTTGCGCACGTACTGCGGGTCCGTCGGGATCTTGATCGCGACCTTCTCGTCGAAGATGTGGTGGCGGGCCCGCCAGACCTCCCCGAAGCTGCCGGTACCGACCGGCGTTTCGAGAATGTAGTTGTTGACGCGATCACCAGCCTGTGGCTGATTCATGGTCTCCGCCCTTACCGCACGCCCAGGCGGTCAGAAGCTCTCTTCCGCCTTGCGGGCCAGAGATTCGGTTATCACGAAATTATAAACCGCCGCGCAGAGGAAGCCAAGGATCAGCACGGCCCACGTCAACGCGCCACCTTCGATGTGCCAGCCGGCGAGGTAGAACGCCATCAACACGTCGAGGATCAGGTAGCCGACCAGGGCCAATACCGACACCAGGTTCGATTCGGCTCGGACCACCATCGGCGGCACGAAGAACAGTCCCCACGGCAGGGCGGCTGCGAAACCGACCCACACGATGGAGTACTTGATCGTGTCCCAGATGGCCTGCTTCTGCTCGGGTTCGAGCTGCCAGTACCAGATGAGCACGACGCCCGAGGTAACCACCAGAACGGCGGTGATCACCTTGCCCCCGACGTATTTGCCAATCGATTCGATCATGGACCACTCCGCACGTCACCATCCATACGACGACACGGCGCGGCCGCGGGGGCGCGGCCCACTCAATCAATCGTAACA
>CAYMME010000613.1:0-4604 GCA_964391465.1 uncultured Planctomycetales bacterium
CATCATGGAGGGGACGGGGGGCACGGAAGCAGGTACACGGTCCTTGCTTCGAACGGAGGTGACCCGGACGCTCGACCGGCAATGCCGGGCAGACGAAGAGGTCACACGCAACAGAGCAGGAGTCACAGACATGCTACCGCGAATGGAGAGGGGTTTCGAAGCCCATATCACTATTGTATTGGTTACTCTAACTCCGTTCGCAGTCGGGGCAGGATGCATTCCGAATCCGTTTTTTCCATCACCACCGACTGCGGACGACCCGGGGCCTCCGCGGTACCGAGGAGCGCCACCATCGGCCGCAGCCGATCCGTGGCCTCCGCGATACAGTGAGCCGCAACTGATCGTGCACGGAGGCGGGGCGGACGTCGGTCCCATCCGTGTGGCGGCCAACTGGCCGCAAGTCTGCGTCATCGATTGGGACCACGACGGCCACGACGACCTGCTGGTCAACCAGCCGCAGCACATTCCCCACCTCTGGTTCCGCAACCTCAACCGATGGCACAACGACGCGCCCGTCTTCGCCGTCCCGCAGGAAGTGGACGTGAGTCCCGGAGCGGTGGGCGATCTGAACGCGGACGGCCGACTCGACTGGATCGGAGCATCGCGAGGAAAGGGAGCGTACAAACGGCGAGTTCTCGAGAAGACGGCTGACGGATACGCGCTCGGTGAGGAGTTGCTCCTGCTCGAAGCCAGCGCGGGCAAGCCGCTCGCCCCGCCGCTGCACAACTCCATCGAGCCGACGCTTCGCATCGTCGACTGGGACGGAGACGGTCGGGCGGACATTCTCTGCGGCATCCGGATGACCGGCTACAGCTCGCCCATGGGCATCGAGCCGCCCGGCGGATGGGGCTGGCCGACCAGCTTCGGACCCGACGGCACGTGGCTGGGCAACGATTCGCTCGGTGCCGTCGTGCTGCACCGCAACGTCGGGCCGCCGAACGATCCGCATTTCACGGTGGGCAAGCCGCTCCGCGTGGGCGACGCGCGGCTGCGGTTGTTCACGTTCGACGACGCGGCCTGCGAGTTGGCCGATCTCGACGGCGACGGGCGCGACGAGCTGCTCGTCTGTACGTTCGACCGGTTGCTTTGGTGCCGACGCGCCACGGGGTCGAACGCCACTTGGCTCGAGTTCCCGCAGGTGCTGAAGATCGGAGGTCAGGAGCGCCTGCCGTTCCAGCGACTCGGCGTACTCGCGTGCGACCTGAACCACGACGAACAGATCGACCTGATCTTCTTTGGCCCCGGCTTCGTCTACTTTGCGAAGAACATCGGGTCGCGAACCGAACCCGACTTCGCAACGCTCGAGGAAGTGTTACGCGAATCGCCACCGGTGGCCGTCGACGGCTTCGCGGTGCCCACGGTAGCCGATCTCAATAGCGACGGAAGGCCGGACCTGGTCGTCGGCACCGAAGACGGGTTTCTGGTGTATTTCGAGGCCGTGGAGAAGCAGCAAGCATCATCCATCAGTCCGACGGTTCGGTTCGACGGCGTGGTCTACAAGCCCGCGAGCGGCCCGAGAGCACCCGCCTCGTTCAGTCCCGCCGTGTATCTGAAGGCCGATGGCAACGTGATCCGCATCACCACGCCGCGGAACCTGACCGGACCGCTCGAAGAGCTGTGGGGCTACACCGCCCCAACCTTGGCGGATTGGGACCGCGACGGCGACCTCGACCTGCTGACCGGCTGCGTCGGACCGTTCATCCACTTCTACGAGAATGTGGGCAGCGCCAGACGCCCGGCGTTCTCCGCCCGCGGCAAGCTGAAACTGCCCGACGGGAGCGAGTTGCCCAACGGCTATCGCGTCCGCCCGCAGACCGTCGATGCCAACGGCGACGGGTTTCCCGACCTTCTTGCGGTCGACCTGACGGGGCACTTGACCTTGCACCTGCGAAGCCCGATCGCCCCGCCGACCCGGCTTCAGCCCGGAACACCGGTTCCGAGCGAGAAAAACGAACCGCTGCTTGTCGTCGGCGGGCCGGGCCGCTGGAACGGCCGCACGATCCTGTCGGCCGTCGACTGGGACCGCGACGGCGACTGGGACCTGGTCGCGGGGATGCGGGCGAAGGGCGTGCGGCTCCGCTACTACGAGAACGTCGGGACGAGCCGGCAGCCCCGGCTCAAGTACATCGGAGGGTTTCCAACCCGACGTCCCGGCGGGCATTACCAGATGGCCGAGTGCTTCGACTTCGACGGCGACGGCCGACTGGATGTGGTGGCCGGCAGCGATCACGGCTTGATCTACTACTTCCGACAGCTTGCCGAGTAGCATCATTTAGGGCTCGGAGAGGCATCGCCTCTTTTCGTCGTCGTTCAGGCCCAATCTTCAAAGCGATGAGAGAGGGGTCGAGGCTCCACCGTTCCCTTCGCTCGTCGAAAGGAATCGCCAAGGCCGATACGAACGCGGCAGCTTCGCTTGTTGCGGCTTTCGTTAGGCCCTTACGCCGGAACTTGCATGCTTCTTGCGCGCATCTTGTATCGTCATGCGCGTACGTCGCGTCGGCACAGGAGTTACAGTCGTCAGAATCCGCCTTTGGCTGCGGCCGAAGGCCGCCTTATGACAGTAGTCCTGCATAGGGAGTGGCGACCGGTCTGCAAGGCGGACCGGCCATTTTTGAGTCGAGCCAAGGCGAACTCGACGTTGAGTAGACGCTAAACGAACGCCCCAACGGGGGCTTCACGATGCGTTCGGCCCGCTCGGGCGGGCCTTCCTAAAGCCACGCTCTACGGACGTGGTCGATTGTATCGATCAATTGCCGGTGGATGCGCGATTGTGGCGGTGCATCAGCAAGTCGTCTCCTCCGCCAGATCAGGCGCCATGTACCGTAACATATCACTCGTTCGTCGGTTACAGCGGCTGGTGCAACAAGGGCCTCTGACAACTCCTGACGGCTTGGGCCGGAATGGCCGATCAGATATGATGCTCGATTGGGTCAGTCGTCCGTGGTGACCTTGGGCCCGGTCGGGCCGGGAGGTGAATCATGGCGACTGAAAAAGTAGGCATTCACCGGAAGTACCATGGAACCGTTCCCATCAACAAGTCGGGCATTCCGGTACCCAAGACGGAATGGCCGCGCAAGCGACCGTTCCGCTGGGCGGTGCGGTGGTACGGCGCGGATGGGAAGCGGTACAGCAGAAGCTTCAAGAGCAGGAAGGAGGCGAATCACTTCGCGCAGGAACGACAGGCGGCGGTTCGTGTTGGAAAGGGTGACCAACCCGACGCCGTCGGGTTGGCTGAGTTCGCCCGGATGTACCTCGATCTTCGGGGAGACCTTGCTCCCATGACCAGGGTTGAGCAGAAGCGTGCGTTTCGGTTCATGACCGAATGCCTCGGTGAATCGAAGGTCGTGAGCAAGATCACGCCAACGGACGCTCGTAGATTCGTTGCGTGGTATCGTGAGCGAGAGCATCGCAGCCGCAAACCGGCGCCGGCCACGGTGAATAAGCTGGTGCGCGAGTGTCATCGGATCTTCCGTGAGGCGGTGGCGTGCTCGCTGATCCGTGAGAACCCATTTCACGGGATTCGCCAGGAGAAGGTCGGGCAACGCTCGTGGCAGTACGTCAGTCCGGCAGGGTGCCGCATGCTGATCGAGGCCGCGCCATCGCTCCGATGGCAAGGCATGATCGCCCTCGGCTACTGCTGCGGGCTGCGATTGAGCGAGGTGCTCAACCTGACTTGGTCGGACGTCGACTTCGAACGAAACCAGGTGCGCATCGTTCGCAAGATCGGATCGGAGCGGCAAGACGCATGGACACCAAAGGACAAGGACATGCGGACTGTTCCGTTGCCGACCTTGGCCGTTCGGTTGCTCACGGATCTCCAGGTCGCTGCCGTCGACGGGCAGGTGTACGTGTTCGTCAACGGCAAGGGACCAGCGACGGGCGGCCGCGTGAAGCGGAACAACGTCTGGCGTGACTTCCAGACGATCCGTGAGAAGGCCGGCCTTCCGAAGTGCTCGTTCCACGATCTTCGCAGGAGTTACTGCACGAACCTGGCGGAAACGGTTCCGTTGCACGTCGTGCAGGAGCTGGCCGGGCACGCGGACATCCGCACGACGCGACAGCACTACCTGAAGGTGCGGGAGGAGCAGATCGATTCCGCTCGTCGCGCTCTCGATGAGGTAATACGGTCGTGAAGCCTGTCGTGACTGACCCTTTGGTGACCCACTCGGTCGATAACAATGGCGTTTGTCCGTGTTCTCGGACGTGTGGAAAAGAAGGCATAGAGCTCGAATCCTATGCCGTCAAACGACTTGCGATCCCTTGACCGTTCTTGCGGTCAGGACCACGACCACAGTATCCCGCAGCTGGGCGTCGTCCTCCTGCACAGTTCGGGGAGGCTGCCCCCCGCCCCGTGGCACCGTGTCGTCGGTGAGCGGGAAGTGGCCCCCACCTCCCTCAGGAGCGATATCGATTGGATTGGTTGTCGCCGGGTCGCGACCCCGACGAGCAGCAGAATCGTAGAACCGTACTGCCCCGAGTGGGACTGCTTGAGTCCGCCGCAAGTTCGCGAGGTTACCACCATTGGGTCAGTTGGCCCCCTGCCCCCAGTTTTCTTCGATCGTAACTGCGCGCCAGCGCGCTACTTGCGTCAATCCATCTTTGTG
>CAYMME010000614.1:0-4596 GCA_964391465.1 uncultured Planctomycetales bacterium
GCGACAACGACGGGGTCCAGCTCATTCCGGAGAGGCTCGTCGACGAGGTGCTTCTGCGGACTGAAGAAACGTTCGAAAAGGAGAACGCGCAGCGGGAGCAGATCGCCGCCGGCATGCCCATTGATGAAGTCTACCGCGTTTTCGGGGTGCTTTGACCTCGATCAGGTTGCGGAGCCTTCCGGTCAACGGTCAAGCTCGACGACCGCGATCGTGTAGGCGATCACCCGATCGACGTTGAAGGTGAGTGTCTTTCGCGCCTGCGTGAACGGGACTTTGCCGCTCGCGGTTGTTCCATCGGGAGAGAACAACGTAACGCGGCGGGCGGTGGCACCGCCGGGCAGGTTGAGCCGTACGGCGATGTTCGTCTCCGGGGCCGGGCTCTCGGCGTCGGCGCCGGTGCGCCCCTTAGCCGCCTCGAGGTCGCGCCGATAGTTGACGAAGTGGAGAACAACCCGGCTCCGCTCCGGTTGATGCCATGCGGTCCAGAGCAGCGAGCTCGGCGCCTGGATCGTGGACAACGAAACCTCACCGAGATCCGAAGCACGAAGGTCAGCGCCTTTGAGAGGCAGGTGGTGAAGATGACCACCGGTCGCCTGCCACGCCCCAAGCGATCCTCGCTGATCGGCCGTGAGCACGGCTTTCTCGGGGAGAAGTAGCACCCGGTAGTGAGCCAGCCGCTTGGCATCCACGCGCGAATCGAGCATGACGTCGAACAGGAAATGATTGCGCGACAGCCACCGGCCCGCGCGTTTGAACGTCGTGACCGGTCCCGTGTCGCCGTCATGCACATTTCGTCGCGGGAACACGACCGCAACCTCGGCATACCCCTCGATGGGATGATACAGATCCTCGTGAGCTCGAAGAAAATCAAAGTACGTCTTGACGATCCTTCGGGTCGCCGGGTCGCGGTAGCCGGGACCACGGGCGTAGCCGAAACCTCCGTGGGCGACGGCCTCGCCGAGGTAGGCGCGTATCCGCGTGCCGTCGTCGACCTTGACCGCCTGAGGTCGGCCACGACCCGCCTCACGCAAGTATTTGTGTTCGAGGCTGAACTGCCCGAACTCGCCCTTGTCCGGGTTCCAATACCCGCCGGAATTCCCGATCGAGTACATCACCCAATCTTCGCCGCGGGCCCACAAATCGTCGGGCTGTGTGCACCGTTCGTCGCCGTTGAGTTGCGAGAACGTGTCGTTCCACGGGTTGCAGAACCAGCAGTAGAGATGATTCCACTGCCCCAAGATCAGGTCGGGCTTCAGGCTGCGGCCGTATTCAACGAAAACCTCGCGTTCGCATTCGTAGAGCATGAGCTGGCCGAACTTCAGGCACTCGAGCGACAAGGGGCCGGCCTCGTCCGGCATGTAGAATCCGTTGATCGTATCGAACGTGTGGTTGTCGAGGTCCGCAATGCCAAACCGGTCGCGCAACGTGTCGGCGCGATAGCGTTTGCGCAGGGACTCCCGGAGCGCCTGCTGGCAGTGCGGGCAGGCGCACTCGCGCCGATGGGCAAGGAGCACGGCGAACCCGTCGAGACCCAGCTCGATCCCCACTTTGACGAACGCTTTCAGGACGCTTCGCCAGTGCGGATTGGCCGGGCATCCGAAGTACAGACGGTGGCCCGGCGGCCCGCCCCCGGGGTCGGTGATTGGCTTGCCGCTCACGTCGCGCTGCATGAGATCGATGGCTTGGACGGGCGGCTTGGGCCCGAGTAGATTCGTGTCCCAGTGGTTGTTGAAGAAATCGAAGAACCCCAGGCCGGCCTCATGGTCACCGTCGGTCAGGGTGATGGAACACATCCCCTGCACGCGCAGGCCGTGGACGTGAGCCCTGCAAAGAAAGTCTCGCCACCAGCCCAAGTCGACAAAACCGCCGGCGAAGCCGGACCAGAACTCCGGCTCGCCTTTCGCGAGGGCGATGGCGCGAGCCGAATAGTATCCGGGCCCGAAGAAGCCGGCCTGGACGAGGTGCGGCTTGACCTCGACAAGGTAGTCCAGGAAACCATCATCGAGCTTGCCGAAATGCGTGCAATAACGGTTGAACCACAATCGCGGGGCCTGTTCGTCGCCCAATGCCGCGACCGGAGCCTGGCCGCAAACGTCGCCGGTGAGACAGGCAGACCAGCAGACCAGGAACGACAGAACGCGGCTCATCGAGCACCTGAAGGCACACCCGCTCTGACACCTGCGATCCTAGGCGAACGGGCAGCTCTATCGCAAGCAAAACCAGAAACGCCCGTCATCGCGGCGGTGACGAACTGTGCGCACCCCGAGCGCACCGCTGGATTGAGCGCTCAGGTCCAGGCGGGGGGCCGGCAGGCTCACCACCACGCCTAGCCCAGGTTTCGGCGCCTTGGGCAGCCGAGATTCCCGTTGGAGATTCTGCCGCGCTCAGGATAGCTTACCGGCTCCATGAGCGCTCTGACCTGGGTCGATTCCGCCGTTTGCGTCAGTTACCTCTCCATTGTCCTCATCCTGGGGCTTTGGTGCGCGCGAAAACAGCACACCAACGAGGACTACTTCGTCGGCGGTCGCCGAATGAACTGGATTGCGGTTGGGCTGTCGATCTTCGCCGCGACCATCAGTTCGTTGTCCTTCGTCGGGCTGCCGCGCGAAGCCGCCTACAACGATTACCATCTCCTGCTCGCGATCCTCTTCATCCCGTTCGTCGTCACGCCGATCGTGTGCTGGCTCTTCGCCCCGCTCTACGTGCGTCTCGGCGTGACCAGCGCCTACGAGTATCTGGAGCTGCGCTTTCACCGAAGTGTTCGGCTGCTCGCGAGCACGTTGTATTCGTTGTACACCGTCGGCTGGATCGGAAACATGCTTGTGGCCGTCGGCGTGATCCTGCAGGCCGTGCTCGGCCTCACCGAGCAGCAGTTCACCTGGACGCTGGTGGGCGTGGGCCTGTTCGCAACGCTCTACACGACCGTCGGCGGGGCCAAGGCCGTGGTGTGGACGGACGTGCTTCAGGCGCTCACGCTGGGTGGCGGGATGCTCACCGTGCTGGTGCTCGCGGTGGACCGCGTCGACGGCGGGTGGGCGACGGTCTGGGCGGTCGGAAACCGGTACGACAAGTTCCAGATGTTCGATCTGCGATGGAATCTGACCGAGGCCAACTTCTACTCCGCATGTGCCTTCGGTTTCTTCGTATACCTCACCGGACTCGCCGTCTCGCAGGGATCCGTACAGCGATTCGTATCCGTACCCGGCGTGGCCGAGGCCCGCTGGTCGCTCATCGTCAATGGCGTGATGACGGGAGCGGTGTGCGCGTTGTTCTTCGTGGTGGGGTCGGTCCTGTTCGTGTTCTATCACCAGTCCTTGCCGCCCGGCGCCCCGGCCGGCGGCGGCTTTCCGGACCTGCCGAGAGAGGACCAACTGATGCCGCACTTCATCCTGACCGTGATCGCGCGGCCCGGGCTGATCGGGCTCCTCCTCGCGGGACTGTTCGCGGCCGCCATGAGCAGCGTCGACAGCGGCATCAACAACCTGACTGCTCTCGTGGTGTGCGACTGGCTGTCCGGACGCCGGCTGCGGGTCGGCTTCAGTCGCGTCCTGTGCGGCAGCTTCGGCGTTGCCGTGATCCTCGCGGCCCTTCTGATCCGTGAACTGGGCGGGCACGTGTTCGACATGGTCATGGCGATCGCCGGCACCTTCTTCGGGCCGTTGCTTGGAGTGTTCCTGTTGGGCATGGCCGTGAAGCGGGCGAATGCGGTCGGGGCGCTGTCGGGCATGCTGGCAGGGATGGCCTGCGTGATCTGGGTTATTCTCGAGACGGATATCTCACACTGGTGGTACGGGGCTTTCGGATGCGTACCGACACTCGTCGTCGGCCTATCCGTGAGTTTGCTCGCCCCTCCGCCCCCCGCGCGGAAGACCCGCGGTCTGCTCTTGTACTCCGACGAAACCGACGATTGACTCGGCATCCGCGTGCGCGGGGCAAGACCTGCGTGCAGAACTGCCGGTCTCCTTCTACAGCCAGCCGTCCGGGTACTCTTTCGTGAGAAGACGGTTCGCCTCGGGCACGTTCGTCACGCGAACGTTCTCGGAACCCCAGAGGATCTTGCGGCCCGCGCGAATCGCGACGTTGCCGAGGGCCACGAGCTCGGTGAGCGGGCCGGCATAGTCGAAGTTCGAACAAGCCGGGATCCCTCCCTTGCAGGCCCGGATCCAGTCCTGACTGTGCTTGTTGCCCTCGAATTCGATCCTCGGAAGGTGCGGGTCGGGCGGACGGTAGTCTCTCCATGACGACGCGGGCAGGAGCCGGGGATTCCCACTGTACGTACCGCACGTGAGGTAGCCCTTCTCGCCGATGAAGAGCGATCCGTTGAGGTTCCCGTCGCCGAGCACGTCGTGCCTGCGAATGCCCTTCGGTCGGGGCGGCGGCTGCAATCCATCGTGCCAGTAGAGCGTCAGCGGAGGCATGTCGCCGCGGGCCGGGAACTCGTAGCGGATCGTGGCCTTCTTCGGGCCGGTTTCCTCGTTGGCGCCTTTCTGCATCACGACTTCGACGCTCGTGGGCGGCTCGAGCTTCAGCGCCCAGTTGGCGGCGTTCATGATGTGGCAACCCATGTCGCCGAGCGCAGCGCAGCCGAAGTCCCAC
>CAYMME010000615.1:0-4580 GCA_964391465.1 uncultured Planctomycetales bacterium
CATCTTTGCATCGAGCATCGCTGCCTACCCGGTCCTCCGAGTGTTGTACCGCCGCCGCCACAACCTCTGCGTGACCTGCGGCTACGACCTTCGCGGGAACGTGTCGGGGACCTGCCCCGAATGCAGCGAGGCGGTGCCGCGGGATGAAACCCGTGCGCATGCTTGTGGGTAGCCGTCCGGTGATTTCGCGGGCTTCCCACCGACCGAAACAGGTTCCCACCGCGTTGCATTCGACGCCCGCCGCTGGCATCATGAGCGGCAGGGGGGAGCACGTACGGCCCGGTCCGGGCGGGAGGTGATGAACTGATGATGCATTTGAAGTCTCGTGCGGTGTTGCCCGTGCTGGTCGTCTCCACGTGTTTCGCGGGGTTGACAGGGCTGGGCTGCAGTCAACGACGTGATCATGCTGCCCAGGTCGAGACGCGCCTCGACGGGTTCGAGACCCGGTACGAGGGAGCGTGCACGCAGGATAAGACGACCCCGATCGGGGTGTATCAACGGGGCCTGACGGTCGCTGTCCTCATCGGGGATCCGACGAACACGGCCGGAGACAGATGGGCGATGACGACGCTGCACGGACGCGAAGCCGTGCTGGAGCTGGCCGATGCTCTCGACCCCCGGCCGAGCACGCACATTTTCCGGGCTGCCCCCGGAGAGCTGAGGATCTCTGGAGGTGGAGTAGAAGGGTGGACGCGCTTCACCATTCTGAATGGTCGAGGGAACACGGCGAAGGTTGGAGCGAGTGTGCTGAACGAAGACGTGGCCACCGTGGGAAAACGGCTGCGCACCTCTCTCGCGAGGTGATTCGCGACCGGGCCTCGTGGTCTGCTTCGGCACGCGGGCGCGGCACCAGCACGAATCGGCGAAGAGTCGAAAACCCACAAGTCACGCTGGCAGGTAGAGTTAGGTGCCCCAAGGCACGGGGTGACAGCGGTTCTAGACCCAATAAAAAGCGGACAATGGTATCTGGGGTACTAGGATTCGAACCTAGACTAACTGATCCAGAGTCAGTCGTGCTACCGTTACACTATACCCCATTGCAGCGTGGGCATGCCAGCTTCCGGCCGCTCGCGTCTCCTTGATAGGTATATCGTCATCGGTGTTGTCGTTCAAGAGCGGCTGCGCGGGGAACGGGGAACAGGGAACGGGGGATCAAGGCGAGGGCGACACGGGGACGCGGCGAGGTTGGTGGCCGCCGTGTTCTTCTGGCTCCTGTCTCCTGTCTTCTGTCTTCTCTCCGGGCGAAGCACCCCGTCTTGCCGCTCGTTCGACTGCCAGCGACGCCCCTGCCGTCAGTAGGTTTGCTTTCCGGGCACCGGCCCCGCACCATACTCCCCGTTTGGTCGGAGGTCTGGTGACGAGGAGGAATCGGCACGATGCGGTTGCGATCATCGAGCGGCCTGGTGGGGATGGTGCTTGTTTGTTTGGTGGGGGGTGTGGCCTCGCTGGCGGCCGAGCTGGCGGTTACGGCGGAGCAGATCCGGGCGATCAAGGTGCAGGTCGAGAAGCAGTACGACTCGCTGTTCGAGTTGTACCAGCACTTGCACCGGAATCCGGAGCTTTCGTTGCACGAAAAGCGCACTGCGGCCCGGCTGGCCGATGCGTTGCGTGAGGCCGGCTACGACGTGACTACCGGCGTGGGTGGCCATGGTGTCGTCGCGTTGCTGAAGAACGGCGCCGGCCCGACGGTCATGGTGCGGTGCGACATCGACGCGCTGCCGATCAAGGAGAACACCGGCCTGCCCTACGCTAGCACCGTGACGGCCACGGACGACGCGGGCGACAACGTGCACATGATGCACGCGTGCGGGCACGACATGCACGTCACGTGCCTGATCGGGGTAGCCCGGGTGATGGTCTCGCTCCGTGATGCGTGGCAGGGAACGTTGATGCTCATCGGCCAGCCAGCCGAGGAGCGCGGTCTGGGTGCGCGGGCCATGCTCGACGACGGCCTGTTCACGCGCTTCCCGAAGCCGGACTTCGCGTTGGGTCTGCACGTCGACGCCACGCTGGCGACGGGCAAGGTGGCGACCTGTCCCGGCTACGCCCTGGCCAACGTCGACGCCGTTGACCTCATCATCCGCGGGCGCGGTGGGCACGGGGCCGCTCCGCACACGACCATTGATCCGGTCCTGGTCGCGGCCCGCACGGTCGTGGCCCTGCAGTCGATTGTGGCCCGCGAGGTCAAGCCCATCGACGACGCGGTCGTGACCGTCGGCTCGATTCACGGCGGCACGAAGCACAACATCATCCCGGACGAGGTGAAGCTGCAACTCACGGTTCGGTCGTACAGCAAGGAGGTGCGGCAACATCTCCGCGATGCGATTCGGCGCGTGGCCGCGGGCGTGGCCGCCTCGGCCGGGGCGCCGGAGCCGACCATGAGCATCTCCGAGGGCGTGCCGTCGACGTACAATGATCCGGCGGTCGTGACCCGGTGCGTGCCGGTGTTCGAGTGCGTGGTCGGAAAGGACAACGTCGAGGATGCCGAGCCGGTGATGGGGGCGGAAGACTTCGGCTTCTACGGGCGGGCCGGCGTGCCCGCGCTGATCTACCGGTTGGGGTCCGTCGATCCGGCCCGCATCGCGGCGAGCAAGCAGCCCGGCGGCCCGCCGCTGCCGTCGTTGCACTCGGCCCTGTACGCACCCGTGCCCGAGCCGACGATCAAGACCGGCGTGAGCACGATGTCCGCCGCGGTGCTGGACCTTCTCGCGAAGTGAAATAGCGTCATGCGACTGCTTCCTCGTCGGGCTACGTTTTCGGGCGGCATCTTCCTTCCGGAGAATGGCTACGCGCCGGCTGATCGCCCGATTGAGCCGCTGTCGCCGCCGCGGCACGTGATCGTGCCGCTACAGCAGTCCGATGAGCCGCCTGTCACGCTCGTTGTTTCCGAAGGCGAGCACGTGAGCGCGGGGCAATGCATCGGCCGCGGCGACAACGACGCCGTCACTCCCGTGCACGCGCCGTTCGACGGTCGGGTTCTCGGCACGCGGCGCGTCGATACGACCGAGGACGTGGACGTCTCCGCTCTCGCGATCGAGTGCGAGCCGGACGCGAGCGAGACCAACCTCTCCGACACGCCAGCCGAGGTTCCGTCGTCGCGGGACGCGTTTCTTGAACGCGTCGCCGATGCGGGAGTGGTGGGCTTCGGTTGCGACACTACCGCGACCGTGATCGGCCTGCGGGCGGCGCGGGCGCGGGGCGTGCGTCACTTCATCATCAACGGAATCGATGCCGAACCCGGCCTCACGGCGCGCCGCCGTCTGTTGCTCGAATTCGGAGATCGCATCGTGGCCGGGGCGGCCGCGCTGGTCAGTCTGCTGGAGGTCCGCCGGAGTACGCTGGTAGTGGACCGGCAGCAGCGCGACTTGATCGCGAAGTTGAGCGCCGCGGCGCGCGGGATGCCCGTGAAGGTCGTGCCGCTGCGAAACAAGTATCCGCAGGCCGAACCGCTGCTGCTGGTCAAGTCAGTGCTCGGGCGTGAGGTGCCGTTCGGGCAGACGCTGCTCGACGCCGGTGTCGTCGTGCTTGACGTGGCCACCGTGCTCGCGGTGCACGATGCGGTGACGGGCGGACGGCCGATGACGCATCGAGTCGTGTCCGTCACCGGCGATGGGGCGGTGCGACCGGGCGACTACTCGATTGCGGTCGGCACGTCGCTCGCACACATTGTCGACCAGGTGGGGTTCGCCGCGCCGCTTGCTCGCCTCATCGTGGGCGGCCCGATGAGCGGACACGCGGTTGGTCGGCTTGACCTCGTCACGACGCGTCGCACGCATGCGATCACGCTCCTGACCGCCCGGCGACTTCCAGCCGGCGGCGCGCGCGAGCCGCGGTCGTGCGTCCGTTGCGGGTGGTGCGTCGACGACTGCCCCGTGGGGCTCGACCCGGCGAAGCTGTATCATCTTGCCGAGCAGGAGGGTGACGCGCGGGCCCGAGCCTTGCGACCGGCGGCGTGTATCGACTGCGGGGTCTGCTCGTACGTGTGCCCGTCGCAGCTTCCGCTCGCCGACGGGATCGCCCGGCTCAAGTACCGGCTCAACGTTGCGCGTGTAGGAGCTGCCAGGACCGCGTAGCGTCCGGCGCCCCGCCGGACGTCGGCCAGCAAGGCGCAGGCCGCTACGGGCGGCGGGCTGAGCTTCCGCTGCTGGTGACCAACGACCCTCGAAAGACGACGTGAACACGGTGGACTGAGGACGCTACGTCCTGGTCCTGCCCCTCGCGGTTCGGCAGACTCGTGGTGCCACTCTGATTCGGCCCCGGTGGGGTCGCGAGACGCCTCGCCTGACTAGAGTTGCCGGACTCCGAGGAGAGCCGTACGAATTCATCTGTCACAGACACTCAGCAGTGGAGTTCGTCGAGGGTGACTGCGGATGAGAGGATTCGAACCTCCACGGGGTTACCCCCACTGGCACCTGAAGCCAGCGCGTCTGCCAATTCCGCCACATCCGCTTCGGGAACAAGCTGCGCGTGATTGTGCGATGATCGGGGCACGTTGTCAACCGCGCTCGACACGCCCGTCGCACCTGCCTAATACTACAACGCTAACACCTTGGCCACTTGCAGGTGCGTATGTTCTTCAG
>CAYMME010000616.1:0-4573 GCA_964391465.1 uncultured Planctomycetales bacterium
GACGGGTGGGGATCTTCTTCTTGATCTTGCTTCTCAGTGACTCCAGGATCTGGACCTCGCTGCAATCGCCAAATGCGTCCTCCTGCCCGATGGTCTGGAAGAACTCGCGGATAGCGTCCAGGCCGGCTTCCACATGGTTCAGCGCCGTACGGTAGGCGCCGGCCTTGTCGGCGCGGTGGGCCTTGGCGCGCGTGTTCATCATCAGGATGTAGGGACGATACTGCTCGAGCACAAAACGGTCGTACGGCTCGCCCGCGAACTTCCGGCAGAGATCAAGCACCTTGAGGTTCCGAGCCGTGTCGCGCTCGACGGCGTCGAACTCCTCGAGCACGAACAGCGACAGGTACCGGTAGTAGTACATGACCGCCTCGTCCCGGAGTTCGCGGCACGTATCCGGCGACAGCTCGAACCCCAATTCGGTTCCGTTGCGCTGCTTGTGGTCGGCGAGCAGCGACAAATGGTGATCGAGCAGGGACTCGGCCCCGTGCGGACGTTGCCCGTCGGGCCGGCCGGCCTCGCTCATCTGGAGCAAGCCGAGGTCCAGTCGCATCTGGATTTTCACGGTGCCGTCCTGGCCGACGATCTTGCGGACGGTGATCTGCCCGCTACGATAAGGCCACCCGGCCACGATTGGTCGTAGGTCTTTCGAAGCCATCACTTCTATTAAAGTCCCCTCGTTGGGCGAAGGCAATGGCAAAGCGCATCGCACTGAAAAACCTGGACTTGGGGAGCACTACACGATGGAGCTTATGAGACGCACCGCAGTCTCGCACGCCGCGATCGTCGCGCTAATCGGCATCGGGGCCGCGTTTGGGCTCGGTGCCCGGACGGCTGGTGCGGCCGAGTCGCCCCACCGGAAACCGAACATCATCTTTGTTTTGGCGGATGACCTGGGTTACGGAGACCCGGGTTGCTACGGCCAGGAGCGGATCCGGACGCCTCACATCGACCGCCTCGCGGCCGAAGGCATGCGGTTCACGGACTGCTACGCCGGGAGCACCGTCTGCGCCCCATCACGATGCGCCCTGATGACGGGCATGCACATGGGCCACGCTCACGTCCGCGGCAATGTGCGTGTCCCATTGCGACATCAAGATGTTACCGTAGCGGAGGTGCTCAAAGCGGGCGGGTACCACACCGGCATCATCGGCAAATGGGGCGTGGGCGAGCCGGGCACCAGCGGCGTACCGAACCAGAAGGGATTCGACGAGTGGTTCGGCTATCTGAACCAGCGCCACGCCCACAATTACTATCCGACCCACCTCTGGGAGAATCAGCAGAAGTACCCCCTTGTCGGCAACCTTGACGGTCACCAGGGCCAGTACTCGCACGACCTGTTCATCCGGCGTGCGCTCGACTTCCTTGAGCGTCACCACGCCGAGCCGTTCTTCCTCTACCTGCCGCTGACGATTCCGCACACCAACAACGAGTTGGGCCGGGAGACGGGCAACGGGATGGAGGTGCCGAGCGACGCGCCGTACTCCGACGAGACGTGGCCTCAGCCGCAGAAGAACCACGCGGCCATGATCACGCGCATGGATCGTGACGTGGGACGGATCATGGAGCGCATCCGCGAATTGGGAATCGATGACAACACGGTCGTTTTCTTCTCCAGCGACAATGGCCCGCACCGCGAAGGCGGAGCCAAGCCGGAGTTCTTCGATAGCAACGGTGCCCTGCGGGGAATCAAGCGAGATCTCTACGAAGGCGGGATCCGGGTGCCGACGATCGTGCGCTGGCCGGGGAAGGTGCCCGCCGGTGCGGTCAGCGACCAAGTTTGGGCGTTCTGGGACTTCCTGCCCACAGCGGCCGAGATCGCCGGGGGCAAGCCTCCCGCCGGGATCGACGGCATCTCGATGCTTCCCGCGCTGCTCGGCCGGAAGCAGAAGAGCCACGAGTACCTCTACTGGGAGTTCTTTGAGCGCGGGTTCACGCAGGCGGTGCGGATGGGGAACTGGAAGGCCGTCCGGCTCGGAACGGACAAGCCCGTTGAGCTGTACGATCTCAAGCGGGACGTCGGGGAAACGCAGAACGTCGCCGAGACCCATCCCGACGTCGTCGCGAAGATCGAGGAGATCCTCAAAACAGCCAGAACCGAATGGGAACATCGGCCCGCGAAGGTTCGCCGCAGCAAGCCGACCGCAAAGAGCAAGGGTTGAAGCATGCGTGCAGAGCGAATACTCATGATGGGCACTGGCCCGCTCCGGCGACAAAGGCGGAATCGCCCGACGCACTCAGCCTGCTGGGCCACGGACTTCACGGGAGGCAGCATCGACGTTGCTCATGATCCGAACCGTCCCGATGTACATCGGGATCAGGAAGCGGCCTGACACTACCGTGCTCGCCAGGATGATGCCGGTGCTCTTGTACCGTGGGGACAGCACCATGAAGATCCTCAGCTTCGACATCGAGATCTCCAACGTCTTCGACCTTCGTCCCGGCGAGGACATTGCCCAATACGCGCCGTTTGACGTGGCCGTCGCCGCGACCCAGATCGCCGACGGCGAGCACCGCCTCTGGTTCTCGTCCGGACCCGGTGACAAGCCGCTGGTCAACCTGGAGCGGCAACACGCCCGAGAACTGTTGGACTACCTCGATCAAATGCAACGCGACGGCTACGCCGTCTGCGCATGGAACGGCCTGAGTTTCGATCTGCAATGGATCGCCCGTGCCGCCGGCGACGTGCCCACCGCCTCGCGCATCGCCCGGGCGATGTACGACCCGATGTTTCAGTTCTTCAAGTTGAAGGGCTTTCCCGTCGGGCTGGATGCCGTGGCCAAGGGGCTGAACATCGGTATGAAGAAGAGCATGGATGCCGCCGACGCACCGCGCGAATGGCGGGCCGGCAACCACCAGCGCGTCTGCGACTACGTGCTCGGCGACGCACGCATGACCAACGAGATCGTCTCCGCCATCGTCCGCCGCCGCGAGATTGCCTGGATCACCCAGCGACGCAAACGATCCAAGATCGCGCTCCCCCATCTGCGCACCGTCGCGGACTGCATGTGCGACCCGATGCCCGACCAATCCTGGATGGACACCCCGATCCCGCAGGAACAATTCACGCGTTGGCTGACGCCCTAGGGCATCACCGGCAGGGACCCGCAATCATTGATTGCAATCGGTTGATCTGTGAGAATCCTTCATACGGGGAATCCGCCGCCAACGGACCCGGCGTCCGGTTGTGCGTTGTTCGCATGAGCCTCCGCTCGCTTGGACGAAACGGCGACAGGAACCGACGCTCCGGCAACGGGATGGCCGAACCGCGGCGGAGAATCCATGTCGAGACGAGCGTCTGGAGCTTGAGACGATGCGTGACCATGCGTGCGTTCCCGCGGATTGGCGCAGCCGTCACCCACGTTGATCGCTAGCATTCAATGAGGAAACCATGAAGCGTTTCATCGTTGTCGTTGCGAAAGAGGATGGTGGCGTTGAAGTCTATCCGATGAAGGAATGGTTGCGTCAGCACGCGCAGCACCTTCCGTCTGGGCTCGATGCCACCTCAAGCACCTCACATCAGCTACGGGATGGTCTTCGACGCATGGGTTGGTCGGTCCAAGAAACTGACGACGAGGTTCGACTCATCTTCCCTCGGAGCCAAGCGGATGCGGGCACGGTCGATGCAGTCCTTGGGGAGGATCATCTATCCGAGGAAACAGAACGGCCCGATGCCGCCTTCGGCTTGGAGTCTCAGTTGCGCGACTTCATCGCCCAGAACATTGCGACTATTGACGTGAAGGGTAGGAGATTACAGCTCTACGTCGACCCGACAGGGCGTGATGGCATCGAATTCCCAACTGCTGTCGGCCGAATCGACATTCTCGCAGTTGATGACTCAGGCGCGTTTCTCGTCTTTGAGCTGAAGCGCGCACGAAGCCCCGACCACGCAATTGGTCAGCTCACTCGTTACATGGGATGGGTGCGTCAAACAGTCGGAAGGGACAGAGAGGTATGCGGTGTGATCGTCGCCAAGGAGATAAGCGAGGGCCTCCGGTATGCGGTCTCAGTAGTCCCGAACGTCAGCCTCTTTGAGTATGAGATCGAGTTTCACCTCAAACCAGCACACGACATCCGGTGACATGATACCGCGGTTGGCTGACAAGGCGTTCAAACGAACCGTGAGCAAGCGCGTGTCCACGGATCGTTGCGGTTCGGCGCTTTTGAGGATCCCGCAGGGCTTCGGACGACGCGCGTGAAGACGGACCCGGCCACCCATCCGCCCGACGATGTGGGCGTGTGACGCCGGTCTCAAGCGGTTCAGATTGGGTGCACGACGCATTGCCATCGCGGAAGAAGACTGCAGCTTCGCCTAGCTCGTGTACTCGCACATCAAACACCGGAGAATCGAACCGGCAACCTATTCGCCTGCCAAGTCAAGGATTCGCCGCTCGACTTGTGCGGAGATGTGGAAATCAAGTTCATGTTTGAGCCTCGTCAACAGCGGGGCCACAGCGCCGACCAGACCGCTACGCTTGGCCTGAACCAGCACGCCCAGGACACCGAGCGGCACGAGCCCAAGCTCCTTGGCCACTGCCCGGCCGGTTCTCTCGTCGATCAGGACCACGTCCGGCTT